>NZ_JBFOCT010000023.1:0-145121 GCF_040907925.1 Aeromonas sp. s12 | reverse complement strand
CGGGAATTCAGATAATAAGTGCGACACTCATGGATGAATGGCGAGAGGTGGCCAACTGCTGATTGGTGGTACCCTTCTGCTCGCCAAAGTAAAAGCAGTATCACCATGAGCTATCAGCAGTTGACCGAGGGGCAACGATACCAGTTATCGGTGCTTCGCGCACAGGGGATGTCCATCCTTGCCACCGCACGCGCCATTGGCGTTCATCGCTCCACCCTCTACCGGGAGCTGCGTCGTAACGCCGGGCCGCAGGGCTACCAGCCAGACAATGCGCATCAGCACGCCACCCACCGACGGGCCAGTGCGGCCAAATCTCGGCTATCTGCCGATGTCATCCAGTTTGTCGAGCTGACACTCGCCTGGTGGTGGAGCCCGGAGCAGATAAGCGCGGTGGGCAAGCAGATAGGCCTCATGGTGAGTCACGAGTGGATATACCGCCATGTGGCCGCCGACAAAGCCCGGGGTGGCCAGTTGTACCGCCATCTGCGCCAGGGCCACAAGCGCTACCGCAAGGGGGCGAGCAGCCTGCGTTCTCCCATCAAGGAAGCCCGCTCTATTGATGAACGGCCGGCTATCGTCGATAGCCGGGAGCGGCTCGGTGATTGGGAGGCGGACACGGTGCTGGGCAAGCAAGGCACAGGTGCACTGGTCACCCTGGTGGAGCGCAAGAGCCGGCTCTATCTGGTCAAGCGGGTCGCGAGCAAACAGGCTGGGGTGGTGCGGGATGCGATAATCGAGATGTTAACTCCCTACATCGAGCAGGTGCATACCATCACCTTTGACAACGGCGGCGAGTTTGCCGAACACAAGGCGATAGAGGAAGCGCTGGGTGCCGAGACTTACTTTGCGCACCCTTACTCTTCGTGGGAGCGCGGTCTGAACGAGAACAGCAATGGGCTGTTGAGGCAGTTTATCCCAAAGGGAACAGACCTGAGAGAGGTCACGGACGAGGATGTCAGGAGAGCGGAGCAGTGGCTCAACCTACGACCTCGGAAATGTCTCGGATTCAGGCAGCCTGTCAAGGTATTCGAAGAGTACCGTCAGGCGGCATAGGCGAGTGTCGCACTTCGAAGTTGAATTCGCGTAGAAGCTCTGGATTAAATCGGTCGCCCTCTAAGTTTAAGTATGAATAAAGCTGGGGCGACACACTCACAGATTCACCAGACTTTAATATCAGAGGTGCTTCTGGTTTATAAACCTCAAATTGAATGTCATTTTCTATCACTGCATCTATCGACCATATCGATATTGTTTTATCTTTTCGGTTTGATATTACAATGTTATTGATTTGCTCATCACAGTAACCACCATTTCGCACCTGATATGATATCGCTATTTTGTTACCAATTTTTTGGTATGCAAAGTAGCCAGACAAAATAAAACTAATTGTCGCTATAACTGCACGCCAATTGACGTTTAACCATTGCAATAAACTATCAAGTAACTCCATCACCCCTCCAAATATTAAGCCAACAGCCAAAATAAAACACTTAGTAAAAACCACAATTCAGCTTTAAATTTGAACTCATAATTAATGGCATAAAAAGATATATAACAACATGTTATCTATCCTGAGATCCTGCCCATACTAATGTAAAGTATCAACATTATTATTCAAAATTTTCAGGATCTTAGCGATGAACAACATTCTTATATAGGTAACCAATGAACTTGTAAAAAGCGGGCCAATGGCCCGCTTGGTTATATTTCACTCACCCATTCTCACACCGGCGGATGGAAATGGCTGGCTTCGCGGGTAGCCATCTCCTCGTAGGTGGCCCACTTCTGCCACGCCACTTGTTGCGCCACCTGCATCAGCCGCTCGGCCTCCTCCGGATGGCTCTGGGCCAATACCCGATAACGGGTCTCCTCCTGCCGGTATTCAGAGAGGGGAATGGAGGGACGCAGGCTGTCGAGGCTGAAGGGGTTCTGCCCCGCACTACGCAGTACCGGGTTGTAGCGCATCAGCGGCCAGTGACCGGAAGCCACAGCGCGTTTTTGCTGGGTCAGGCCAAACTCCATATCGATGCCGTGGGCGATGCAGTGGCTGTAGGCGATGATAAGCGACGGGCCCGGATAGGCTTCGGCCTCACGCAAGGCCTGCAGCGCCTGCTGCGGATTGGCACCAAAGGCGATGCGGGCAACATAGACGTTGCCGTAGGAGATGGCCTGCAGCGCCACATCCTTCTTGGCCAGCGTCTTGCCCCCCGCCGCGAACTTGGCGACGGCACCGAGCGGGGTCGATTTCGACATCTGGCCACCGGTGTTGGAGTAGACCTCGGTATCCATCACCAGCACGTTCACATCGCGCCCGGAGGCGAGCACATGGTCGAGCCCCGATGAGCCGATGTCATAAGCCCAGCCATCCCCGCCGATGATCCAGACCGAACGGCGTACCAGCTGATCGATAAGCGACAGCAGCTCGCGGGCCTTGCCGGATTTCACCTCTTCCAGCCGCTCCCGCACTTGCGCCACCCGGGTGCGCTGGGCGCGGATCTCCGACTCCAGCCGCTGCGGGGCACTAATCAGGGTATCGACCAGCTCGGCGCCCAGCTCCCCCTTCATCACTTCGAGGGCCGCCACCGCCTGACCGTGATGCTGATCGGCGGTGAGACGGAAGCCAAAGCCAAACTCGGCGTTGTCCTCAAACAGGGAGTTCGACCAGGCCGGCCCCTTCCCTTCGCCGTTCTTGGCCCACGGGGTGGTCGGCAGATTGCCGCCGTAGATGGAGGAGCAACCGGTGGCGTTGGCCACCAACATGCGGTCGCCAAACAGCTGGGTCAGCAGCTTGAGATAGGGGGTCTCGCCACAGCCGGCGCAGGCACCGGAGAACTCGAACAGGGGTTCGAGGAACTGGGTGCCGCGCACCGTGGAGAAATCCACCCGCTCGCGGGCAGGCCACGGCAGGCTCTCGAACCAGCGCAGCGCCTGCTTCTGACCAGCCAGATGGGGGGCCTTGTCCATCATGGCGATGGCGCGCTCGCCTTCATGGCTCTCATCCGCTCCGGCCCGCACCGGACAAGCCTGCACGCACTGGCCACAACCGGTGCAATCTTCCGGGTAGAGCTGCAAGGTGTAGCGGCTGTCGGGGAAGCCCTTGGCGGTGACGGGCACCGACTGCGCTGCCTCGGGGGCGGTCGCCAGCCAGTCCTGATGGTAGAACTTGGCCCGCAGCGCTGCGTGGGGGCAGACAAAGACGCAGTTGCCGCACTGGATGCAGATATCCGAATGCCAAATCGGGATCTCGCGGGCTATATCGCGCTTCTCGAAGCGGCTGGTGGCAGTGGGGTAAGTACCATCCACCGGCAGCATGGAGACAGGGATCAGATCGCCACGCCCCGCCAGCATCTCGCCGGTCACCCGCTGGACAAACTCGCTGCCGCCGGGAGCCAATGGCAGCGGATAGTCGCTGATCTGCTCCTCACCGGCCGGGATGGCCACCTGATGGAGATGAGCCAGAGTGTCGTCCACCGCCGCGAAGTTGCGCTCAACCACCTCGGGTCCCTTGCGGGCATAGCTCTTCTCGATGCTCTCCTTGATCAGCGCAATCGCCTCATCCCGCGGCAAGATGCCAGCCAACGCGAAGAAGCAGGTCTGCATGATGGTGTTGATGCGATTGCCCATGCCGTTGCGCTCGGCCACCCGATCCCCATCGATGCAGTAGAGGCGGATATCGAGGGCGCGGATGCGGGCGCGCAGCCGCTCGGGCAGCTCGGCCCAGACCCGCTCAGGCTCATAGGGGGCATTAAGCAGCAGGGTCGCCCCTTCGGCGGCATGCTCCAGCAGATCGACCGACTCGACAAAACCCCACTGGTGGCAGCCGATAAAGCTCGCCTGCTCGATAAGCCAGGGGGCATCGATGGGCTCGGGGCCAAAGCGCAGGTGGGAGACGGTGCGCGAGCCCGACTTCTTGGAGTCGTAGACGAAGTAGCCCTGAGCGTGGAACCCCTCCAGCTCGCCGATGATCTTGATGCTGTTCTTGTTGGCGCCGACTGTGCCGTCGGCACCGAGGCCGAAGAAGAGCGCCCGCACCCGACTGGCGGGCTCCAGATCGCCGATGGGGTGCCAGGCCAGACTGAGCCCCGACACATCATCCACAATCCCCACGGTAAAGCGCGGACGCGGCGCATCCGATGCCAGCTCCTCAAACACCGCCGCGCACATGGCGGGGGTGAACTCTTTGGAGGAGAGGCCATAGCGACCGCCACTGAGCCAGGGCAGCCGCTTGATAAGACCGCGCTGCAAACCGTCGATCAGCGCGCTCTGCACATCCAGCAGCAGCGGCTCGCCGCCCGCCCCAGGCTCCTTGGTGCGATCCAGCACGGCGATGCGCCGCACGCTCTGCGGCAGCGCGTCGAGCAGCGCCTGTACCGGGAAGGGGCGATAGAGGCGAATGACCAGCACCCCGGTCTTGCGATCCTGTTGGTTGAGCCAATCCACGGTGGTACGGGCGGTAGCCGCCCCCGAGCCCATCAGCACGATGACGTCGGTGGCATCAGGCGCGCCGTGATACTCCACCAGTCGATAGTGGCGGCCGGTCAGCTCGCCGAGGTTGTCCATGCACTGCTGCACCCGCACAGGTACCGCTTCGTAGAAGGGGTTGACGCTCTCGCGGGACTGGAAATAGGTATCCGGGTTCTGGGCGGTGCCGCGCATCACCGGATGATCCGGGTTCAGCGCCCGGGCACGGTGGGCACGCACCCAGTCGTTGTCGATAAGGGCACGAATTTCATCCCGATGCAGGGCGGTGATCTTGTTCACCTCGTGGGAGGTGCGAAAGCCGTCGAAGAAGTGGATAAAGGGCACCCGGCACTGCAGGGTGACGCTGTGAGCGACCAAGGCCAGGTCCTGCGCCTCCTGCACCGAGCCGGAGGCGAGCATGGCAAAGCCGGTGCTGCGCGCCGCCATCACGTCCTGATGGTCGCCAAAAATCGACAGTCCCTGCGCCGCGAGCGAACGGGCCGCCACATGGAACACCGCCGAGGTCAATTCACCGGCGATCTTGTACATGTTGGGCAGCATCAGCATCAGCCCCTGACTGGCGGTGAAGGTGGTGGCGAGCGCCCCCGCCTGCAGGGCGCCGTGTACTGTACCGGCCGCCCCCCCTTCACTCTGCATCTCCACCACGGTGGGGATGTTGCCCCACAGGTTGGTCTGCCCCTCTGCCGCCCAGGCATCGGCCAGTTCGGCCATGGTCGAGCTCGGGGTAATGGGGTAGATGGCACACACTTCACTCAGCTGGTAGGCCACCCGGGCCGCGGCTTCGTTGCCGTCGACCATGATCAGTTCATGTTTCATTGGGACTCCTCCGGTTGGCGCAGCTCGATGGCGTGACAAGGGCATTGGTCATGGCAGGCACCGCAGCCGGTGCAGCGCTCGGCATCCACCTGATAACCTTTGCCCGGCCCCAGCTTGGCGATGGCCTGCTCGGGGCAGCTGCCATAGCAGCCGTCGCACTCGAAGCAGTTGCCGCAGGAGTAGCAGCGCGCCGCCTCGTAGCGGGCGGCCACCTCATCCAGCCCGCCGATGATCTCGCCAAAGTCATCTCGCGCCCACGCCGGTTTGACCGGCTGGCTGCTGGCCGGGGCGTGGGTCTGGAACCAGAGCTGCAACTGCTCCGGCCCCACCAGCGGGTAGGAGAGCGGCTTGTGGTAGTGGCGACCGCGCAGCCAGGCATCCATATGGCGCGCTGCCTTCTTGCCATGGCCGGTGGCGATGGTGACGGTGCGCTCGGAGGGCACCATGTCGCCGCCCGCAAACAGACCCGGCACATCCGTCATCAGGTTGCCTGCCACCTGAACTACCCCCTCCTTGTTGACCCGCACGCCAGGAATGCTCTCCAGCACCGAGAGATCGACCTCCTGACCGAGCGCCAGAATAAGGGAGTCCGCTTCAAGGGTTTCAAACTTGCCGGTGGGTACCGGTTTGCCCTCGGCATCCAGCGCCATCACCTCCACCTCGATATTGGTGTTGTCGAGCTGGCGGATGCTACGCAGCCAGTTGATCTTGATCCCCTCCTCCTCGGCCTCGTCGGCTTCAAAGGCGTGGGCAGGCATATGGTCCCGATCGCGGCGGTAGATGATCATCGCCTCTTCCACACCGAGGCGACGGGCGGTACGGGCCGCATCCATGGCGGTATTGCCACCCCCATAAATCGCTACCCGCCTTCCCAGTTTTGGGGGGGGCAAGCCCTGCTCTTCGGCCAGACTGGCCTGTTCGAGGAAACTCACCGCATCGAGGATCTTGCCCGCTTCCCGGGCCGGAATATCGACCCGCTTGGCCAGATGGGCGCCGATGGCCATAAAGACGGCGTCAAAGCCCCCCTCATCGCGCTCGCGCAGCACATCCTCCACCTTGTGGTTGAGGGTCAGGGTCACTCCGGCCGCCACGATGCGGGCTACCTCCCGATCCAGCACATCGCGGGGCAGACGGTAGGCGGGAATACCGAAACGCAGCATGCCGCCCGCCAGTGGCCCCGCTTCGCGGATCTCCACCTGATGGCCAAGCCGGTTGAGGTGCCAGGCGCAGGAGAGACCTGAGGGACCAGCGCCTATGACCAGCACCTTCTTGCCGCTGGCAGGGGCAGGTGGCGCAGGCTGCCAACCACGGGCCAGCGCCTCGTCGCCAAGGAAACGCTCGATGGCGTGGATGGAGACGGATTCATCCACCTGACCGCGGTTGCAGGCGCTCTCGCAGGGGTGATAGCAGACCCGGCCATGAATGGCGGGCAAGGGGTTCTCTTCGATCAGGGTCTGCCAGGCCGCCTCAAAACGGCCAGCCTGCGCCAAAGAGAGCCAGGCCTGGATATTTTCTCCGGCCGGGCAGGCGTGATTGCAGGGTGGCAGGGCCGGCCGCCAAACGGGTAGCCGGGTACGCACCGGGCCTGTTCCCGTTTTCAGGGAGAGATCCGGCAATGGGGTCATGTCCAGTTGTTTGCTCATACATTGCTTTCTTCTTTTTGTGTGACAGGCCCCACCCGATGGCGCTTGATACCGTGTCGCCGAGGCGGACGGTGGCCGGATGGGGAAGAAGCGAAAGCGTTAGAAACTGGGAACTGAGTCGATAATGGCCGCTTTTTTGTACTGATTAGCGAATCAGGATCAAAAAATGTTGCACTTTATGGTTCATAGAGACCAGAACGTGACTCAAGTAACATCTTCTCCAGTTGACCGCTGGCTTTCAGTTTGGCGAGCCCCCGATTGAAGGTTTTGATCAGCTCGTCAGCGTTGGCACGCTTGCGGCTGATCAGCAGGTGACCTTCAACTTTCATCACGGGTTTTGAATGGGTTGCAAAGAGATCGACCGTGCTGGCCGGGTAGAACTGACGCAGGGAGTAGTAGCCAACATCGATGTTCTCCAGCGTCAGGTCGGCGCGGCCGGAGAGCAGCAGATCGAAACTCTGGCGCAGCCGGGTGACGAACTGCACCTGCAGCGGCACCTGCGCGATGGCTGCAAAAAAATCTGCATTGTAGGTATAGCCACTGACCGCAGCCAGCTTGCGATCCGCCAGATCCTGATAGCCACGCCATTCCAGCGGATCGGACTTGAGATAGAACCAGACGTAGGTCTCGCTCAGGATGGGATCGCTGTAGAGATGGGTTTTGTGCCGCTCGCTCGACTCATACCAGTGGACAGTGCCATCCACCACCCCCTCCTCCGACAAGCGAAAGGCCCGCTTCCAGGGAAGAAACTGGAACTTGACGCTCACCCCTTCATTCTTGAATGCCTCGCTCACCACATGAGGGATAAGCCCCTGATATTTCAGCGTCTCGGAGCAGTAAGGGGGATACTCTCCCGTGGTCAGGGTCAGCTCCTGCGCCCAGAGCCCGTGGCAAAAAAGGCTCCCCGCCAGCAACCAGCTTATTTTCATCCCGATGCCCTCTTGTTCTGTTTTCCCAACTATAGACCGCCCCCTTGAAAGGATTGCCGGATCGCCGGGGAACCGTTATGTTCCACTTTTTCCAGGCGATCACGCCGCGTCACAAGGATATGAAGATGCCCAGGCTAGACAGCATTCACCTCTACCCCATCAAATCGACTGCAGGTATGCCGCTGGCTCGCGCCCGGGTGACCGAAGAGGGACTGGCAGGGGATCGCCGCTACATGGTGGTCAAACCGGACGGCACCTTTATCACCGCCCGAACCCATCCCCAACTGCAACAGGTCGTGGCTACCCCCATCGAAGGGGGCTTGCAACTGCGCTATCCGGGCTTTGAACCCCTCACCCTGCAAGAGGCCGACTTCAGCCGCGCCCCGCAAGCTACCGGAGTCTGGAGCGACCGTTTCACCGCCCTGCACACCGACCCCAAAGCCGATGGGTGGCTAAGCCGGGTGGCAGGGGAAACGGTGCAACTGCTCTGGCTGGGTGAAACCTCGGATCGTTTTCGCGAAAAGACCGGCACCCGGGTCAGCTTTGCCGACGGTTATCCGCTGCTGCTGATAAGCCAGGCTTCCCTTGAGGATCTCAATCTGCGCTCCGATGCCCTGCACCAGATGAGCCAGTTCCGCACCAATCTGGTGGCAAGCAACACCCAGCCCTTCGAGGAGGACAGCTGGGTGCGCATCCGCATCGGCGAAGTGGAATTCAAGGTGGTCAAGCCCTGCAGCCGCTGCATCATGACCACGGTGGAAGCAGGCACCGATCGCTTCAACGCCCTGAAAGAGCCGCTGGCCACCCTTACCCGCTACCGCCGTGGCGAGGATGGCGAGGTCTACTTCGGCCAGAACCTGATCGCCCTGAACGAAGGGTGGATTGAGGCTGGCAGCGAGATCGAGGTGCTGGAGCGCACCAGACCGGTGGTCTATCCCGCCGCCGCACCGAAGAAGCGGGAGCTGGTCTGCGTGGCCCGCGAACCGCTGGCGCGGGATCTGGAGACCTTCTGGTTCGAAGCCGCCGATGGCGAGCCCCTGCCCGACTACCTGCCGGGCCAGCATCTGCCCATCAGTCTCGATATCAAAAATGAACGGATCCAGCGGCGCTATACCTTGAGCTCCACGCCAGATCATCCGGAGCGTTACAGCATCAGCGTCAAGAAGGTAGAGGGGGGTCGCATCTCCCACTGGCTGCACCAGCAACTGCAGGTGGGCGACCGGCTGCTGGCCGCCAACCCCGCTGGCGAGTTTCACTTAGGGTCCGAGCGCAACCTACTGTTGCTCTCCGCAGGCTCCGGCGTCACCCCCATGCTGGCGATAGCGCGCACCCTGGCGCTACGCGGGGAACTGGAAGAGGTTCACTTTATGCACCTGTGCCGCAGCGAAGCGGACATACCCGCCGCCAGCGAACTGCATGCCATGGCGCAGCAGGGGATGACCCTCACCCTGATCCTTAGCCAGCCAGATAGCCACTGGCAGGGGCTGCAAGGACGACTCAATGATGAGCATCTGCAACGGATCAAAGGGCTGGCCGAAAAAGAGGTCTTTATCTGTGGCCCCCACGGTTTTATGGCCGATGCTGCCGCCAAAGTTGCGGCCCTCGGCGTTCCGACCGCACGGATCAGACAGGAGAGTTTTGGCGGCGCCATTCTCTCGGTGGCCCGCCCCCATCAGGCGGTGCAACTGCGTATCGGCGCCCAAGCCTTTACCGGCAACAATCAGGGCACAGTGCTGGATCAGGCCAACAAGCAAGGTGTAGAGCTGCCATGGAGCTGCCGCGCCGGCATCTGCGGCAGTTGCAAACAGACGCTGATCTCGGGCGAGGTGGATCACCCCGACGCCCCCGCCATCACCGCCGCCGAGCGGGCAGAGGGCAAGATCCTTGCCTGCTGCGCCGTGCCGCTCACAGACATCGTCATCAAATAAGGTGATCGAGCCACGAAAAGGCTGGCTGGGCCCCGATCCTGGCCGACCTTTTCCCCCCTGTCGACCCGCGGTTCCTCCATTCTCGTCTCTTTCTCGCCCCGCCTGCGCAACCATGCCGACGATGACTTCTATACTCACAGCAATAACAACAAAACCCCTCCGACGTAGCGGCCTTTGCCGTCTGACCAAGGGGGTTACCCGGTGAGAATAAGGACGCTCAAACCATGGAACAGAACAAACCCGCCTTTCAACTCAACCTCTTGCTCTCCGTCATCACCCTGATCCTGCTGTCACTGGTGTTTTTCGCCTACAGCTGGGCGGGTAAACAACTGGAAGAGAGTTATCGACAACAATATCTCTCCTACCTGCTGGCCGACGAGCTGCGCCAATCCTCCGATGACCCGACTCGGTCGCACCTACGTCATCACCAAGGATCCAGCCTACGAGCAGCAGTACATGCGGATACTGGCCATTCGCAACGGCGAACAGCCGAGACCGGATGGCTACAACCGTATCTATTGGGATTTTGTCGCGGCCAACGGCCAGAATCCTCGCCCCGACAGCAATGTTCGCCGCGGCCTGATCGATCTGATGAAGGATGCCGGTTTCACCGATGCTGAACTCGCCAAGCTCAACGAGGCCAAAAACAACTCGGATGCGCTGGTCAACACCGAGGTCGCCGCCTTCAAGCTGGTGCAGCAGACCGATGGCGATCCGGTTGCCAACCAGCAAAAAGCCATCGCCATGATGCATGACAAAGCCTATCACCAGAACAAGGGGCGCATCATGTCCCCCATCGATGACTTCTACGTGATGATGGAGCAGCGCAACCATGAGGCAGTCGAGAGCGCCATCGCCAATACCGACATGCTGCGCTATCTCTTTATCGCCCTCGGTCTGGTGTTGATGTTCTTCCTCTGGCGCACCTATCGCTCCCTGCTCGATCTGGTGGGCACCTCGGTCGAGCAGCTCAAGACCGATCTCCATATGATGGCGGAAGGGGACTTCTCGCGCCCCATCAAGGTGCCGCCAGGATCGAAAGAGAGCCTGATCGGTCTGCTCGGCAGTATGCAGACCACCCTCAAGGGGATCATCGCCAAGGTCTCCCACTCCACCGAGGAGTTGTCCCACTCTGCCGACAGCATCGCCCAAATTGCCGAGCAGACCGCCCAGTTTGCCACCGATCAGCAAACCAGCACCCAGACCATGGCCGCCGCCATCGAGGAGCTGGTGGTGAGCATCAGCCACCTCTCCGACAACGCCACCCATGCCGACGAGCTGAGCAAGGTCTCCGCCAATACCCTGGAGGAGGGTTCGGGGGTCATTAAAGAGACTCTCGGCAGCATCGAGAATATCTCCACCACAGTGGGGGATGCGGCCAGCACCATTTCCGAGCTCAACGGCCATACCCAGCAGATTTCGGAGATCATCGGGGTGATCCGCGGCATCGCCGATCAGACCAACCTGCTGGCCCTCAACGCGGCCATCGAGGCGGCGCGGGCCGGTGAACAGGGTCGCGGCTTTGCGGTGGTGGCCGACGAGGTGCGCAATCTGGCCAGTCGCTCGGCGGCCTCAACCCAGCAGATCACCGGGATGATCAGCAAAATCCAGAGCGGGGCCGATGCCTCCATCCGCAGCATGGAGAACACGGTCAACAACGTCTCTCGCGGGGTCACGCTGGCCAACCAGACCGGCGAGGCGATCGCCAGCATCCAGAGCCACGCCTCCAACCTCACCGGCCTGATGGGGGAGATCAGCCACACCCTGCGCGAGCAGTCCACCGCAGCCAACGAGGTGGTCTCTACCGTCGGCAACATCACCTCCCTCTCGGAGCAGTCGGGGGATGCCGCCCGCCACGTGTCCCAAGAGGCGGCCAAGCTCAAGCAGCTGTCACGGGTACTGCGCCAGGAGATGGGGCACTTCAAGCTTTAAAGAACGCTGAAAAGCAAAACGGCTGCCCGAAGGCAGCCGTTTTTTATGCAGGGTATCCCCGTCATTCAGTATCTATCAACCACGCAGGGCGGCGATACGCTGCTCGATGGGCGGGTGGCTCATGAACAGCTCGCTCATGGAGCGCTTGCCGTTGATGCCAAAAGCCATCATGGAGCCTTCCAGCTGTGGCTCGGCACCGCGGGAGAGGCGCTCAAGGGCGGCAATCATCTTGTCGCGACCGGCCAACTTGGCGGCACCGGCATCGGCACGGAACTCACGCTGACGGCTGAACCACATGACGATGATGGAGGCCAGAATGCCGAACAGCATCTCCAGCACGAACACGGTGATCATGTAGGCAAAACCGCCGGTACTGCTGCTCTCTTCCTCGTTGTTGGAGCTGAAGAAGTTGCTGATCACGCCAGCCACGATACGGGCGAAGAACATCACGAAGGTGTTCACTACACCCTGGATCAGGGTCAGGGTCACCATGTCGCCATTGGCCACGTGGCTCACCTCGTGGGCCAGTACCGCTTCCGCCTCGTCACGGCTCATGCTGTAGAGCAGGCCGGAGGAGACAGCCACCAGCGAATCATCGCGGCGAGCGCCGGTCGCAAAGGCGTTCATCTCGGGAGAGTCGTAGATCCCCACTTCCGGCATCTTGATACCCGCTTCGCGGGCCTGACGGGCCACAGTGCTCACCAGCCAGTGCTCGGTCTCGTTACGGGGTTGCTCGATGACCTGGACGCCATAGCTGCGCTTGGCCATCCACTTGGACATCAGCAAGGAGATAAAGGAACCCCCAAAACCGAACACGGCACAGAACACCAACAGCCCGGAAATGCTGGACTTGTTGATCCCCAGAACCGAGAACAGGATATTGAGTACCACCCCCAGCACCAGCATGACGGCCAGGTTGGTCACCAGGAATAGCATAATTCGCTTCATATAGACTCCTTGTGAAGATAAGGGACATGACCGGGGATCACTCGGGATCCCCACCTGATCATGTTAATGTCGACATTCTAGGGAGATTCGATGAATGTTCGCTGAATATGCCGTCAAAGTAGCGGCGAGATATCGAGACGCCCCTGCAAATCGGCTTCAAGTGGATTGTTTATAAACGGAATTTCGCCGAGGAAGGGAGCTGGCAGCAAGCCCCTCAGGGTGTCCAGATTTTCCTGATAATGGCTCATGGAACCATGGAGCCGATTAATTACCCACCCCGCCACCGGCAGCTGATCATTGCGAATGGCGGCAAAGGTGAGCAACGCATGGTTGAGGCAACCCAGCTTGGCCCCCACTACCATGATCACCGCCATGTTCTCCTGCTTGACCCAGTCCGACAGCAGATGCTTGCGATCGAGCGGCAAATACCAGCCCCCCGCCCCTTCCACTACCGCCAGTTCGGCCCCAGCCTGTTCAATCTTGCGTAGCCCCTCGCTCAACCCCTGCATGGTGATAGGCTGGCGCGCCTCGCTGGCGGCGATGTGGGGCGCAATCGGCGGCTCATAGGCGAACGGATTGACCACCTCATAGGGCAGCGGCAGACTCGCCGCCTCCTGCAACAGAACGGCATCCAGGTTGCGCAGCCCGTCCGGAGTGCGAGCACATCCGGCCGAGACCGGCTTGTAACCCGCGCACTTGATTCCCTGTGCGCTGAATTCGCGCAGCAGGGTGCGCGCCACCAGCGTCTTGCCCACATCGGTATCGGTGCCGGTGATAAAGAATGATTTCATACGGTTCTCTCCTTGGCAGGGCCCGTTGACTACCCTGCACACAATGCGATTCCCGGCGCTCAGCGAGGCTTGCTGAGGCGGCCGAGGCACACCCGATAACTGGCGACCAGCCTGCCATCGGGCTGGCGAAACACCTCATACGCCTGCGCCAGCTGCTGCAATCTGGCGCGACCACTCAGACCGGCCGGGGCGGCACTCCCCTGATTGTCATTGATCTGATTGGCCCCAATCCCCTTGAGATCGCGCAACAACTGCGGCAATTCAAGATAGGCGAGATCCCAGGTGATACAACGCAGCTCGGGAGCAGATACCCCGGCGCTAGCCAGCGCCTGCTCCAATTGTGGCAGGCTGAGGAAGCGATTGACATGGGCGCGACCATCAAGCTGCTGCCAAGCGGCTCGCAACTGCCAGAGTGACTCATCGAGCAGGGTCGAGAAAAAGATCTGGCCGCCCGGTTTGACCACCCGCAGCAACTCGCCAAAAGCCTGGGCCGGACGCTCGCACCACTGCAACGCCAGACTGGAGAAAACCCAGTCGAACGCGCTGTCGGCGAAAGGAAGCTGCTCCGCATCACCGCAGAGCAGGCGGGCGCCGCTGCCACGCAAGGCGGCCTGCGCCAGCATGCCGGGGGCGAGATCCAGCCCCACCAGCTGGTGACAACGGTTCGCCAGCTGGGGCAAGAAAAAGCCGGTGCCGCAGCCCAGATCCAGCCCGCTCACCGTCAGATCAGTGCCAACCAGCCTGTCTGGCATCCATTCCAACAGCGCCTGACCCACCTCCTGTTGAAAGCGGGCGTGGGCATCGTAATGACGAGCGGCGGCGCCAAAACGGCGAGCAAGCTGCGCCTTGTCGACCGTTTGAAAACGCTCAGCCATAGTGAGCCTCCCCAAGCGTTGTAACTGCAGGGCAGACCCCCAAGGCATCGAGCAGGCGCTCCACATCCTGCTCGCGGTGAGCCGCGCTCAGGGTAATGCGCAGCCGGGCCGTACCGACTGGCACCGTGGGCGGGCGGATGGCGCTCACCCAGACGCCGCGTTCCCGCAGCCGTTCTGCCAGTTGCAGGGCAACACTGCTCTCCCCCACCAGCAGCGGCTGGATCGGGGTATCGCTCGCGCCAAGCTGCCAACCCTGATCCTTTGCCCCTTGCCGGAAGCGAGCGATCAGCTGGCCAAGATGGGCGCGGGACTCATCAGCCGCGCGCACCAGTTCGATGCTCTTGCTCACCGCGCAAGCCTGCGCGGCGGGCATATGGGTGCTGTAGACATAGTGGCGAGCGAAGTTGACCAGATACTCCACCAGCTCGCGGCTGCCGCCGACAAAGGCGCCAGCGACGCCAAGCGCCTTGCCAAAGGTGCCCATCTGGATATGCACGTTGGCAGGATTTACTCCCTGCGCCGCCAGGGTGCCGCGCCCCTCAGGCCCCAGCACACCGAGGCCGTGGGCATCGTCGATCATCAGCCAGTTGCCGCTCCGGGCGGCGAGGATTGCGAGCTCACCCCAGGGGGCCTGATCCCCGTCCATGCTGAACACCCCCTCCGAGACGATGAGCCCGCGATTTGGCTCAAGCTGCCGTTCAAGGACCGCCATATCGTTGTGGGCAAAACGCTTCATCTTGCAAGGGAGCTGGCTGCCCATCTCCTGCAAAGAGGCGTGGTTGAGTTTGTCCTGCCACAGCAGATGTTCCTTGCCGAGCAGCGCTTTGAGCACCGCCTGATTGGCCGAAAAACCGCAGTTGAACAGCAGCACCGCCTCCACCCCGAGCCACTCGGCCAGGGTCTCCTCAAGCTGTTGGTGGGCACGGCTGTACCCGGTCACCAGCGGCGAGGCGCCGGAGCCCGCGCCATAGCGTTCAATCCCCGCGTTGAAGGCGGCCTTGATGGCGCCGTGTTCTGCCAGTCCCAGATAGTCGTTGGCGGAAAAATTGAGGTAGTCGCGCCCCGCAACCTTGAGCCGCCCGCCACTCGCCCCGTCGGTCGCGATGCGGTTGCGCAGCAGACCCACCTGCTCGCGCTCGGCCAGCGCTGTGCCCAACACAAAAGGGCCCGTTACTGCAGGGCCGTTCATGACCGCGCAGCCCCTGCACGGGGGCGGGTGGCGTCATAAAACATCTCGGTGGGCTCGCTCTGGCGGCTCACCTCGGCCAGCAGCTCCTCTTCTTGAACCTGATCCGGTTTCTGGGCGCGCTGGGCGGGACGAATACCGAGTCGTTTGAACAGCTGCATGTCGCTGTTCTCGTCCGGGTTAGGAGTGGTCAGCAGCTTGCAGCCATAGAAGATGGAGTTGGCCCCGGCCATAAAGCACATCGCCTGCATCTGCTCATTCATCTTCTCCCGCCCGGCTGAGAGGCGCACATGGGAGGCGGGCATCATGATGCGCGCTACCGCGATGGTGCGGATAAATTCGAACGGATCGAGGTTCTCCTCGTTCTCCAGCGGCGTTCCCTTCACCTTGACCAGCATGTTGATGGGCACACTCTCCGGGTGGCGCGGCAGGTTGGCGAGCGCCATCAAGAGGCCCGCACGGTCTTTGGCCTGCTCACCCATGCCGACGATGCCGCCAGAGCAGACCTTCATGCCGGCGCTGCGCACATGATCCAGCGTATCGAGCCGATCCTGATAGGTGCGGGTGGAGATGATCTCGCCGTAAAACTCCGGCGAGGTGTCGAGGTTGTGGTTGTAATAATCAAGCCCCGCGGCCCCCAGACGCGCCGCCTGATCGGCGGTAAGCATCCCCAAGGTCATGCAGGTCTCCATCCCCAGCCCGCGCACCTCCTCGATCATCCGGATGATGTAGGGCATGTCTTTTTCTTTGGGGTTGCGCCAGGCGGCCCCCATGCAGAACCGGGACGAGCCGTTGGCCTTGGCTTCGCGGGCCCGCTCCAGCACCTTCTCCACCTCCATCAGCCGCTCGGCTTCGAGCCCGGTGTGGTAACGGGCGCTCTGGGGGCAGTATTTGCAATCTTCCGGGCAAGCGCCGGTCTTGATGGAGAGCAAAGTACTCACCTGCACTTCATTCGGGTCAAAGTGGGCGCGGTGGACGGTCTGGGCCTGAAACAGCAGATCGTTGAACGGCAGGGCAAACAGGGCCTGAACCTCGGCGAGAGTCCAGTCATGACGAAGGGCGTGGGCACCCGCGGTGAGAGCATTCATACATGGCTTCCGGTTGTTATTAGTGGGATCCTGCGCCCGCCATCTTGGGATGGACGGCCACAGAACCCGCCGCCAGGCCCGCGCGCTCAAGGTGATGCGCAGTGCCAAGTGGCTGAAATTGTTGGCTAGTGTAGAGAGCACGCGTAGACTGTCAACACCGACCAGATCAAACCAATTGACAATAGAACAACAAATGAACAGCCAAGAATTCGACCTGCACCACATCTGGCACCCCTATACCTCCCTAACTCACCCCCTGCCCTGCTATGAAGTGGCCAGCGCCAAAGGGGTGACCATCACCCTCAGCGACGGCCGTGAACTGGTGGATGGCATGAGCTCCTGGTGGGCTTGCGTGCACGGCTATCAGGTGCCGGAGTTGGACGCCGCCGCCACCGCCCAGCTCGGCAAGATGTCCCACGTGATGTTTGGCGGCCTCACCCACGCCCCGGCGGTCGAGCTCTGCCGCAAGCTGGTGGAGATCACTCCAAAGGGGCTTGATCGGGTATTTCTGGCCGATTCCGGCTCGGTGGCAGTGGAAGTGGCGCTCAAGATGGCGCAGCAGTACTGGCACGCCAAAGGGACGCCCAGAGCCAAATTTGTCGCCCTGCGCAGCGGCTATCATGGCGACACCTTTGGCGCCATGAGCGTCTGCGATCCCGATGGCGGCATGCACGAGCTCTACAAGGGGTTTCTGCCGGAACACTATTTTGTCGATGCGCCGAGCTGTCGCTTCCACGCCGAGTGGGACGAGCAGTGCGTGGTGGAGCTGGCGACACTCATGGCCGATCATCACGAGGAGATTGCCGCCATTGTGCTCGAACCCATAGTGCAGGGCGCTGGCGGCATGCGCTTCTATCACCCCCGCTACCTGCAGTGGGTGCGCGCCCTGTGCGACGAATTCGGCGTGCTGCTGATTGCCGACGAGATTGCCACCGGCTTTGGCCGCACTGGCCAGCTGTTTGCATGCGACTGGGCGGGGATCAGCCCCGACATCATGTGTCTGGGCAAGGCGCTTACCGGCGGCTACCTCACCCTCTCGGCGACCCTGACCACCGAGCATGTCGCCCGCACCATCTGTGACGGCAAGGCGGGCGTCTTTATGCACGGCCCCACTTTTATGGGCAACCCGCTCGCCTGCGCGGTGGCCAACGCCTCCATCGAGTTGCTGCTGGCCTCACCTTGGCAGGAGCGGGTGCGCACCATCGAGCATCAGCTGCGAACAGAACTGGTAGAGCTGACCCTGCACCCGGCGGTCACGGATGTGCGGGTGCTCGGCGCCATCGGGGTGGTGGAGATGAAAGAGCGGGTGGATGTAGCGCGCATCCAGCGCAAGTTTGTCGAACTGGGCGCCTGGATCCGCCCCTTTGGCAAGCTGGTCTACCTGATGCCCCCCTTCGTCATCCCCCCTGAAGAGCTGCGGGTATTGACCGGTGCCATCCGTCAGGCCATCGCCGCGGGCGAGTTTTAATGCAAGCAGCGGGCGGCCATCGCTGCCGCCCGTTTGACTACCCGCATTTGATATATAAAGAGGGCAACTTTATCCACTTCAGTGCAGTTTCACTTGCCGTAATGTGAGCAAAACACCAGACCTGAGGCCCCAAGAGGGGTAAACTGCTGCGGTTTTACCATCAAGAAAGACTGCTCATGCGCCTCTCCATTGCTGCCAAAATCAACTTTTTCCTGCTCTTCATCTTCTCCATGGTACTGGTCTTCTCCGCAGCCTATCAGGCAGTGCGCGAGCGCGATCTCATCCTGACCCTCATCAAGGAGCAGAGCCGCGAGCAGACCGAAGCCTATTTCGACGGCCTCAACATGCTGATGCTGACCGGCAAGATGGATGCCCGCGATACCCTGCGCGGCAAATTTCTCGACCATGCCCATGTGGAGGATGCCCGCATCGTCCGTGGCGACGCGGTGAGCAAACAGTTCGGGCCGGGACGAGAGACAGAGCAGGTAAAAGATGAGTTTGATGAGCTGGCTCTGGCGGGCAAAGGGAGCCTGGAGGTGGTGCACAACGGCATGCACAGCCGTCTGGTGGTCACTCGACCGCTGCTGGCCAAGAAGGATTTTCGCGGCACCGACTGCACCAGCTGTCATCTGGTACCGGAGAACACCGTGCTTGGTGCGGTGCGCTTTGACTACTCCCTCGATTCGCTGTTTACCCGGGTCGAGCAGAATATCCTCACCTCGGCGCTGATCCTCACCGGCATCTTCGGGGTGGGACTGCTGCTGACCCTCTGGGTCATCCGCACCTGGATCGTGCGCCCCCTCAACCAGTTGACCCGTTCCATGGAAGAGGCCACCGACCTGCACGACTTCGGCCACCGGCTGGAGGGGGATGACGGCGACGAGATTGGCCGGGTGGCGGTGGCCTACAACCAGATGCTCGACAGTGTGGAGCGACAGCTCGGCAAGCGCACCAAGGCCAGCAGGCAGGAACCGGATCAGCCCCGCTGAGGCGGGCGCTTAACCGACGTAGTAAAAGAGCAAGCTGGCGATCAGCACCAATAGCAGGATGGCCAGATTGACATGCCGGGAGTCATCCTGACGGCGGCTGCGCTTGCGCTCCAGCAGCAACACCGCCAGCGTCAGGGCGCAGCAGCTCCAGAGCCCGTAGACCAGCCAGGGGGTAAGGGCCGGGTCCCAATAATCGCGCACCTCGATCCCGCCATAGACCAGAAAACCGTAGGCAATTTCGGGGCGGGCATAGTGGTAAAGGGAGAGCAGCACGATAAAGCCACCCCAGCAGAGCATCACCAGCCCCTGCAACACCCGTGTCAGCCAATCTGGCCCATGCCGCCGATCTTTCACCCACCTCTCCTGCGCCCGTGACACTCTTGTTGAGTGAACCATGCCGAAAACCCCACCAGAGTCCGACATTTTTGCTTGTTTATCAAACCCGCGCGGGTAAGATTGACGGCTTAGTCTGCCATGGTGGGCCATCTGTGCCCGGGCCAGACTCCCTAGTGTTGCAAATAGCGCTGCAAGAACAAGCTGGAGACAATATTTCGATGACGCACGCATCCGTAGTAGATGTGCTGGCCGGTAAGTATCCGGTCGGCACCACCCAAACTGTCAAAGGGTGGATCCGGACTCGCCGTGATTCCAAGGCGGGGATCTCATTTTTGGCCATTTCCGATGGCTCCTGTTTCCATCCGGTACAGGCAGTTGTCCCCAATACCCTGGCCAATTACGAGAATGAAGTGCTGCGTCTGACCACTGCCTGCTCCGTGGAAGTGACCGGCGTGGTTGCCGCCTCTCAGGGCAGCGGCCAGGCTTTCGAACTGCAGGCGACCGAGGTGAAGGTAGTCGGCTGGGTCGAAGATCCGGATACCTACCCGATGGCCGCCAAGCGCCACAGCATCGAATACCTGCGTGAACAGGCCCACCTGCGCCCGCGCACCAACATCGTTGGCGCCGTGACCCGCGTTCGTCACTGCCTGGCGCAAGCCATCCACCGCTTCTTCCACGAAGAGGGTTTCCTCTGGGTTGCGACCCCGCTCATCACCGCCTCTGACACCGAAGGTGCCGGCGAGATGTTCCGCGTCTCCACTCTGGACATGGAAAACCTGCCGCGCACCGACGCCGGCAAGGTGGACTACAACGAAGATTTCTTCGGCAAAGAAGCTTTCCTGACCGTATCCGGCCAGCTGAACGCCGAAACCTATGCCTGCGCACTCTCCAAGGTCTACACCTTCGGCCCGACCTTCCGCGCTGAAAACTCCAACACCAGCCGCCACCTGGCCGAGTTCTGGATGGTTGAGCCGGAAGTGGCCTTCAACGATCTGGAAGATAACGCCGCACTGGCCGAAGCCATGCTGAAGTATGTCTTCAACGCCGTACTGACCGAGCGTCGCGACGATCTGGAGTTCTTCGCCCAGCACGTGGACAAGGATGCCATCGGCCGTCTGGAGCGTTTCGTCTCCTCCGACTTCGCCCAGATCGACTACACCGACGCCATCGAAGTGCTGAAAAACTGCGGCAAGAAGTTCGAATTCCCGGTCTCCTGGGGTATCGATCTCTCCTCCGAACACGAGCGCTATCTGGCCGAGGAGCACTTCAAGTCTCCGGTGGTGGTGAAGAACTACCCGAAAGATATCAAAGCCTTCTACATGCGCCTCAACGACGACGGCAAGACCGTTGCCGCGATGGACGTACTGGCACCGGGCATCGGCGAGATTATCGGTGGTTCCCAGCGTGAAGAGCGTCTGGACGTGCTGGATGCCCGTCTGGCCGAGATGGGCCTGAACAAGGAAGATTACTGGTGGTACCGCGACCTGCGTCGCTTCGGTACCGTGCCGCACTCCGGCTTCGGTCTGGGCTTCGAGCGTCTGGTGGTATACGTGACCGGCATGGGCAACGTCCGCGACGTGATCCCGTTCCCGCGTACTCCGCGTACCGCCGAGTTCTGATCAGCGGCATCTTGCCACTGCATTGCAAAAGCCGACCTGTGGGTCGGCTTTTTTATTGTCACCGTTATGGATGATACTCAGGATCAACCGGCACAAGGAACTCGTCGCCTATGGGATATCGCCTGCTGCTCTCGCTACTACTGTCCTGCATGCCTGTTCAACTGTGGGCCGAGCCCGTTCGTCTGACTACCCTGGAGTGGCCCCCCTACACCAGCCAGAGCCTGCCCGATGGCGGCCTCACCGGTCATATTGTCAAACGCGCCTTTGCCGAGGCGGGACTGGAAGTGACATTCGACTTCTATCCCTGGCAGCGGGCAGTGCGGCTGGCGGCCGACCCGACCCAGCCTTATAGCGGCTATTTTCCCGAGTACCTCTCCGACACCCTGCCGACCCTGTGGCGCAGCTCAGCCAGCGTAGGCGACAGTGTGCTGGGTATGGCGCAGCGCTCAGGCCCCCCCATCCCCTGGCAGCAGCTCACGGATCTCGCCCCCTATCGGATCGGCGTGGTGGAAGGGTACGTCAACACCCGTGAATTCGATGCCCTGATGGCCAACAAGCGCCTCAACACTGCCGCCGTCGATTCCGACCTGCTCAACCTGCGCAAATTGCAGCGCGACCGGCTCGATCTGGCGGTGATCGACCGGGATGTCTTTCACTGGCTCATCAACCATGATCGCAAGCTGAGCAGCGCCAGATTGCAATTTCACCCGAAGATCCTCGAACACAAGAGCCTGCACATCATGTTTCGTCCCGATCAGCAGGCGTTGCAGCAACAGTTGGCACAGGCCATTGCCAGACTCGATATTGCCAAGCTGAGCGAGGATTATCAGCGCCGCCATCTGCAACAAGCACCCGCGGCCAAGTGAGCAGACCCGACGAAGTCAGCCCTTGCTGGCAAAAATAGCCTGAGCGCTGGCTTTTTCACCCTCTTCTGCCGCAATCGAGCCCTTTTTATGCCCCTCCCCTGCAGCCCTGTTGCCGCTCTGTTCTACCGCCATGACCACCCGATGGCTTGGCCCCGAGTGATACCACTTGGTGACAGAAATGATGTTTTTGTTAGTACGTGGTTTTTAAGTGGTTTAATCAAAAATTCATCGAGTTATTGAAGTAACTCAATTTTTTCACTTTTTCAGGGGAGCAGAATAGCAACTAACCCTTTTGGGCTAAATAAAACAGACAATGACAATTCATGGTTCAGGCTACCCGCGGCAATATGGGTTGAATCACACGAGGTAACGGAATGATCTTGATGGAATTTTTAGTGGTACTCGGCTGCTTGCTGCTGGGTACCCGCTTTGGGGGCATGGGACTCGGTCTCATCAGTGGTATCGGTCTCTTCCTGCTGACCTTCGTCTTCGGTCTGGTGCCGGGCGAACCGCCGGTGCAGGTGATGCTGACCATTCTGGCGGTGATCGGCTGTGCCGCCACCCTGCAGACTGCCGGTGGCCTCAACCTGATGATGCAAGTGGCCGAGCGCCTGCTGCGCCGTCACCCGCAATACATCACTATCCTGGCGCCGCTCACCACCTGGACCCTCACCTTCCTGTGCGGTACCGGCCACGTGGTCTACACCATGTTCCCCATCATCGCTGACATCGCGCTGCAGAAGAACATCCGTCCCGAGCGTCCGATGGCTGTCGCCTCCGTTGCCTCCCAGATGGCCATCTGCGCCTCCCCGGTCTCCGTTGCCGTGGTCTCCATGGTCTCCATTCTGGCGGCCGGTCATGGTATCGGTCAGGCTTACGGCCTGCTCGACATCCTGATGATCGCCATCCCCTCCTCCCTGACCGGTGTCATCGTGGCGGCCCTGTGGAGCCTGCGTCGCGGCAAGGATCTGGACAAGGACGAAGAGTTCCAGGCCAAGATAAAAGACCCGGAGCAGCGCGCCTTCATCTACGGCGGTGGTGAAACCCTGCTCAACACCAAGTTCCCGAAAGAGGCCTACTGGTCTACCTGGATCTTCTTCGCCGCCATCGCTGCCGTGGTATTGCTCGGTGCCAACGAAGGTCTGCGTCCAGTGTTCACCATCAAGGACAAAACCGGCCCGCTCTCCATGAACCTGGTGATCCAGATGATGATGCTGATCGCCGGTGCCATCATCCTGATGCGCTGCAAGGTCAAGCCGGGCGAGATCGCCAACGGTGCCGTCTTCAAGGCAGGCATGGTCGCCATCTTCTCCGTATTCGGGGTTGCCTGGATGAGTGAGACCTTCTTCCAGGCTCACATGCCGCTGCTCAAAGAGACTCTGGCCCATGTGGTACAGGCCCAGCCCTGGACCTACGCCCTGGTGCTGTTCCTCATCTCCAAGCTGGTGAACAGCCAGGCAGCCGCCCTCACCGCCATCGCCCCCATGGGTCTGGCGCTGGGTGTCGAGCCGAAGCTGCTGATCGCCTTCCTGCCAGCCAGCTACGGCTACTTCGTGCTGCCAACCTACCCGAGCGATCTGGCCTGTATCGGTTTCGACCGCTCCGGCACCACCCGCATCGGCAAGTTCATCATCAACCACAGCTTCATCATTCCGGGGCTGATCGGGGTGGTGACCTCCTGCTCGCTGGGCTTTATCCTCACCAGCATCCTGCTCTAATCGCAGCGGCGTTTACCACGCTATTGCAATACAGGCCCCCGCTTCGGGGGCCTGCTTTTTTCCCGCTCTGTGACCCCAACCATTTCCCCGCCGCCATTTCCGGACACTATGCCTTTACCTCTGCCCCCGCCGCTGGGTAGCATGCCCCCTCGTTCACCATTGGAATCTCATCCATGTCTCGCGTCATCCTGCTCTGGAGCGGTGGCAAAGATGCCATGCTGGCCCTCTGTCATGCCCGTCAAGCGGGCCATCAGGTGATGGCACTGACCACCTTTGCCCCGCCAGAGCCCCGATTTCTCGCTCACCCCTTGCCGCTGGTGCGCCGTCAGGCGGAAGCCCTCGGGCTGCCCCATCTGCTGGTCACCATAGAAGCGCCGTTCGATCTCGGTTATGAGCGGGCACTGGCACGGCTCAAGGAGGAGTGGCAACTCGATGGCGTAGTCACCGGCGATATCGACAGCGTGGGGGGCGCACCAAACTGGATCCGCGAACGCTGCCAGCCGCTGGGGCTCACCGTCCACACCCCGCTCTGGCTGCAATCTCGTCAAGCCTTGCTGGCGGATCTGCTGGCCCGCGGCATCGTCGCCCACCTCTCCTGCGTCGATACCCGGGTGCTGGCTCCCGAGTGGACTGGACGCACCCTCGATGCCGCCACCCTCTGCGAGCTACAACAACTGGCCGAGCGCGAGGACTTCGATGCCTGCGGCGAGCAGGGGGAGTACCACACCATGGTGACTGACGGCCCGGGCTTTGCGGCCCCGCTGCGCCTCGATGGCTGGCAGGTGGCGCGCCAGGATCATCTGGCCTATCTGGCCGAGCCACAGGGGTAACGGCCTCAGGCCATCTGGCCCGCTCACTCAGCGCGCGAAAATCGAGATAAAAAAACGGGAGGCAACAGCCTCCCGTTTGGATTTGAGCGGACCAGTTTTGAGCAGGCCAATAACGACCCGAACAAGGGATAAACCGGCTTATTTCGCCAGCTTGCCCAGCACCCGCTGCAGCAGGCGGATGCGCGGCTCGATGCTGTCGAGCAGCAGGAACTCCGCCTCCGAGTGGAAACCGCCCCCCATGGGGCCGAAGCCATCCAGCGACGGCACACCTGCGGCGGCGGTGAAGTTGGCATCCGAGCCGCCACCGGCCTCCAGCCAGTTGAAGGGGATCCCCTCCTCTTTGGCTGCCGCCTCCACCAGCGCCATCACGGCCTCGGTGTCACCACTCGGGCGCATCGCCGGCTTGAAGCTCTGGCGATCCACCTCGACCCGGCAGCCCGCAAGGAAGGGGTTGTTGGCCATAAAGGTGAGCCGATCGTGTACCGCAGTGGCCTCTTCGTTGCTCCAGAAGCGCAAATCCACGATCGCCTCGGCAAAGTCCGGCACCACGTTGACACCGGTGCCGCCCTGTACCACGCCGACGTTCATGGTGGTGCCCGTGGTCATGTTGACCTGCTCGTTGATGGCCAATACCCAGTGCGCCAGCTCGGTGATGGCAGAGACCCCTTCGGTGAGGGCCGAACCGGCGTGGGACGCCTTGCCGTGGAAGGTGATGCGGTACTTGGCATTGCCTTTGCGGGCGCTGATGAGATCGCCGTTGGGACGGGCTGCCTCGGCCACCAGCACGCAGCCGCTCTGTTTGGCCTTCTCCACCAGCCAATCTTTCGACCAGGGGGAGCCAATCTCTTCGTCGCAGTTGTAGCAGACCAGCACCTTGAGCTTGGCAAGCAATGCCGGATCCATCTCTTTGAGGGCATACCAGATAGAGAGCAGGCCGCTCTTCATGTCCGACACACCGGGGCCAAAGGCTTGATTGCCTTCGATTTTCAGCGGGCGCTTGGCCGCCGTCCCCTCGGGGAAGACGGTATCCATGTGGCCGCACAGCATCACGTCGTAGTGATCGGCACCCGGCGCATTGGTGATCTCGAGGCAGGGGCCGCACTCGGCAGCGAACTGGTGGCGGGTCACCTGCCAGCCGATGGCCTCATATTTCTCGGTCATGATGTCGGCCACTTTCGCTACCCCGGCCGGGGTGCGAGTACCGCAATCGAGGTTGATGAGCGGAGCCAGATCGGCCAGATAGCTATCAAGGGAAAACGGGCTCTTTACAACTGTCATTATCTTCTCCATGCAACAATCAGCATTGATGGCCGATCGTCTATTGCAACAATGCGACACAGTGAGAAAAAGGCGGGCAGCCATGCCACCCGCCCGACTGGTAAATTCCAAACACCACTACATAACCCACATCACTACATAAACAGCAGATAGTTGAGGGTCAACGCCGTCACCAGCGCCCCCGCCATCGGCACGCTGGTGCGTTTGACCACGGTAAAGGGCGATACCTTGGCAATCCCCGCACAGGCGATCAGCACAGCCGCGATGGGAGAGACAGTGCGGCCGATACTGGAAGCGAGCTGCATCGGCAGCAGCATGGTCACCGCAGGTACGCCAAACTTGGCCGCCACCGCCGGTGCCAGGGTCGAGAAGCTGAGGAACGCCGCGTTGCCGGAGCCCATGATGACCGCCGCCACCATGATCAGCGCCACCATCACCAGGGTCATCAGACCGCTGCCGATACCGGCATTGCTGGCAGAGTGCAGCAGGGTATCGATGGCGCCGATGGCCTTGAGGGATTCGGCAAACAGCTCGGCACAGACGATGAGCGCCACCACGGGGCCAAACACCTTGCCCATGCCGTCGAGGAAGCTCGACAGCCCGGCAAACGCGGTACGCACCGAGCGGCTACGCAGCAGCTCGCACAGCATGCCGATAAAGACCGACAGCAGCATGGCCACCTCCACGCTCATCTTGATGTCGCTCACCAGCAGCTTGGAGAAGGTCATCATCAGCACGAAGGGGATGATCGGCAGCAGCGCATACCAGGTGGGCGCCTGCACGCTCTCGGTGCCCTGCTCGTCCAGCTCGGCGTGATCGCCGCGATGGAGCGCCGGATCCCAGCCATCCTTGCGATCGCAGTGACGCTGCCAGAAGAAGTGCAGCACCATGGTCACCAGCAGCATGGGGGCCACCAGCCAGATCTGGTAGTCAACGAAATAGCTGGTCGGATCCATGCCGGATTGACCGGCGGAGAAGATGGCGTTGGTCTGGGTCGGGCCAATTTCAAACGCCTGGGAGGTGGCGATGACGCCACAGGCGGAGGCCGGGCTGATGCCGAGGTTGCGCATCACCGGATACATGGTGACCATCAACAGCAGGCCAAGGCCGGTAGCGGAGGTAACGAACAGGGAGACGAATACCGCCACCAGATAACAGATGGAGAGCATCAGGTAGCTGGACTGGATGCCCGCCACCGGTTTGACCGCCACCCGCACCAGCGCCTGGGAGGCCCCGATATGGGACATGTAGGTGGCAAACCCCGCCACCGCCATGATGGTGAGACCGAGGCCCGCCGCGCGGTAGGAGAAGATCCCCTTGAACACTTCGAACAGGTCGAACAGGGCGAAGCCGGTGCTCTTGTCAGCGGGGAGAATGGGGTGCAGCCCCAGCCAGTAGGCCACTGCAAAAATGGCCATGCCCGCCAGCGCCAGCACCGCCTGCGGGTTGTAATCCTTGATAATGCCGTAGACCACGGCGACCAGAACGAGCAAGACGAATAAAAGTTCCAATATTCACTCCTGATAAATTTATCGAAGAGCGAAATCTAGTGATCTGACCACTGTTTGCCTTTGATCCCTATCAATAAAGGTGCCGTCACCGTGATTCATTAGCATAATATGTCGGCCATGTAACAATTTTTCGTTATTTCAACTGCCAGAAAACCTTTATCACCCCATATCCGGGAATTGTGTGACGCGACTCCCCTCTTTTTTGCGTTGGATCAACATATGACGGCGCCGAACTGGCGAAGATGCGCTTCGACATATAGCGACCATTTCGCGCCGGAGAGAGTTATGACAAGCCAAGCCACCGCAGGTGCTTCGACCTGCGACTACAAGCTGTGGGACATCCTCGTCGAGTCTGCAAAGGAACGCACTACCATTCGTTACTCCAAACTGGCCAAGCAGGCCGGGCTGGAGCAGTGCCAGGATGAACTGCGCACCCTGCTGCAACGCATCCGCATGTACTGCACCGAAAACAACCTGCCGATCCTCTCCGCCATCGTGGTGGACGACGTGGGCAAATACACTGGCCTCTCTTCCAGCCTGCCTGATGCACCCTGGGAACGGGCCCGGGTCTTTGATCATGAATGGACCACCCTGCACTAATTGAGGTGCTTGATGATGCCGACCAAAACGCGCCCGCTGGCGCGTTTTGGCTATCTGGCGTTTGCCCTTTCTCTTTTTCTCCTGCAATAGCGGCTTTTCTCCGCAATCACCATCTCATCGGGCATACCCACCGCACTGCTTCTGATCTTGATCTCAAAATCGCCGTTCAGGTGTGACCAGTCCCGGTAAAACCCGCGAGCCGGACCATCGGCGTTGCCATGGGATTGCCACAATGCCAGAATCGGGCCCTTGCACTGCGTTGATTCGGATTTTCGGGCACGGCCACGGCCAGCGCCCACAAGAGAAGGACTCCCCATGGCCATCACCCTCTATGGCATCAAGAACTGCGACACCATCAAGAAAGCCCGCAAGTGGCTGGATGAGGCCGGTATCGACTACCGCTTTCACGACCACCGCGCCGACGGCCTGAATCCGGACGAGCTGGACAGCTGGCTGGCAAAACTCGGCTGGGAAGCCCTGCTCAACAGCCGCGGCACCACCTTCCGCACCCTGCCGGATGAGGCCAAACAGGGGCTCGACACCGCCAAGGCACGCGCCCTGCTGCTGGAACATCCGGCCATGATCAAGCGCCCGCTGCTCGACCGTGACGGCGAACTGACTCTGGGTTTCAAGGCTGATCACTACCAATCCCTCTTTTCCCGTTAAGGACAACTAAGGACAACTGATGTCGGATGTCATCGCACTGGCCAAGGATCTGATCCGCCGCCCCTCCGTTACCCCCCTCGATGAAGGGTGTCAGACCCTGATGGCGGAGCGCCTCGCCAGGATCGGATTCGTTATCGAATCCATGGTGTTTGAAGACACCACCAACCTCTGGGCCCGTCGTGGCAGCGAGGGGCCGCTGTTCTGCTTCGCCGGTCACACCGACGTGGTGCCCGCCGGGCCGCTGGACAAATGGCACACCCCGCCGTTCGAGCCGACCATCAAGGATGGTGTGCTCTACGGGCGCGGCGCCGCCGACATGAAGGGCTCGCTGGCTTCCATGGTGGTGGCGGTCGAGCGCTTCGTGGCCGAGCATCCGGATCACACCGGGTCCATCGCTTTTCTCATCACCTCCGATGAGGAGGGGCCCTTTATCAATG
Organism: Aeromonas sp. s12; assembly: GCF_040907925.1. Taxonomy (NCBI): domain Bacteria; kingdom Pseudomonadati; phylum Pseudomonadota; class Gammaproteobacteria; order Aeromonadales; family Aeromonadaceae; genus Aeromonas; species Aeromonas sp. s12. The sequence continues at coordinate 116,185 of NZ_JBFOCT010000023.1, read as the reverse complement.
GCACCCCCCGGGTGATCGACACCCTGGAGGCCCGTAACGAGAAGATCCGCTGGTGCATCGTCGGTGAACCCTCCTCTACCGCAGTGGTAGGGGATGTGGTGAAGAACGGCCGCCGCGGCTCCATCACCGGCGATCTGCTGGTGCGCGGAGTGCAGGGCCATGTCGCCTACCCCCATCTGGCGGACAACCCCATTCACAAAGCCGCGCCAGCGCTGGCGGAACTCGCCGCCACCGTGTGGGATGAGGGCAACGCCTACTTCCCCCCCACCAGCTTCCAGATCGCCAACATCTCGGCCGGCACAGGCGCCTCCAACGTCATTCCGGGCGAGCTGCAGGTCCAGTTCAACTTCCGCTTCAGTACCGAACTGACCGACATGGATATCCGCGAGCGGGTCGAAGCGCTGCTGGATAAACATGGCCTCGATTATCAGCTGAACTGGACCCTCTCCGGCCAGCCCTTTCTCACCGATACTGGCGCGCTGCTCGATGCGGCCGTGGCGGCCATCGAACAGGTTAATGGTCAGCGACCGGCCCTGCTCACCACCGGCGGCACCTCCGACGGGCGCTTTATCGCCCCCACCGGCGCCGAGGTGATTGAGCTTGGCCCCGTCAACGCCACTATTCACAAGGTGAACGAGTGCGTGAAGGCGGACGATCTGGATCTGCTGGCCGACATGTACCAAGGGGTGCTCGAGAGATTGCTGGCATGACGCAGGAACAACTGCTGGGGCTCGACGAGAGCCACCTTATTCTGGTGGGGCGCGGCCCTCATCGGCTGACCGCCGCCACCGCGGCGGCCTTCAACGACATGCAGGTGGCGGCCGCCTATGAGGGGTTCAACCTGCAGGCGGCCTCCAGCTGGCGCAGCTTCGAGCGCCAGCTCGCCATCTGGAATGGCAAGTGGCGCGGCGAACGGCCGCTGCTCGATGCCAACAGCCAGCCCATCGATGCCCTGCAACTGGGCGAGATAGAGCGGCTGCACGCCATCCTGCGCTGGAGTGCCCTGCCCGGCACCAGCCGTCACCACTGGGGGACCGATCTCGATATCTACGACCCGGACTGCCTGCCAGCCGATACCAAACTGACGCTGGAGCCCTGGGAGTATGAAGACGGGGGCTGGTTTGCGGACCTCAGCGAGTGGCTCAGCGACCATATGAGCGACTTCGGCTTCTTCCTCCCTTATGCCAAACCAGTTGGTGCAGGCAGCGGCGTCGCCTACGAGCCCTGGCATATCAGCTTCTCGCTGGAGTCCGACGAGCAGCGGCTCGATCCCGCGGCACTGGCGCTTTGTCTGCAACAGGCGGATATTGAAGGCAAGTCGACCATATTGGCCAACCTTGATGAAATTTTGGCCCGTTATGTCACCACCTGTCCTGACGAAAGGAAAATCCCATGAATCTCTGGCTGTGGATAGGGTTGCCGCTGCTGTTCCTGCTCGGGCTGTTTCTCAATGCCATCAAAGACATGAAACGGCTGGAGAAGCAGTTGCCCAACTACAAGGACAAGATCCGCGAAGTGAAGGACGACGAGGACGACTGAATCCCGCCCCCATCCCGTGGGGAGCGCCCTTGTGCTCCCCTCTCCCTCTGCTGTGCCGTTTCGCTTTTCCCCGCCCTCTCCTCCCTGCGCATCCTGAAATCGACGCTCCTTTGACTCCGCTTTCGTTAACCCCGTCACTGTCAGAATATGGCGCGGCCATGCTGAAAAAAGGGATGAAAAATGTAAGAAAGTGCAAATTGATGCACAAATAAGCCACACAAGGGGGGCCTAACTGCATATAATGTGCCTACTTTGCACATTACCAGGAAGGAGTTCGCCCTTGGATGCCGCTACCATCAACAGTTTCTTTTTTGTCGCTGCCCTGTTGGTGGGAGCCAGCGTACTGTTGAGCGCCCTCTCTTCCCGCCTCGGTATTCCCATTCTGGTTATCTTCCTCGCCGTCGGTATGCTGGCCGGTGAGGATGGCCCAGGAGGCATCCACTTCGCTGACTACTCCATCGCCTATCTGGTGGGCAACCTGGCGCTCGCTATCATCCTGCTTGACGGCGGCATGCGCACCCGGGTCTCCTCGTTCCGGGTGGCGCTCTGGCCTGCCCTGTCGCTGGCGACGGTCGGGGTGGCCATCACCACCGGCCTGACGGGGCTTGCCGCCGCCTGGCTGTTTGACCTCAACCTGATGCAGGGGATGCTGATCGGCGCCATCGTCGGCTCCACCGATGCGGCGGCGGTCTTCTCCCTGCTTGGCGGACGCAGTCTCAACGAGCGGGTGAGCGCCACTCTGGAGATAGAGTCAGGCAGCAACGACCCCATGGCAGTGTTTCTCACCGTCACCCTGATCGAGGTGCTCGCCACCGCCCAGCAAGGGCTGGATGGGGGCTTCCTGCTGCTGCAACTGGTCAAGCAGTTTGGCCTTGGCGCCGGGATTGGCCTTGGCGGCGGCTGGCTGCTGTGGCGCCTTATCAACACCGCCCGCCTGGCGCCGGGACTCTATCCGCTGCTCACCGTCAGCGGCGGTCTGCTGATCTTCGCCCTCACCACGGCGGTCGGTGGCAGCGGCATCCTCGCCATCTACCTCACCGGTCTGTTGCTCGGTAACCTCGCCCTGCGCAGCCGCAGCACCACATTGTCGGTGCTGGACGGTCTGACCTGGCTCAGCCAAATCGGCATGTTTCTGGTGTTGGGGCTGCTCGCCTCCCCCCACAAGCTGCTGCCCATCGCCCTGCCCGCGCTGGCGCTGGCGATGTGGATGATCCTGTTTGCCCGCCCGGTGTCGGTCTGGATCGGGCTGCTGCCGTTCAAGAACTTCGCCCCCCGCGAGCGCTGGTTTATCTCCTGGGTCGGCCTGCGCGGCGCAGTGCCCATCATTCTGGCGGTCTTCCCCATGATGGCGGGGCTGCCCAACGCCCAGCTCTACTTCAATGTCGCCTTCTTCGTGGTGCTGGTCTCGCTGATTTTGCAGGGCAGCTCGCTGCCGCTGGCCTCAAAACTGGCGCGGGTGGAGGTACCGGCACCGCCGTCCCCCATCAACCGCTCCGGGCTCGAGATCGATCTCGACAGCCAGTGGGAGACCTTCGTCTACCAGCTGGGGGAGGAGAAGTGGTGCATCGGCTCGCCACTGCGGGATCTGCAGATGCCCACCGGCACCCGGATCTGCGCCCTTTTTCGCGGCCGCGAGCTGCTCCACCCCTCGGGCAGTACCTGTCTGCAGGCCGATGACATCCTCTGCGTGATCGGTCACGAACGTGACCTCCCCGCCCTCGGTAAGCTGTTCAGTCAGGCGCCGGAGCAAGATCTCGGCCCCCGCTTCTTCGGTGACTTCCTGCTGGAAGCAGCCGCGCGGCTGGTGGATCTCGCCCCTCTCTACGGGCTGGATGTGAGCGAGGTGGCGGATCAGACACTGGGCGATTTTATTGCCAGCCAGTTGGGCGATAATCTGGTAGTCGGTGACAACATCGAATGGCAGGGCCTGATCTGGACCGTGGCCGAAATGGACGAGAGCGTGCCGAGCAAGATCGGGGTGCGCTTTCAGGAAGAGGACCCGGTCTGACCGACCGTCCCGTATCAAGTCCCCAGCAAGAAGGGAGAGAGTTATGCCATATCAAAGTTTGCTGTCCGGCCCCCTGCCCCCCGCTGCCAATCTGGGGGTGATTGAAGGCTTTTTTGGCAAGGGATGGAGCTGGCAGGCCCGCGCCCGTTATGCCCAGTGGCTGCCGCGCCACGGTTACGGCTTCTATATCTACGCCCCGAAAGAGGATGGCTATCTGCGCAAGCATTGGGCCCTCCCCTGGCCCGAGCAGCAGTTGGCGGATCTCGCCGAACTGGCGCGCCAGTGCCGCGCCAACGGGCTCGCCTTCGGGGTGGGCTTGAGCCCCATGGGGGCGCATCACGACTATGAGCGGCAGCGCCCGGCACTGCTCGAGAAAGTGCGCCTCATCGACGAGATGCTCCAGCCCGATATTCTGGCGGTGCTGTTTGACGATATGAAGGGGGATACCCCGGACCTGGCCCGTCACCAGCTCACCATCGCCCACGACATAGCGGCCCACAGCAAGGCGACCCGCCTCATCTTCTGCCCCAGCTACTACTCGACCGATCCGGTACTGGAGAAGGTGTTTGGCGCCATGCCTCCCCGCTATCTGGAGGAGCTTGGCGAGCAGCTCGACCGCCGCTTCGAGATCTTCTGGACTGGCCCCAAGGTCTGCTCGACCGAGTATCCAGCGAGCCACCTCAAGCAGGTGACCGAACTGCTCGGCCGCAAGCCCTTCCTGTGGGACAACTACCCGGTCAACGATGGCAGCAAGGCAAGCAGCTATCTCTATCTGCGTGCCTTCGAGAACCGCCCCGCCGAGCTGGCGGATCTGCTCTCCGGCCATGCGGTCAACCCGATGAAGCAGGCGGCGCTCTCCGCCCTGCCGCTCGCCACCCTGCCGATGAGCTACAAGCTCGGCAAGCAGTATGATCCCGACAAGGCGCTGCACGCCTCCCTCAACGCCACCTGCGGCCCGCAGATCTCGGCGATGATTGAGGCCGACCTGCCGCTGTTTCAGGATCTGGGACTGGCCCGACTCACTCCCGAGCAGATTGCCGCCCTCAAGGCGCGCTACCTGCCGTTTCGCGATCAGGCTTGCGTCGATGAAATCGTGCGCTGGCTGGACGGCGAGTATGTGTTCGACCCGGACTGCCTGACCGATTAAACCGCCCGCGTGGCTGGAAGGAGGTTGTATGGATGCACACCTGCTTTATCAGAATCTGGCGGTGATCGCCGCCTTTTTGCTGCTCTACAGCCTGATCGCGGGGCGCTTCGAGTCAAAACTGGTCAACGGCCCCCTGCTCTTTCTGCTGAGCGGCTGGCTGCTGGGGCCGGGAGGGCTGGAGCTGCTCTCCCTCTCTATCGACAGCGCCGGCATCAAGCTGCTGGCCGAGCTGACGTTGGTGATTGTGCTGTTCAACGATGCCGCCAACACCAACTGGCAGGTGCTGCTGGCCAACCGCCAGCTGCCCATCCGGCTGCTGCTGATCGGCCTGCCCCTCACCCTGCTCTGTGGTGCCCTGTTTGGCCACTGGATCTTCCCCGACCTGCCACTGCTGGAGATGGCGATCCTCTCCACCATTCTTGCGCCCACCGATGCGGCGCTCGGCAAGGCGGTGGTAAGCAACCCCGCGGTGCCTGCACCTGTGCGTGAAGGGCTCAATCAGGAGAGCGGCCTCAACGACGGCATCTGCGTACCGGTGCTGCTTCTGCTGCTGGCCCTTATCGCCCCCACCGAGCAGCACGCAGGCACCGCCACTCTGGCTATCACCCTGATGCTGGAGGAGATCGGCATTGGCCTGCTGGTCGCCTTTGTGCTGACCAGCCTCACCATCCGGCTACTGAAAATCACCTATCTCAACGGCTGGCAACTGCCGCTCTGGCGCCAGCTCACCATGCCGGGGCTGGCCCTGCTCTGCTTTGCGCTGGCACAGACTCTCGGGGGGAGCGGCTTTATCGCCGCCTTTGTCGGCGGCCTCTTTATCGGCCACCGCCTCGGCGAGCACAAGCACGCCTATATGGACAGCTGTGAAGGGTACGGCGATCTGCTCTCCGTGGTGATCTGGATGGTGTTTGGCGCGACCCTGATGCCCATTCTGCCGGAGCTGCTGCACTGGCAATACTGGCTCTATGCCATTGCCAGCCTCACCCTGCTGCGGATGGTGCCGGTTTGGCTGAGCCTCATCGGCACCGGCCTCAAGCCGGAGCTCAAGCTCTTTATCGGCTGGTTCGGCCCGCGGGGCCTTGCCAGTATCGTCTTTGCGGTGATGGTGCTGCAAAACGAGCCCGCCCTGATTGGCCAGCGCCCTATCATCGCCACCGTGCTCTGCACCATCATATTGAGCGTCATCCTGCACGGCCTCACCGCCAACCCCTGGGTCGAGCGTTTCAAGCCTCACTGAGCCACCCGGCGCCCATAAAAAATGCCACCGATCGGTGGCATTTTTCTTTTGTGGCGAGAGTCACTGACAGCTCTTACCCGAGCGCCAGCCAGACTCCCACCCCCAGCATCAGGGTACCGGCGATGCGGTTCATCAGGGTGACGTTGCCGCTCTTGGCAAGGAAGTGGCGCAGGGTGCGGCCGCCGCTGGCGTAGAGCAGCAGGCAGGAGAACTCGATGACCAGGATCAGCGCCACCAGCGCGCTGATCTGCGGCGCCATCGGCTTGTCGGCAGAGATAAAGGGGGGCAGCAGGGAGATCATGAAGGCCCACCCTTTGGGGTTGGCGATGGCGGTGACAAAGCCCTGCAGCGCCAACCCCATGGCGCTGGTCTGTTGACCGGCCGAGAGATCCGCCGGAATGGCCATCTTCCCTTTAGCCTGCCACATCTGGATGCCAAGCCACACCAGATAGGCGCCCCCCACATATTTGAAGGCGGCGAAGATCCCCGGATAGTTGAGCATGATGGCTGCCACCCCGATCACCGACAGCACCGAGACCAGCCCGACCCCGATCAGCTCCCCCCACATCATGTGCAGGGTTCGGCGCACCCCCAGGCTCATCCCCAGCGTCATCGACAGGGTCATGCACATGCCGGGGGTCACCGAGACAAAGAAAAAGGTCGGGATAAACAGAGCCAGAATGGCCGGATCGATCCAGCTGGACACAACACACCTCCATATGACGAGAGCGGGAAATCACGAAAACGGGATAGGATTGACACAATCCAGCCAGTTGTACCACATATTCAGGGGATAAAGCGCTCAATCATGCCTAAATGGCTCCTTTCCCACAAGAAAAAACCTTTTATTCAGCACATTTCAGCAATAAAAGCCTGTGACAGCTCCTGACGTGCATGTGTAATATGTCGGCTCCTCCAATTCCGGATTAGAGCCACTTATGTCATTGAATAATCTATCAATACGCGTTCAGGTCTTGATACCTTTGCTGCTGGCCAGCCTGCTGATGATGGTGATGATCGCCATCAGCAAACAGGGTCTGGATGAAGCCATCAATGACATAGATGAGACGACCCAGACCGTGGTCCAGCACAAGGACGATATTGCCAAACTGATCCACGCCACCTACCGGCTACGCACCAGCGCCATCTATGGCCTCTACGATGCCAAGCTGTTTGCCGCACTGCCCGCAAACCTCAACAGCGCCGAGCAGGAGATCAACGCCATCCTCGGCCGTCTGGTGCTCCCCGGTGCCGAGCAGGATAACCGTCAGGTCGCTGCCGCCCTGCAGGCCTACCTCAGCCATACCCGCAGCAACATGCTGCCGCTGCTGGCGCAAAAACATCAGGGTGGCGGCGATCCGGTCGCCTACGAGGCGGCTCGCCTCCATTTCCGCGAGCTGGGTGAACAGCTGATCAAACAGATCGACAGCATGTCCGCCCACATCAACCAGCTGATCCAGCAAGAGCTGGCCGAAGAGCAGGCCCACTACGACGCCACCCTGCTGCGTACCCTGCTGCTCACCGCCGGTACCCTGCTGGCGGCGCTGATCTGTGGCTGGGTCCTATCCGGGCGCATCGTCAGCCCCATCGGCCAGTTGCAAGAAGTGATGCACGCCGTGGCGCAAGGGCGCTTCAACGTGCGCGCCAAAGCGGAGGGCAACAACGAGCTGACCCGTCTGGCCAAAGATATCAACCTCACTCTGGGGCAACTTGGTAGCACCATCGAGAACCTGACCGGGATCAGCAACAGCGTCGCCTCCGCCGCCACCGAGCTGGCCGCCGTGATGACCCAGTCAGAGGCCAATGCAAAGCAGCAGCACAGCGAGATCGAACAGGTCGCCTCCGCCGTGACCGAACTCTCCAGCACAGCAGACAACGTCAACCACAACGCCGCCATCGCCGATGAGCTGGCGCGGGATGCCAATGGCCGGGTCGAACAGGGGCTCGCCCTCTTTACCGAAAGCATCGCCGCCAACAGCCGGATGGCAGGCAGTCTGGAAGATGCCGCAGCCATCGTGGCTCAGCTCAAATCCCAGTCCGAGCAGATCGGCAAGGTAATTGAAGTGATCCAGGGGATCTCCGAGCAGACCAACCTGCTGGCGCTCAATGCCGCCATCGAAGCGGCCCGTGCCGGTGAAACGGGTCGTGGTTTTGCGGTGGTGGCCGACGAAGTGAGAATGCTGGCGGCCCGTACCCAGGACTCCACCAAGGAGATCCAGGCCATCATCGAGCGGCTGCAGAGCCAGTCCCAATCCGCCAACAACGGCGTGCAGGAAACTCTGGAGATCCTCAGCCATAACCAGCGCTTGTCCGCTCAGGTGCAGGATCTGCTAAGCGGCATTACCGGTGCCGTACGCCAGATCAACGACGCCAACGCCCAGGTGGCCACCGCCGCCGAGGAGCAGTCCTGCGTCACCGCCGACATCAACCGCAATATCACCAATATTCACGAGATCGTGAGCCAGAGCTCCGCTGGCATCAGCCAGAGCGCCAGTGCCAGCAACGAACTCTCCCAGCTCGCCGAGCAGCAACGCAAACAGCTGGCCCAATTCCAGCTGTAAGCGCACAAAGTGAACCAGACAAAAAGGCCCGCAAGGGCCTTTCTTGTTGATGGAGCAATGGCTTTGTCTCTGTTTTAAACGCCATTTTTTGGCAGTTGGTGCCATAAGGGGCTGGGCTGTGGGGGCAAATGTGAGTATGGTAGAGGCACGTCACTCCCCCTCACGTGAGACCATCATGAGCCTGAGATTCAAGAAACCCGCTTTTATCGCCCTGGGGCTCATTGCCCTCGTTTCCGCCACCTGGCTCGACTACTACCTGCCGGAGCACACCATCGCCACCATCACCGGGGTCGAGGTGAAGCGCACCGACAAGGATGGCCCCATCAGCCAGAAGAACCCGGCTGACGGCCCCACTACCGATGTCTACTACATCTACACCGAGCGTCCCGGCGAGAAGATCCGGGTGTTCCGCAACGAGGATACCGAGTGGGGCTGGCCCTTCTACTTCAAGTTCAACGCCGCCGACGTACAGGCCAAGGCCAAGTCGATGGAGTTCGAAAAACGACTCGCCATCATCACCTCCTACGGCTGGCGCATCAACATGTTCTCCATGTTCCCCAACGTCACCAAGATTGAGAGCACCGAGCCTGACGCCTCCACCTGGAGCTTCTTCCGCTGGTTCTGGTTCGGCCTCTGGGCACTGGTGATGGGCAAAGCCGCCATCGCAACCTGGCGCTACTTCGATCGTCTCGAGGACGAGCTATGAGTGAGCCGAGCAAGACCCGCACCAGCTTCTACCGCCGCCTCTACGTGGCCTGGCTGATCAGCCAGGGCACGGATACGGTGCCCGCCATCATGGAGGCGACCGGCATGCCGCGTCGCACCGCGCAGGATACCCTGACGGCGCTGGCCGAACTCGATATCAGCTGCGCCTTCGAACAGACCGAGGGGGCTCGCCACCTGCAGGGACACTACCGCATCAGCGACTGGGGGCCCATCAATCCGGCATGGATCAAGGCTCAACTGCCGCTTATCAAGAAGACGCTGAGCTATCCCTGATCCGAGTGTTATGCGCTTCACATAAACAAATCAGCTACATCTGCAAAAATTTAAAAGGATGAAAGTTGAGCAAGGTGATTCTAAAAGGCTTCATTGTTGTGCCACAAGCTGAGTTAACTGCTGTTATCAATGAGCTAGACAATCATATTCGTTTGACGAGATTAGAAGATGGTTGTCTGATTTTTGAAGTCACGCAAAACGAAGAAAACCAGTATCGGTTCGATGTATATGAAGAGTTTAAAGATCAAACTGCTTTTGATAGGCATCAGCTAAGAGTTAAATCGTCTAAGTGGGGTAAAGTTTCTGTTAATGTTGAACGTTATTATGAAGTTACTGTGAGTTGAACATAACAAACACCTCGAGAAGGAATGCCAACGCGTGCCGTGCCAGCCCCTTAGGCGGGCGAAGGGGAACAAAATAGAGGGGCCAGCCGGCAAGGCTGGCCCCTCTATTTTCAGGCCGATGGCGTAACAGGTCGCCCTACTCGGGCATGGCCGAATCCTCAAGCTCCCCGTCAGACTCACCGCGGGTGCAGTCGATGATGGAGCGCTTGGGGTTGTTGGGATCGCGCAAAAGCAGAGGGGCTGAGCCCTCGTCATGCTTCTGCTCGTCGCCAAACTCGCTGCCGTAGGCGTTGTGGGTCAAGCGGCGAGCATTGGCGATGGGGGTATCAACAAACAGGGCGTGCACTTCGAAGCTGGAGGCGGGCACGATAAAACCGACCACCGGCAGGCCGTGCAGCTCCTCGTGCACCTTGTACCAGGCAAAGCCGTCGCTCACCTTGTAGGGGGTGTAGTTGGCCAGTTGCAGATTGGCGGGCCTGCCCGTCTCATCCACATAGAGATCGGTAAATTCACAGGTCGCCAGCCCCTGCCACATCCGCTCGAATGGCGTCGCACAGCCCATCAGTTGCAACCCGGCCAGCAGCACCAAGCCTCTCTTCCACATTCCCCGCCCCTTCTTGCAAAAATGAACCGGCGCTCAGTCAAACGCCCGCAGCCGCGTCACCAGCAGATCGATAAAGCCCGGACGATCCAGCCCCAACAATACCAGCGCATTGGCTGGCTTGCCGGTCAGACCATAACGATCCACCACCGTCATCCCCACGGTATGCTCCCCGCTGGTCTCGATATCGACCCGGCACTCGACTCCGTGGAACAGCTCGGGAGCCAGCAACCAGGCAATGGTACAGGGGTCGTGGAGCGGTGCACCAGTAAATCCCCACTTGGGATCCCGATGGTAGATCATGAAAAAGTCGAGCAGACCGGCCACACACTGGGCTACCGGGTTGGTGATGGCGCGCACCCGCTCGATATCCGCATCCATCACCTGCGCCTCATGGGTCACATCGAGGCCACACATGGTAATTGGGATGCCCGACTTGAAGACCATATCGGCCGCTTCCGGGTCCACATAAATATTGAATTCCGCGGCCGGGGTCCAGTTGCCGGCCCCTGCGGCGCCCCCCATCAGCACGATGCGGGCAATCTTGGATTTGAGATCGGGATGAGCCGCCAGCAGCAGGGCGATATTGGTGAGCGGGCCGGTCGGCACCAGAGTCACGGGCTGCGGGCTCTCGCGCAGGCACTTGGCCATCAATTCAAGCCCAGTCATGGTCTGCGGCGCAAAGGCAGGATCTGGCAGTTTGGGGCCATCGAGCCCAGATTCGCCATGGACGTTGTCGGCGATGATCAGCTCGCGGGCCAGTGGTTTCGGCGCCCCGGCCGCCACCGGAATATCGTCCCGCCCCAGCAGGGTGAGGATGCGCAGGGCATTGTTGAGGGTCTTGTCCGGCGTCTGGTTGCCCGCACTGGTGGTGACCGCCAGCACGTTCAGTTCAGGGCTGGCCAGCGCCAGAATGAGGGCAATGGCGTCGTCGTGGCCGGGATCACAATCGAGAATAACGGGCAGTGCCATGGAAAGGGTCCTTACAACATAACAGGGAGCCATACCTTAACAAGCAAGCTTCGGATGAACTCGGGAAGGGGTCACAAAATGGGGCCTTATTGCTGACCTGGGCGGTTTGCACGGCACGCCACCTAGCTCAACACGGCTCACTATCAAAAGTTTGCATGGCGTCATGCCGTTCATTTTCCGAGGCTGCGCACCCCCCATTCGCCCGGCCGCGCCGGTTCGGGTATGATCGCCCCCCGTTTCCAGCCTGTGCCACCTATGTCCGTTATCGTCGACACCTTTATTGCCCCGCCCTGCAATGCCGCCATCGAGATCCTGTTCGAAGATGAGCATCTGTTGCTCATCAACAAGCCGAGCGGCCTGCTGAGTCTGTCGGGCAAGAATCCGCAAAACCTCGACTCGGTTCACTATCGCTTGGTGCAGGATTTCCCCGGCTGCACCCTGGTGCATCGCCTCGATTTTGGCACCTCAGGCATCATGGTGGTGGCCAGAAACAAGGCCATCAATGCCCTGCTCTGCCAGCAGTTCAGTCAGCGGGCGGTGAGCAAGGCCTACAGCGCCCTGCTGTGCGGTCATCTGATTGACGACGAAGGAGTTATCGACGCTCCTATCGCCAAGGATCCAGCGATCTTTCCGCTGATGAAGATCTGCGCCGCCAGCGGCAAGCCCGCCCGCTCCCGCTATCAGGTGATTGAGCGGCTGGCGCAGCAGATACAGGGGCAGAACGTGCCTTTGACCCGGGTACGACTGGTGCCGGAGACCGGCCGCACCCATCAGCTGCGCATCCACAGTCAGTTGCTGGGCCACCCCATCCTAGGTTGCGATCTCTATGGTGGCCTGCTTCCCCCCGGCTGCGAACAGGCGCCGCGGCTGATGCTGCATGCCAGCGAGCTGGATTTTGCTCATCCGGTGAGCGGTGAGCCGATGCAGATCCGCTGTGCGCCTGCGTTTTAGAGGCAATGGGTAGGAACAACAAGTGCGAGTGCGACGGGATCAGTGAAAGGGGTGACGGGAGAGGAAAAGCGGTAAACGGCGGATAAAGATAGGGGCCGCGCTTTCGCAACGGCCCCCACCCCCCACTCTTTGTGGTGCTATCAGATCAGCTTGCGGGCAGCGCCTAGTACGATCTTGATGGCATCAGATTCGGTCTTCGCCATGGTCTCGGCGTTCGGGATCTCTTGCTGGGTACGGTTGACGATAACACCAGCCACCATACCGGCACGCAGGCCCTGGCTGGAGCACATGGTCAGCAGGGTGGCTGATTCCATCTCGTAGTTCAGCACGCCCATGGCTTGCCACTCTTTCATGGACCCCTGGAAACGGCTCACTACGCGGCCGGAAACTGTGTCGTAACGCTCCTGACCCGGGTAGAAGGTGTCAGAGGAGGCAGTCACACCGATGTGCAGCTTGGAACCCAGCTCTTTGGCGGTGTTGACCAGCGCGGTGGTGCAGTCGAAGTCGGCCACGGCCGGGAACTCCATCGGCGCGAAGTGCAGGCTGGCACCGTCGAGGCGCACGGAACCGGTGGTCACGATCACGTCACCCACGTTCAGGTGCGGCTGGATGGCGCCGGTGGTGCCGATGCGCAGGAAGGTGCTGATACCCAGCTGGGCCAGCTCTTCTACCGCGATGGAGGTGGACGGGCCACCGATACCGGTAGAGCAGATGATCACGGCCTTGCCGTCCATCTCGCCGCGCCAGGTAGTGAATTCACGATGGCTGGCCAGGTGCACCGGGTTATCCAACAGCTCTGCGATACGCTTCACGCGCTCGGGGTCACCGGGGACGATCGCCAGGGTGGCGCCTTGCAGATCCGCTTTCTTCAAACCCAAGTGAAATACATCAGACATATTGGACTCCTGGTTGCCCCCTGCCAGCATGGTCAGGGCACAAGTTAAGATGATTCTTTATGATACTTTCAAGCCTTTACCCCCCTCTTCGGGGAGGCGCCAACTATGGTCGAAAGCGCTTTCCAATTCCTTGAAGCGCCTCACACTTCCACGCATTGACAGTGACAAACATTGCGCAAAACGTTTGCTAACTCAATGAAATAATTGACAAACGTTTTTCTGCAAATCGAGTTGGATGCGGGAAAGTCAAGCCTGGTTCAACGCTTAATTAACGACTCGTGATCGACCCCGTAAAGTTGTAAACAAGATTCTTTTGTATCCCTTTCTAGATGGTAGCCTAGCTCTCAAATACCACTTAATGGCTAACTATAGGAAGTCCATCATGGCTACATTCAAGTTCTATATTCCCGCAATCAACCTGATGGGTGCCGGCTGTCTGCAAGAGGCTGCCGCCGATATCAAGGGTTACGGCTATCGCAAGGCGCTGATCGTCACCGACAAAATTCTCAACCAGATCGGCGTGGTCGCCAAGCTCACCACCCTGCTGGCTGAACATGGCATTGAAAGCGCAGTTTTCGATGAGACCAAACCCAACCCCACTACCAGCAACGTTGAAGCGGGTCTGGCCATGATCAAGGCCAACGGCTGCGATTGCGTCATCTCGCTGGGTGGCGGCTCGCCCCACGACTGCGCCAAGGGCATCGCGCTGGTCGCCGCCAACGGTGGCAGCATCAAGGATTACGAAGGGGTGGATCGCTCCGCCAAACCGCAACTGCCGCTTATCGCCATCAACACCACCGCCGGTACCGCCTCCGAGATGACCCGCTTCTGCATCATCACCGACGAAGCGCGCCACGTGAAAATGGCCATCATCGACAAGCACGTTACCCCGCTGATGTCAGTCAACGATCCCGAGCTGATGTTGGCCAAGCCGGCTGGTCTGACCGCCGCCACCGGCATGGATGCCCTGACCCACGCCATCGAGGCCTATGTCTCCACCATCGCCACCCCGGTGACCGATGCCAGCGCCGTGATGGCCATCAAGCTGATTGCCAAGCACCTGCGCACCGCCGTTCACCACGGCGATGACCTACATGCCCGCGAGCAGATGGCCTACGCCCAGTTCCTGGCCGGCATGGCCTTCAACAACGCAAGCCTGGGCTACGTGCACGCCATGGCCCACCAGCTGGGCGGTTTCTATGACCTGCCCCACGGTGTCTGCAACGCCGTGCTGCTGCCCCACGTTCAGGCGTTCAACGCCCAGGTGAGCGCGGCTCGTCTGAAGGATGTGGCCCGCTACATGGGGGTAGACGTGAGCGCCATGAGCGACGAACAAGGCGCCGCCGCGGCCATTGCCGCCATCAAGCAGCTGGCGCTGGATGTGAAGATCCCGGCGGGTCTGGAGCAACTCGGCGTCAAGGCCGATGACTTCGATACCCTGGCCAGCAACGCCCTGAAAGATGCCTGCGGCTTCACCAACCCGAAACAGGCGAGCCACGAAGAGATCGTCGCCATCTTCCGCGCGGCGATGTAAAGGCCACCGGATTGCCAGAAAGGGTCGCAGTGCGGCCCTTTTTATTGGCTGATGGATCAATGGCTTTTTACTTCCGTGGAGGGAGTCGGTATGATTTGCCGAGCCAAAAAAGACTGTATGGATGATCTGAACTCGATATGCGGATGAAACACCTGATTGCCGCGGCTTTGACCGCCCTCACCCTCTCCGGTTGCAGCCTGGTCTATCGTATCGATATTCCCCAGGGCAACTATGTGGAACAAAAACAGGTCGACAAACTGCGCCAGGGGATGACCCGCGAGCAGGTCAGCTATGTACTGGGAACCCCCATGCTGCGTGACGGCTTTGACCCCAACACCTGGTACTACCTCTATGAATTCCAGCCGGGCCACGGCGACAAGGAGCGCAAAGAGCTCACCGTCACCTTCGCCAACGACAGGCTGACCACAGTGACGGGTGACTTCCCGCTGCCAGCAGCCTTCAATACCCCGCTCTGATATCCCGCAAAACCGGCCTCGCGCCGGTTTTGTTTTATCCAGCCTCCGCACTATCTATCTTGCCCGTGATCCTGTCGGGGGATGTCGTATCATCTCCTACCATTGCAGCTGCCCGCAAATTGCCTGATGCTGATGAGCAGCCACCATGGCATCAACACCATCGAATGACACAGGGAGAATCCCCATGAGCCGGATCCTGATTGCCGGAGCCAGCGGCCTGATTGGCCGCGAGCTGATCAAACAGTTGCCCGCCGAACACGAGCTGACCCTGCTCTGCCGCAAGCCGGGCAAGGAGGCGCACCACTGGCTGCCGGTCGATTTTGATGATCTGGCTAGCGTCACCCTGCCCCGACCGGTGGATATCGCCTTCTGCGCCCTCGGCACCACCCGCAAGGAAGCGGGCTCTGCCGAGGCATTTCGCCGGGTCGATCTCGACTATGTGGTCGCCTTTGCCGAACTGGCCCGCCGCCACGGTTGTCAACGGCTCATCGTGGTCTCAAGCATGGGGGCCAGTGCATCGTCCCCGGCTCTCTATCCGCGAACCAAGGGGGAGATGGAGCAGGCCTTGCTGGCCCAATCCTGGCCGCGGCTCGCCATCGTGCGCCCCGCCATGTTGCTGGGGGATAGACAACCGCCGCGCCGCTCGGAGCAGATCTTTCAGGCCATCTATCCGCTGTTTCGGCCACTGCTGGTGGGCAAGCTCGCCCGCTGGCGCGCCATCGAGGCCCGTCAGGTGGCCCGCGCCATGATCGCCCTCTCGAAACTGCCCGTCGGGTGCGAGATTGTCGAGAACGAGCAACTGCTGGCCCTCTGAGCCCGGCCTTTTCCACCGCTTTCGCATTCAGTCGTGAAAACAGAAGGGCAAGCCAACCGGCTTGCCCTTTGTCTATCTGTTGGCGTGATACACCCCAACCACCTCTTGCCACCATTGACCGCGCTCGGCAGTCAGGGCAACCGCCATCAACCACGAATATGGTCGATAAAGGCGTCGATCTGCTCGCGAGTGCAGGCAGGATTCATAAAGACCGCCTTCTCCCCGGCGATGTAGGAGTATTTGCCGCGGGCGTCATAGTCGGAGTGGGCCACCGCCTCCACCCAGTTGGTGTAGAGCCCCACCTTGCCGCGCCCCTTGAACAGGCTGCGGTGGTAGTCAGTGTTGCGCTGCAGTCGCGCCTTGTAGGCAAGGTCGCTGGAGCGGGCCAGCTCGAAGGCAAATTCGGCTTCCGGATCGCTCACCCACACGGGGTTGTAGATCTTGAAGCCGACGCTCGGCCCCTGATTCTCCTGCGCCACCAGCTTGACGTTGCCCAGCTGACTTAACCGGAAGCGGAAGTAGTTGGCATTTTGCAGGCAGTGGGCCAGCACGGTGCGATACCCCTCCACCCCCATGTAGTTGAGCGCCGCATAGGCACCGAACAGGCCGCTCGCGCCGCGGGAACATTCGATGGTGGATTGCAGGTGGGTCTGGCCCTGAATGTCCCGCTCGAAGTAGGAGAAGTTCTCCGGGTCATTCTCCATCGCCTTGAGATCGTCCTGCTCCTTGATCATCACCAGACTGGAGGTGTAGGGCACATAGCCCCACTTCTGGAAGTCGACGGTGAAGGAGTCGGCATATTTCAGCTCGGCAAAGCGCGCCACGTTGCGCTCGATCCCCGCCAGAGTGGCGCTGTTGATGGCGAGCGGGTTGGCGGCAAAGTCGTAACCCAGGAAGAAGATCATCGACCAGCCGATGGCCGCATCGACGTGGATATGGGGCTTGACCGTCACCTCGAACTGCTCGCAGAGGCGATTGCGCAGCTCGAACACGGGTTTCACCTGATCCACCCCGAAGGTATCAGTGGTGCCCATGGTGAGCATGATGGTGGGCACCACGTGTTTCAGGGCAAAACTGGCGGTCAGGGTGCGCTCGAGGTGGTCGAGATCGATGTCATTGTTCTCGCCGACCTGAATGCGGATGGTCTTGTTCTCTATATCGACTCCGAGCAGGGAGAGGTTGGTGATATTGGAGTAGTGACCGCCCTGGGAGTTGATGATGCGGTAATCCTGATAGTGACCGAGCCCCTTGTGCTTGGCCTCCGGCAAAGTTTTGCGAATACCGAGCAGATAGCCATAGAGGTTACAAAAGGTCCCCCCCTGGGTGAAGATGCCGGTGGCGCGAGCCGGGTCGTAACCCGCCAGCAGCGCAATCTGGCGCACTACCTTCTTCTCCAGCTCCTCGGCCACTCCGGCATATTCGGAGTAGACCAGATTGGGGTTGGCCAGAATGCCCAGCTGGGCGCCGTAGATGGCGGGATCTGCTGACATCGTGATGACGTTCTCGACGCTGGAGGGATTCTCCCAATCCTTCGACAGCGCGGCGGCAAACAGCAGCTCGGCCATGGGCTCGCCCGGGGTGCGCATGGTGGCGGGCACCGGCATGGTCTCGCAGAGATCGGCCAGGCGGGCGCGGCCATCAGGCCAGGCATTCAAACGGGCATCGGGAGCCAGGCCACGGGCCCGAAATTCATTGAGGGAGGCAAATCCGGGTTCGCGAAAAACGGGCCAGAGATCGGGATTGCGCGAGAAAAAGTTGGCTTTGACGGTGGCGAAACGGGCGGAGAAATCGGGATGGACGGCATTGACGCTTTCGTCTTGCAGATAAACTAAGTCACTCATTTTTATACCATTAGTACAGCAAATGTGCGGCCGTTATACCCCTGTACCAGCGGGGCCGACAGTGACAATATCTAATGGCCTACCCTACTTTTTGTCATGTATCAGCCATCACAAGGGCTGGCAAAAAGGCGCCTTTGAGGCGCCTCTTTATATTTCGTGATCTTGCTCCCATCCTGGCTGACAGAGCCCTCACTATCGAACCGCCATCAGCGCAGCCCTCAACGCAGGGAGGCCAACAGCCACCGTGCAAACTCCGCCAGCTCGCTCTGCTGCTGCGGGAAGGCCGCCAACCAGGGCTGCAGACGCGCGGCAACAGCGTCCGGTCGATAGCCGCAACCCGCCAGTTCGGCCGCCAGCAGATCAAACGGGGCCGGCTCCAGAGTATCGCTAAAGAGCTGTGCCCGGGTGATGACCCCCTTCTCCACATCAAAGTGCAACTCCACCCCGCCCCAGCTGAACCGCTCCTCCAGCAGATGGCTGAACGCCGGGGCATGACCATAGTTCCACTCCCAGCTGCGCTGACGGGCGAAGGTCTCGGCAAAGCCCGGCAGATCCGGCATCTGCTCGGGGGAGATATGCTCGGGCTCAACTCGCGCGCCGTAATGGTGGAAAAAGGCCTCCTGCAGCGCCTCGCTCATCTGTTGATGGTCGATCCCCGGTAGCAGTTCGCACAGATTGGCCACCCGGCTGCGCACCGAGGTGATCCCCTTGGCCGCCAGCTTCTTGGGGTCGGGGTTGAGGTAGTTGGCGAGCCGGCCGAGATCGGCGTCCAGCAGCAGGGTGCCGTGGTGAAACCCGCGATCCAGAGTCTCCCGATAGGCCGACCCTGATACCTTGCGTTCCCCGTCCGGGGTGGCCACCAGCAGATCGTTGCGACCGGAGGCAAAGGCCTCGATCCCCAATCGCTTGAGCCCGTCCAGCACGATGGCGGTGGAGACGCTCTTGTCATACTCCGGCTTGCCCGCCATGAAGGTGAAGCAGCTGTTGCCAAGGTCGTGGAACACGGCGCCGCCACCGCTGCTGCGACGCGCCAGGGTAACCCCATCCTCTTCCATGCGGCGGGTATTGCACTCCTTCCACGGATTCTGGGCACGGCCAATCACCACGGTATTGGCATTGCGCCAGAGGAACAGCACCCGCTGGCCGGGGTCCATCTGGCGGAAGATGCACTCCTCAACGGCCAGATTGAACAGGGGATCGTGAGAGTCGGAGACAAGCAGACGCAAGCGGGACATAAAAAGACCTTATCCGGAACTGGGGGCAGCATGATAACACTGACGGGGTACCATCACTGAGCCATCGCACATTAACCGGTGCGCAGCAGCCGCGATACATTTGCGTCACACCTGACCGCCCCATAAAAGTATCTATTGATATAACGACACAGCTTGACGTGCAACCACGGAAAAAATGCAGTCAAGCCACAATGACAACGATAAAAACGGGAAAAAGTGGCTAGAATGCGACCACTTCGATAGGCCATATGACTCTCTTATTGGTCACATAACTTGCAAAAAAACGGCATGTATCCATTCCGTGTGATGAATGACACAAAAATGACTTTCCAACCCCCCTATCCCCCATTGCAAACGCCTTTTCTCCCCTTGCAGGTGACACAAAATTGCTTGAATCTAGCCTAGACACCGCTCCCGAGAGAAACGTTGTATGACGGAGAACGCAGCCCCCCGCCAGCCCCTCAGCTGGTTTCTGCCAATGCTGGTCAGTATGGTCATCGCGACCCTGACCTCTCCCCCGGTGCGAGCCGGCGAGCAGGTCATCGTCCAGTTGCCGTGGCAACACCAGTTCCAGTTTGCCGGTTACTACGCGGCCATCGCCAAAGGGTTTTATCGGGAGGCCGGTCTGCATGTCACCCTGCGCGAAGCGGACTCCCGCACCGATGTGGTCAGCGAGGTGATCTCGGGAAAGGCCCAGTTTGGCATCAGCGGCAGTGATCTGCTGCTGGATCGGGCTGCCGGTCGTCCGGTGGTGGTGCTCGCCGCCCTGCTGCAGCACTCGCCGCTGGTTCTGCTCACGCTGGATCGGCCAGATATTCGCAACCCGGCTGATCTGGCCAACAAGCGACTGATGCTGGAGCCTGGCTCCAACGAGCTGCTGACCTACCTTTCTCACCAGACCCGCAGCCGCGACTGGGTCACCCTCCCATACAAGCAGGGGATACAGGCACTGCTGGCGGGCAAGGTGGATGCCATCAGCGCCTACAGCACTACCGAGCCCTTCTATCTGCAGCAAAGAGGCATCCCCTATCGGGTCTTCAGTCCGCGCACCATCGACTTCGACTTCTACGGCGACAACCTGTTTACCTCCGAGCGGGAGCTGATCACCCGACAGGATCGGGTCTACGCCTTCCAGCAGGCCAGCCTCAAGGGGTGGCGCTATGCGATGGACCACCCCGAAGAGATGATCAACCTCATCATGGAGCAGTACCCGACCGGGGCTGGCCGTGAACAGCTGGAGTTCGAGGCGCGCGAAACCAGAGAGCTGATGCAGCCGGATTTGATTGAACCCGGCTACATGCAGCAGGAGCGCTGGCTGCAGATCGCCAAAACCTATCTGGAGGCGGGCATGCTCACGGTATTGCCCAACCTCGACCGCTTTATCTACGACCCGGCGCAGGAGCGGCTGCGCCAGCAACGGCAACTATTCGACAAGAGCGTGGCGGTGGCCATGCTCATCACCTTTACCCTGATGACCCTGCTCGGCATCTTCTTGCACCTCTATCTGCGCCTGCGCCAGGAGGCGCGAGATCGCCAGCGGCTGACCCGTGAACTGGCCCAGAGCGAGCAGCACTATCGCTTCGTGGCGGAGAACAGCGCCGATGTGATCTGGACCATGGATGCCGCCAGCTTGCGCTTTCGCTACGTCAGTCCGGCCATCACTCCTCTGAGCGGCTACGAGGCCCTAGAGCTGTTTGCCCTGCCCCTCAAACAGCTGCTGCCGGATGCCTCAAGGCAACTGCTGCGCGAGGAGATCTCTGCCACTCTGGAGGCCTGGCAGCGGGGAGAACATGACCAGACCCGCCGGGTCATTCGCACCCAGCTGCGCCACAAGGATGGCCATCTGGTGGCCACCGAAACCATCACCACCCTGCATGGCAACCACAATGCCCAGCCGGAGGCGATCCTCGGGGTCACCCGGGATATCACCGAGCGGGCAGCGCGAGAGGAGATGATGCGCCGCCTCGCCTTCTACGACCCCCTCACCGGGCTGCCCAATCGCCGCTTGCTGCAGCAACGGCTCAAGGAGCTGATGGAGCAAGAGACGCCCCGTCCGCTGGCATTGATGTTTATCGATCTCGATCACTTCAAGCCGATCAACGACACCTTCGGCCATGAGACCGGGGATATTCTGCTCAATATGGTGGCCGAGCGGATGAGCCACTGCGTGCGCAAACAGGATCTGGTGGCACGGCTGGGGGGCGACGAGTTCGTTATCTTGCTGCCGGAGAGTGGCGACGAAGTGCTGGCGGTGGCCGACAAGCTGCATCAGCAGCTGCGCCATCCGTTCCAGCTGGAGGGGCAGGAGCTGCTTATCTCCAGCAGTATCGGGCTGGCGCTCTATCCCGAGCACGGGGAGGATGCCAAGACCCTGATGCACCACGCCGATCAGGCCATGTATCAGGCGAAGAATCGCGGCCGCGGCCGGGTCTGCCTCTATACCGAAGGCCTTGATCCCGAGCAGGGCGCCCTGCTGTGGCAACCCGGCCACGAGTGCGGTCACCCGCGCATCGATGCCGAGCATCGCCAGCTGTTCGTGCTGACCAACCGGCTGCTGGAGCGGATGAAAGATCAGCACGAGGATCCGGCCCCGTTTCTGGAGAGTCTGGAGAGCCTGTTCGACATGGCTCGTCACCACTTCGCCTTTGAAGAGCAGATGCTGGCGGAGATCGACTATCGGGAACTCATCAGCCACCGTCAGGATCACCAGCGCCTGCTCAACAAAGCAAGCCAACTGCTGCACGCCGCCAAAGCGGGGACGCTGGGCAACGACGAGCTGCTCAACTTCATCATTCAGGAGCTGGTGGTCGGCCACATGAGTCAGGCGGATCGCCGTTACTTCCCCCTGTTCAGACCTGAGCGCAACGCGCCTGTTGCGGAGGTGGTCGCCTAGTCCCCCTCTGCTCAGACCCGAGCGCAACGCGCCTCTTGCGAAAGGGGCGACCTAGTCACCCCGCAGAGCCACCACGGGATCGAGACGCACTGCCCGCAGCGCAGGAGCGACCCCGGCCAGCAGACCGACCAGAGCGCTGCAACCGAGCGCCAGCAGCAGATAGAGAGGATGGAGGGTGAGCGGCAAGCCGGCCGCCAGCAGGGTGAGCAGCAGCTTGAGCCCGCCGAGCAGGGCCAGCCCCATGGCTCCGCCCAGCAGCGCCAGCACCACGGCTTCGAGCAGGAACAGCAATAGAATGCGCCGCCGTGGGCAACCCAGCGCCATCAGCAAGCCCACTTCGGGGATCCGCTCCTGCTGGGCGATGCTCATGATGCTGAAGATGCCGACCGCCCCGATCAGCAGCGAGATAATGCCGAGCCCGCCAACCGCCAGCTTGATGATGGAGAGGATTTTGTCGAGGCTGGTCAGCATGTCCTGCTGGGAGGTGAGGGTGAAATCCTCGGCGCCATGGCGGGCGATCAGCACTCGCCGGATCTGGGCGGTGATGTCGGCCTCCGTCTGCCCGGCGCGATAGATGACGTCGATCTCCTGCAGCCCCTCCTTGTTGAACAGCGCCTGGGCGTGGACGGCGGGCAGATAGATCATGTCGTCCAGATCAAAGCCGAGAAATTGCCCTTTGGGGGCCAGCACCCCGGCCACCCGAAAACGGCGATCACCGGCGCGCAGCAGACTGCCCGGCGCATCACCACCGGGAAACAGCTCAGCCGCCACCTTGGCACCCAGCACCGCATAGGCGCGGGGCATGGCACTGTCGTCCGCGGGCAGAAAACGCCCCTGCACCAGGGTGAGCCGCCAGCCGGAGAGTGCCGCCGGACCTGTGCCCAGAATGGCGGTGCTGCGGGTGAGCCCGCGGCTGCGTACCTCCCCCTGCCCCTGCACCACAGGGAGCGCCGCCTCTACCCCTGCCAATCTGGCGAGGGCATCGGCATCCTCCAGCAGCAGGGGACGGCTGCTGGAGAGGATACCGGGCGGGCCGCCGGCGGTTTCGGTCTTGCCCGGGGTCACGGCGATCAGCCGGGTGCCAAATAGGGAGAAGCTGTCGAGCAGATAGAGCCTGAGCCCCTCGCCGATGCCGGTGAGCAGGGTCACCGAGGCGATCCCGATGGCAATGCCGAGCGCCGACAGCAGGCTGCGACTGCGCCCAGCCAGCAAGGCGCGCCAGAGCCAGAACAGCAGATCAGCGGCGCGCATCAGCCACCGCTCCACTGCCCGCTGCGCAGGCTGCTGACCGGATCTTGCCGTGCCGCCCGGGAGGCGGGCAGCCAGCTAAAAAACAGCCCGGTCAGCAGGGCCGCAGGTATGGTGCAGAAAGTAGCGAGCAGAGGGACTGCCGCCGGAAATCCGGGCCAAATCACTCCGGCGAGGGCAACCAGGGCATAGCCCAACACAGTGCCAAACAGCGCGCCACTGCCGCTCAGCAGCAGCGCCTCCCACAAAAACAGCTGGCGGATCTGGCGACTGTCGGCCCCCAGCGCCTTGAGCAGGCCGATCTCGCCGGTGCGCTGGCGGGTGCTGATCAGCGCCAGATTCATCATCATGATGCCGGAGACCAGCAGGCTGATGGCGCCGATGCCGGCAACGGCCAGGGTGAGGGTCGAGAGAATGGTGGAGAAGGTAGCCAACATGGCGTCGCGACGCACCACGGTCACATCGAGTACCCCGTGGCGCCCCTGCATCAGCTGCTCCAGTCGCTTGACCAGCGGCGGCACGGCTTGCCCCGCCAGCGGCTGGATCAGCAAGCGAAACAGCCCCTCGGTGTTGAACAGCCGCATGGCGCTACCGACCGGGATCAGCGCGGCTTCGGCCATGTCCATCCCCAGATTGCTGCTCTGGCTGGTGAAGACCCCCACAACCCGAAAGCGACGATTGTCAAAACGCAGCCACTGGCCGACCGGATCGGCCTGACCAAACAGCTCACGGGCCACCACGGCCCCGAGCAGGACGGCTGGGCGATCCTCTGCGGCATCCCCCGGCAGCCAGCGGCCGGAGAGCAGCTCCAGCCCGTGGGTATCGCGCAGCCCGTTGCTGCTGCCAAGCAGCATGGTCTGACGCAACCGCGCCCCCTGTTTGGCCTCGGCAAAGCCCATCACCAGCGGCACCAGCCGCACGTTTGGCTGGTGCTGGCCAAGGTAGTGCATGTCATCGAGGGTGATCTGCCGCAGACTGTTGCCGGTGACCGGCGGCAGCCCGCCGGTGGTCTCCTTGCGGCCCGGAAACATTACCAGCAGATCCTTGCCAAGGGAGCTGAACTGGTCGGCCACATAGCGCCTCGCCCCCTCCCCCAGCGCGGTGAGCAGCAGCACCGAGGTGACGCTCAGACTCACCGCCAGGATCAAGACCAGCGCCCGTGAACGCTGACGCAGCAAGGCCACGGCGGCAAAGCGGATCACATCGGGCCGCCGCATTCAGCCACCGCCGCTATCAATGTTGATGCGGCCATCGTTCATCAGGATCCGCCTGCCCGCCCGCTCACCGAGGCGCAGGTCGTGAGTCACCACCACCAGCGTGATCCCCTGCTCCCGGTTGAGCCCCTCCAGCAGGGTAATCACCTCCTCCCCGGAGCGGGAGTCGAGATTGCCGGTGGGCTCGTCGGCCAGGATCAGTCGCGGCGCCATCGCCATGGCCCGGGCGATGGCCACCCGCTGACGCTGACCGCCGGAGAGTTCGGCTGGGCGATGTCCGGCCCGGTTCTCCAGCCCCAGCTCCCCCAGCAACTGCTGACTGCGGCGATGGCGCTCGGCGGGGGCGATCCCGCACAGCATCAGCGGCAGCTCGACGTTTTCACGGGCGGTGAGGCGGGAGATGAGGTGAAACGACTGGAACACGAAACCGATGCGATGGCCGCGCAGCTGGGCCAGCGCCGGCTCTGACAGGGTGGCGGTATCCTCCCCTCCCAGGCAGTA
The DNA here is from genome assembly GCF_040907925.1 of Aeromonas sp. s12. Classification (NCBI taxonomy): domain Bacteria; kingdom Pseudomonadati; phylum Pseudomonadota; class Gammaproteobacteria; order Aeromonadales; family Aeromonadaceae; genus Aeromonas; species Aeromonas sp. s12. Next base: position 91,174 of record NZ_JBFOCT010000023.1, on the reverse strand, counting down.
GCGCCCCTCGTCGGGCCGATCCAGCAGCCCCAGCACATTGAGCAGGGTCGATTTGCCGGAGCCCGAGGGGCCCATCACCGCCAGATACTCCCCCTCGGCAACCCGCAGGGAGACGCGATCGAGGGCGGCCACTTCGCTCCCCCCCAGAGTGAAACGACGGCTGACGACATCAAGGCGAATGAGATCACTCATCCGTCTGCTCCGTATCGGCGCTGAAAGGGCCCTCCCCGACAATCTGTCCGGGCTGGGCTGCCAGCCGATCACCGGCGGCGAGCCCCTCGGCCACCTCAATCCAGTTCCAGTTCTCCACACCCCAGCGGGGTACCACCCGCACCAGCTTATCCCCTTCCAGCCGCAGCACGCTGCCATCGTCGGCCCGGCTGCTGGCCGCTACCCGCAGCACATCGGTGGCACGGGTCACCTCGACCTCAAGGTCGGCGCTGTAGCCAATAAGCAGGGGGACATCGGTGGGCAGGGCAGTGAGCGCCGCCTCCACCTCCACGGTACGAGCCTGCTTCTCCAGCTCCTTCACATAGGGGGCGATACGGGTGACAGTGGCGGCAAAATCGCGCCCGGGCATGGCGTCAAGCAGTACCCGGGCAGACTGGCCCACCTTGAGGCGGGCGGCATCCACCTCATCGATGGGGGCTGAGACATAGAGACAGCGATCGTCGATGAGATCGATCACCGGAGGCATGGCCACTCCGGGCGGTGAGGGAGTCATGTATTCGCCCAGCTTGCTGTTGACCTCCGCCACCACCCCGGCAAACGGCGCCAGCAGGCGGCGCTCGCTCAAGCGGGCCTCCACCTGGGCGACCTGCGCCTCGTCAACCCGCTCCTGCTGACGGGATGCGCGGCAGACATAGCGGCGGGTATCGGCCAGATTCTGGGCCTGCTCGGCGAGGGTGCGAGAGGTGAGATTTTTGGCCAGCAAGGTGGCCAGCCGGTTGGCCTCCCGCTCGTAGTAGGCCGCCTCGCTGCAGCGCTCCTCGCGCTGGGTCTTGCCAAGGGCCTGCTGGGCGCGGGCCCGGGCGAGATCGGCGTGAATATCGTCACTCCAGAGGGTCAGCAGCAGATCTCCCCGGGCTACCCGCTCCCCGGCCTTGACGGCGATCTGCTCCACCACGCCGCCACCGGGCAGACTTAGCCCGGCCCGCTGGCACGACTTGATGGTGCCAGCCCGGGTGTTGACCACAGTGACCAGCACATCCCCCCGCCCGACCTCAGCCAGCCTGATCGGCGTCGGCTGCGGTCGCCACCACCATGCCACAGCAGCCACCGCTACCACAGCGCCACTTCCCCACCACAACCAACCTCTCTTCATCGCGCATCCTTTCGCTAGTGACTCCCGTCATGAGCGTCGGGAGAGCAGGGCATAATAGAGCAAGGGTATCACCACCAGGGTGAGCAAAGTGGAGACCAGGATCCCGAAAATCAGGCTGATGGCCAGTCCGTTGAAGATGGGATCATCGAGGATAAACAGGGCTCCGATCATCGCCGCCAGCGCCGTCAGCATGATGGGTTTGGCCCGCACCTGCGCCGCTTCGATCACCGCCTGCTCGAACGCCACTCCGGCGCTGCGCTGCTGCTCGATAAAGTCCACCAGCAGGATGCTGTTGCGTACGATGATCCCGGCCAAGGCGATCATCCCGATCATCGAGGTAGCGGTAAACTGGGCTCCCAGCAGGGCGTGGCCCGGCATCACCCCTATGATGGTGAGCGGAATGGGAGCCATGATGATGAGTGGCACCAGATAGGAGTGGAACTGGGCCACCACCAGAAGGTAGATGAGGATCATCCCCACCCCGTAGGCGATACCCATGTCGCGGAAGGTCTCGTAGGTGATCTTCCACTCACCGTCCCACAACAGCGCCACCTCCCCCAGTTTGTCGGGCTGCTGCACGTAATATTGGGGCAGATCGATGTCGGCACCGGCGGCAAACATGCCGTAGAGCGGGCTGTCGGTATGGCCACCCATGTCGGCCACCACCATCACCATGGGCTGCATGTTCTTGTGCATGATATAGCTGGGGGCCACCTCATCACGGCGACTCACCAGCTCGGAGACCCGCACCAGCTGGCCGCTCTGGCTGCGCACCTTGAGGGCCAGCACACCCGCCAGATCCCGTTTGTCACCGGGAGCCAGTTCGATGCGGATCGGCACCGGATACTTGGCACCGTGCCCCTGCAGCCAGCTGGCATCCTGATAACCCACCCCACCATTGAGGGTGCTCACCAGATCCCCGAGATCGACCCCGAGCAGGGCCGCCTTGCTGCGATCCACCACCAGCCGCCACTTGGGCTGCGGGTCGGTCAGATAGATATCCACGTCCACCAGATCCGCCGTGGCCACAAAACGGGCCTGTACGGCGCGCGCCGCCGCTTCGCGGGCAGCCTGAGTCGGGCCATAGATCTCGGCAACGATGGGAGACCAGACCGGCGGGCCGGGGGGCACCTCAACGACTTTCAGGTTGCCCCCTGCCGCACTGGCGATGGCCTGCAGCGGCTCCCGAACCGACTGGGCAATCTGGTGACTGCTGCGATCCCGTTCATGCTTGTCCACCAGATTGACCTGAATATCCCCCACGTTGGCGCCGCTGCGGATAAAGTAGTGGCGCACCAGCCCGTTGAAATTGATGGGGGCGGCGGTGCCGGCGTAGATCTGGTAATCCTTCACCTCCTCCACCTTGGCAAGCTCTCGTCCGACCGCCAGCAGGGTGCGCTCGGTCTGCTCCAGGGTCGCCCCCTCCGGCATATCGAGCACCAGCTGAAATTCCGACTTGTTGTCAAAGGGGAGCATCTTGAGCACCACCCACTGCACCACCGGCATTGCGGTGGCGGCCCCGACCAGCAGCAACACCACCAGCCAGAGTTTGCGTCTGGCACGCTTGGCGCCATCACCGATCAGGAAAGGGGTCATCAGCCGGTGAAAGAGACCAGCCTTGGCCTCGCCGTGGGCACCATGCACCTCACCTTTGAGCAAATGGCTCGCCAGCCAGGGGGAGAAGATAAAGGCCACCAGCAGGGAGATGAGCATCCCCATGCTGGCATTGATGGGAATGGGGCTCATGTAAGGGCCCATCAGCCCGCTGACAAAGGCCATCGGCAGCAGGGCCGCGATAACGGTCAGGGTCGCCAGTATGGTCGGCCCCCCCACCTCGTCCACCGCCCCCGGAATAAGATCCTTGAGTGCCCCCTTGCCCAAACCGCGATGGCGGTGAATGTTCTCCACCACAACTATGGCGTCATCCACCAGAATGCCGATGGAGAAGATCAGCGCAAACAGCGACACCCGGTTGAGGGTAAAGCCCCAGGCCCAGCTGGCAAACAGGGTCAGCGCCAGGGTGATAACGATGGCAACGCCCACCACCAACGCCTCGCGCCAACCCATGCTCACCAGCACCAGCACCACCACCGCCGTGGTGGCAAAAATCAGCTTGCCGATCAGGGTGTTGGATTTGGTCTCGGCGGTGACGCCGTAGTCCCGGGTCACCGTCACCTCGACGCCGGCAGGGATAAGCCGATTTTTGAGACTCTCGACCCGCGCCTCCACCCGCTTGGCCACCTCAACCGCGTTCTGGCCTGGCTGCTTGCCGATGGCCAGGGTCACCGCCGGATAGCTGCGATCCCCCAGCCCCATCCAGCTGCGCCTAGTCGGGGTCTCCTGACCCAGAGATACCCTGGCCACCTCCCCCAGATAGACCGGCTTGCCGTCGTGCAGCCCCACCACCAGCTCTCTAGCTTCCTGCTCACTTTGCAGGAACTGCCCCACCTGCACCTTAATCTCACTGTTGTTCTGCTCGATAGCCTGTGCGGTGCCTACCTGATTGGCGGCCGCCAGTCGCTGGCTCAGCTCGCCCCAGCTGATGCCGTGAGCGCTGAGGGCCGCCGGATCCGGCATCACCCGCAACACGGCGCTCTGGCTGCCCAGCGTGTAGATATCGCGGGTACCGGGAATGCGCTTGAGTTCGGTCTCCAGCTCATGGGCGACCCGGGTCAGCTCGGGCGCCCCCAGTTGCTTGCTCCCCTCTTTGCTCCACTCTTTGCTCCATAAGGTCAGACTGACGATGGGGACATCATCGATCCCCCTCGGTTTCACCAGTGGCTGACCGACTCCGATCCCCTGTGGCAACCAGTCGCGGTTGGAGTCGAGCTGGTTGTTGAGATCGACGATGGCCTGCTCACGGCTCACCCCTACCTTGAACACCACCACCAGCAGGGCGCCATCGGGTTGGGAAAAAGAGTAGAGAGTATCAATCCCCTTTATCTGGGAGACCACCTGCTCGGCAGGGGTGGTGACGAGAGAGGCCACTTCAGCCGGGCTGGCTCCCGGGAAGGGAATGTAGACATCGGCGAAGGTGACATCGATCTGCGGCTCCTCCTCCTTGGGGGTCACCAGCACCGCAAACAGGCCGAGCAACAGCCCCACCAGCGCCAGCAGCGGCGTGATGGCCGAGCCCTGAAACAGCGCAGCCAGCCGACCGGCAGGTCCCAGCCTCTCCTTGTTGCCATTCAGCTCGCTACTCATGGGCCACCTCCTGCTGCTGCGCCCAGGCATCGGGAGCCAGCTTGTCACCGGCTTGCAGGCCGGCCAAGATCTCGCACTGTCCCTCGACGCAATGGCCGACCCGCACCGGTGTCAGGGCCCAGCCAGCGGGTTGCTGCAGATAGACGCCGTTGAACTCCCCTTGCCGCAGCAGGGCGCGCTCCGGCACCTGCAACACCTGACGCTCACCCTGCTTGAGCTGCACCTTGAGCCACATGCCGGGCAATACCCCGGCGGTTTGCGGCGGCAAGTCGAGGCGCAACCTGAAGGCGTGGCTCTGGCTGTCGGCATAGTTGAAGCGAGTCAATTTGACCGGGGTAACAGGCTTGCCATCAGGCAGCAGCACCTGCACATCCGCAGGCTCACGAGCCAGCGTCAGGGCGGATTGGGGCAACTCCACCTCCACCCGCAAGGTGTCTAGAGAGAAGCCGGAGAGCAGCGGGGTACCGGGGGCGACAGTCTCCCCCAACTCCACCAGCCGTTTGGTCACCACTCCGGCGTAGGGAGCCAGAATGCGGGTATAACCGTAGGCCTCGCGGGCCTGAGTGAGGGCCGCATCGGCAGCGTTCACCTCGGCGCGGGCGGCGCGATCCGTCGCCTGGGCATTATCGAGCTGGGCGCGGGTGATCACCCCCTTGGCAATCAGCGCCTGAAAGCGGGCGAGCTGGCGCTCGGCTTCCACCTGCTGGGCCTGCGCCCGGGCCAGCCGCGCCTCGGCACCCGTGACGGCGGCAAACTGCTCTTTGCCGCTGATCTCCAGCAGCGGTTGCCCCGCCTGCACCTGATCGTTCACATCCACCAGCATGCGGGAGACCCGGCCGCTGGTCTGGGCCGCCACCGTCCCCTGATTGATGGCACTGACGGTGCCATCCAGCGTCAGCCAGTCGGTCACCGGCTGTGGCGTCACTGTCAACAGGGGCTCTGGCTCCCCGTCTGCGGCAAAGGCCCGGGGGGATATCATGGCCTGCGATGTCATCACCAATAAGGTGATCCCCAGCAACCGGATCTTTTCCATCATTACTCTCCTTCCCTGGCGTCATCAGTCACTTCACGGGATCAGGCGGTATGGGACTGGCGCACCTTATCCACTCCCCGAGCTGGCGCCTTGGTCAGCAACCTGGCCAGCCCTCTGTCAAACAGCAAGATCCCGGCCACCATGGCCGCTATAAACAACATTATCATGGGCTGCCCGCTGGAAATGAGACTCAGAGCAGGCCCCGGGCAGATACCCACCAATCCCCAGCCGATGCCAAACAGCGCGGCCCCGCCGATCAGCCGGCGCTCCAGCCGAGGGGCTGGTACGGCAACGATGGGCTCCCCCAGCACACTCTGGCGACGGGGTTTCACCAGCAAAAAATAACCCGGCATAAAGACCAGCAGGGCCCCTCCCATCACGAAGGCGAGGCTGGGATCCCAGGCCCCGGCCAGATCGAGAAAACCGGTGACCCGGGCGGGATCCATCATGCCGGAGATGGCCATCCCCAGTCCGAACAACACACCCGCAAACAAACTTGTCAGCAACTTCATGGCAATCAGCCCCTTACAGCAGATGATGAGTGACGAAGACGGTGATAAAGCCTGCCGCCATAAAGGTCAGGGTGGCGACGATGGAGCGCAGGGAGAGCCGCCCCATACCACAGATGCCGTGACCGCTGGTGCAGCCATTGCCAAGACGGGTACCGATGCCGACCAGCAGACCGGCCAGCAGCACCACCGGCCAACCAGGCAAGGTGGTGAATGCGGGCATACTGGCCCAACCCAGAGTCAGCGCCAACCAGGCGCCCGCCCCCAGCCCCAGCAGAAACAGCACCCGCCACGGTGCACGGTGTTGCAGCGCACCGGCCAGAATGCCGCTGATGCCGGCCACCCGGCCGTTGAACAACATCAGGATCAGGGCCGACAGCCCCGCCAGCATGCCGCCGCCCAAAGAGAGCAGCCATTGGCTTTCCATCATCAAGATTCCTTATTTTCCGAGTGACAAAAATGGGTTTGCAGCGCCCCCAGCACATCGGCAGCCGCCTCGCTCACCAGCGAGTAGTAGATCTGCTGGGAAACCTTGCGCGAACGGATCAAGCCGTAGCGCTTCAATACCGAAAGTTGCTGGGAGAAGGCCGACTGCCCGAGTTGGCTATGGGCCAGCAGCTCCCCGACCCCCTTCTCCCCCTCCACCAGCTGGCAGAGCACCATCAGGCGTTCGGGATGAGCCAACGCCTTGAGCAAGGAGGCGGCGGCTGTCGCATGTCTGTTCATCTCGTCGAATTGGCTCATAAGAGTAAATTAGCAATTGCTGATATTTGTTCTATTGTATAAAACAACACTAAATTAGCAATATCTAAAGTAGATAAGGAGAAAGACCATGACAGTAGATAACGGAGTCAGAATCGTCGCGGGTTGCATGTTGCTGCTCTCGCTTATCCTTACCACCTGGGTTCATCCGGGCTTTGTCTGGTTGAGTGCCTTTGTCGGGGTCAACCTGATCCAGAGCGCATTCACCGGTTTCTGCCCGGCAGCGATGATCCTCAAACGGATAGGTTTTAAATAAACGGGTCGGATGACCCGGCTCACATGAGCGTGTAATAAACGCAGGAGGCTGAACATGGCAACGGTAATCGTCATCGGCGCAGGTCTCGGGGGCATGTCTGCCGCCTACGAACTCAAGGCCGAACTGGGCAAGCAGCATGAGGTGATCCTCATCAATGACAAGCCGGACTTTGAATTCACCCCCTCCAACCCCTGGATTGCCGTCCAGTGGCGGGAGCGCAAGGAGATCTCGATCCCCATCGAACCCCATGTGAAGAAAAAGGGGATCCGCTTTATCCATGCCGCCCTGACCGAGCTGCAACCGGCGGCGCAGCAGCTCACCCTCTCCGATGGCCAGACCCTGCGTTACGACTTTTTGGCAATCTGCACCGGCCCGGCCCTCGCCTTTGACGAGGTGACGGGGGCTGGCCCCGAATCCGGTGGCACCACCAGCGTCTGTACCCTCTCCCACGCCGAAGAGTGCCGTCACAGTGTCAGCGCACTGGTCGATGAGCCCGGCCCTGTGATTGTCGGCGCCATGCCGGGCGCCTCCTGCTTCGGCCCCGCCTACGAGTATGCGTTCATCCTCGATCGCCACCTGCGCGACAAGAAGGTGAGGAAAAATGTGCCCATGACCTTTGTCACCAGCGAGCCCTACATCGGCCATCTGGGTCTCAACGGCGTGGGCGACTCCAAGGGGATGCTGGAGAGCGAACTGCGAATGCGCGACGTGCAGTGGATCTGCAATGCCCGCACCGTGGCGGCGCAAGATGGCCAGATGACGGTGGAGGAGCTGGACGATGAGGGCAACATCAAGCGCACCCACACCCTGCCCTACAAACATGCCATGATGCTGCCCGCCTTTGTCGGCATTGCGCCACTGCGGGACATCGAGGGGCTGGTCAATCCCCGTGGCTTTGTCATCGTCGACGAACACCAGCGCAACCCCGCCTTCCCGCAGATTTACGCCGCCGGGGTCTGCATCGCCATTGCACCGCCGCACAAGACGCCGGTGCCGACCGGGGTGCCCAAGACCGGCTACATGATTGAGGCGATGGTGCGCACCTTAAGCCACAACATCAAGGCGGAGCTCAGTGGCCAGCCGCCGGTAACCAAAGCAGTGTGGAATGCCATCTGTCTGGCAGACATGGGGGACACCGGCGCCGCCTTCGTCGCCATGCCGCAGATCCCGCCGCGCAACGTCGCCTGGTTCAAGAAAGGAAAGTGGGTCCATCTGGCCAAGATCGCCTTCGAGAAGTACTTTCTGCACAAGATGCAGGTGGGGGATACCGAGCCCATCTACGAAAAACTGATGCTCAAATACCTCGGCATCGACAAGACCGAATGACCCCGCAGACCCGGCCCTCGCCGGGTCTGCTTTTGGTGGCCCTGCGCGGCAAAACGGGGCTTTCGATTATGTTTCAAGATGTTGCTGCGGGCGGCGCGGGGTTTACCCTGCCTGCCACCTCGGCTATCATTCGAGCCTCTTATCAATAGCGGAGACCATCAGTGGGCAACTCATCAAGTGACAGTTGTAGACCGACCCTCATCGTCGGTACCAAGGTCGCGAGCTAGCCGCAGGTCTTTCTCTGCCGCAACTCGCAACCCTGCGAGAAGCGGAAATCCACTCCCCTCTTCTCCCTTTTTACACTTGACGTCTGGTGACCTGTGGCCAACCGCCACGGTCGCCATGCCTGCATAGTTTCTGCTTCCCACAAGGAGGCTGCTATGCGTTTTATCTCAATCAAACCGGCTGCGGATCGCGCGGTCGCAACAGGTTCTGTTGCTACCCGGGCTCACCCCCTGTTGAGCAGGCTCGGCCGTGGCATGCTGCCACGCTGGCTGGGCGGCAAACCGCGTCAGCACCACTACCGGCTGCAGATCCGTTGTGAGGATCGCGCCGATATGGAGCAGGTGCTGGATATGGTGAACCACACCCTGCAACCGGCGGGGCTGCAACCGATGCAATCGATGAAGCCGGGTCGCGGCGGCGGGCGTGAGCTGGTGCTCAACCTGCAGTGCACCCCGCCCCAGCGCCGCTATCTGGTGCAGTTTGTTCATCAGGTCGGAGTAGCACATCCGGTGCGCTGGCAACTGCGCCCGCGCATCGACTGCGATCCCGAACTCAACTGACCGCACACCTGCGTTAACCACAGTGAAAGGGGCCAGCCACGCTGGCCCCGCTTGTTGCGTCCTCTCCGAGCGTCAGGGCATCCGATGATGCTCACGCCCCGGGACGCCGCGTTTTGTTTGTCTGCTGGCCATCCGCGCAATCATCCCCTGATCCATCCGCCTCCCGGCGTTTCATCATGGATTGCACCAAGCTAGCACTTATCAGAAGGAGTACGCCATGAAGATGTGGCAACAAATTGACATGATCTCCCTGCTCGACACCCTGGCCAGCCTGCTGCTCGCCTTTGTGCTCGGCAGTCTGATCGGGCTGGAGCGCCAGTACCGCCAACGTACCGCGGGCCTGCGCACCAACGTGCTGGTCGCCGTAGGGGCCGCCCTGTTCGTCAGTCTGGCCCAGCGCATCTATGACCTGCACGGCGGCAACTACAACGTGGTCCATGTGGTGGCCTATATCGTCTCCGGCATCGGCTTTCTCGGCGCCGGCGTCATCATGCGCGAGTCGGGCAATATCCGCGGCATCAACACTGCCGCCACCCTCTGGGGTGTCGCTGCGGTCGGCGCCGCCTGTGGTGCAGGGCTGGCCATGGAGGCCATTCTGGGCGCCCTGTTCGTGCTGGCCGCCAACACCCTGCTGCGACCGCTGGTCAACCAGATCAACCGTCGCCCGGTAGACAATCTGGATACCGAAGTGACCTACAAGGTGACGGCCCTGACCCCGCGCGAGCATCAAAAAGAGGTGCTGCACTGGCTGGAAGAGATGCTGGAGCAGGCCAACTACCCCTTGAGCGAACTCGATATCGAGCCGTTTGGCGCGGGGGATCTGGAGATCTCGGCGGTGCTGCTGGCTACCTCCATCGATGGCGACGAGCTGGATGCCCTGATGCAAAAGCTGGCCATCCACCCTCATATCAAGCAGGTGTTCTGGCGCACCAGTACCACCGATTGAGCCGTTGGTCAGAGGAACGAACCATCCGCCCGCAGCAAAAAGCCCCGCCAGCAATGGCGGGGCTTTCTCATATGGGATGGGCGAAGAGTGGCTAGCGGCGGCTGCGCCAGCGCACCCTGGGGGTGATCACCTGGGCAGTCTGCGCCGGGGGATTGCCCGCAATCAGTTGCTGCATCAGCTCGAAAGCGGCGAGAGCCAGCGCCGGACAATCCTGCGCCACCGAGTCGATGCGCATGGGAATGCAGTCGAGCAGGTCATGATCATCGAAGGTACACAGGCGCATCCCTGTCTCCATCAGCCCCGCCTCATTGAGGTAGCGCAGTACCCCTTCCAGCAGTGTAAAAGAGGCGGTAAAGAGCCCCCTTGGGGGCGCCCCCAGCTCGGCCACCAGCTCGGCCATCAGCTGATAACCGGAGCTCGGCTGATAGTCGCGATGACGCACCCGGGCTACATCGGCTTCAAAACCGGCGCGATGGAGCCCCAGCTCATAGCCCGCCAGCCGGTGACGACTGGGGGAGAGATCCAGCAGGCCGCCGAAGTAGTAGATCTCCTCGCCGCACTCGCTGGCCATGTCCCGCACCAGCTCGGCGGTGGCCTTGCAGGCATCGGAGATCACCATGGGCAGGCGCGACTCGCCAATATGGCGGTCGAGCTGCACCACCGGCAGGCGGTCGTGAATGCGGGCATAGATGTCATCGCTGTGGCCGCTGGAGGCGACAATCAGCCCATCCACCTGGCGGCTGATGAGGTTATCCACCACCCGCTGCTCGAGGGCGGGATCATCCTCGGAGCAGGCGATCAGCAGCTGGATGCCCGCCTCCCGGCAGTGCGCCTCGAGGGCACGGGCAATGCGGGCAAAACCGAAGTTGGTGAGATCGGGGATCACCAGCCCCCAGGTGTAGCTGCGGGTCTCGCGCAGGGAGCGGGCATGAAAGCTCGGCAGGTAGTGACACTCCTCCGCCACCGCCTGAATGCGCTTGCGGGTATCGTCGGCAATCCGGTACTCCGCACTCTTCCCGTTGAGCACCAGACTGGCGGTCGCCTTGGACACCCCCGCCAGTTCGGCGATCTGGGCAATCGTGATCCGTTTCTTCTTCTCCACCTGGCCTCCCGGCTGACTAGAACCGGGCTATTGTACTAAGCACGCCGACAGCGGCCAGTGATTGAGGCAAATTTTGCAGCCATCATCGCCGTTACCTGATGAAAGTTGCGGCTTCTCCCCGGGGAAGTAGCGCGCCGACAGGGTGTGGCGACCCTCATCGATGAAACACTCCAGACTGGAGCGATCGCACAGCACGGTGATCCGCCCGCCAGCCCATGGGCTGCTGCGAGTCTCCCACGCCCCGCTCTGCCAGTTCTGGCGCCGCAAGGTGATGCGCCCCGGCTGCCACACCAGCTCGGCCACGGCGCCGAACCAGAGACTCCCCTCACCGCAGAGCCCCATATCGAGCCAGGCCGAGTCGATGGCCAGCCCCGGAAACTCGCCAAGCGTCCCCTCGAAGCGGGTCTGCTCTCCCTTCAATGCCGCCAGCTCCGCCACCGGCCGCTGGCAGAGCCACTCATCCTGCCAGAACAGCTCCCGCGGGCAGCTCATCTGGTGGATCCAGCCATAGGGGATGGTGGGCTGGCTCATCTCGTTCGCCTCCGGCAGACCCAGCCAGCCAAACAGCAAGCGCCGACCCTGGCTATCCAGAGTGGTCTGGGGGGCATAGAACTCAAAGCCCCGGTCCAGCTCGTGGAAAGCCCCGTGCTCGAAGCGCTCGCCGTCGAAATCTCCCGCCAGCCAGCCGCACTGGTAGAGGTTGCGATAATCCTCGCCCACCGGGGCAATCCCCTGCGGGCAGCTGATCAGCACATGGCGATCGACCAGCGGGAAGAGATCCGGGCACTCCCACATATAGCCAAACTCACCCAGCCCCCCTCGCCCGCTACCGGCGATGGGACCCACCCACTGCCAGCTTTGCAGGGTTTCGCCGCGATAGAGCAGCACTTCCCCCTTGTCGCCCAGAGTGCGAGCCCCCAGCACCATCAGCCACTGCTGGCCGTCGTGCCACACCTTGGGATCGCGCACATGGCCGCTGTAGCCTGCGGGCAGATCCAGCACAGGCCCCAGCTTGGCAAAACCGGCCTCACCGTCGGCGCGGGCCAGACACTGATAAGCGGTACGACTGCCATCCGGGTACTTGACATTGCCGGTGTAGATAAGAGTCAGGCGCCCCTGCTCGTCGCTCACCGCCGAGCCCGAATAGCAGCCGTGGCTCTCATAGGCTTCGGTGGGCAACAGCGCCACCGGCTCGTGCTGCCAATGCAGCAGATCGGTGGAGGTGACATGGCCCCAGCCCTTGTTGCGGTGCTCGCAGCCGAGCGGATTCCACTGGTAGAAGAGGTGGTAGCGCCCGTCGTGCTCGATAAAACCGTTGGGATCGTTAAGCAGCCCCACCGGGGCTGCCAGATGCCAGCGGGGCCGATGGGGATCGGCCGCCGCCTTGAGCTGTCCGGCCAGCAGCGACCGGACAATCTGGTTGAGAAGATCGCTTTCCTTCATCACTCCACCTTGTACTTGAGCAGGTAGGAAGCGGCGAAAGCGGCGCCAAAGGCGATCACCAGCCCGATGATGTAATGAATAAGGCTCATGGGCTGGACGATGGCCATGCCGGGAATACCGGTCAGCCCCACCGCCGTCATCCCCACCTTGGCCGCCACCACGTAGGCACCGCCGCAGGCCCCGCCAAACAGACCGGCGAGGAAGGGTTTGATGTAACGCAGGTTCACCCCGAAGATCGCCGCTTCCGTGATACCCAGCAGGCAGGACATGGCAGCCGGCACGGTAATCGCCTTGATCTTCACGTCGCGGGTCTTGAAGTAGACCGCGAGGCAAGCCCCACCCTGTGCCACGTTGGCCATGGCCCAGATGGGCAGCAGGAAATTGACGCCAATTTGCGGATTGGCCAACAACCCCGCCTCGATGGCGTGGAAGCTATGATGGATGCCGGTGATGACGATCAGCGAGTAAGTGCCGCCAAATACCAGCCCCGCCAGCCAGCCCGCCTGCTCATAGAGGGCGCTCAGACCGAACGAGATGCCATCCCCCAGCACCCGACCCGCCGGGCCGATAAAAAGCAGCGCTACAAAGCCGGTGATGATGACGGTGAGAAACGGCGTGAGGATCAGATCCAGCGCATCCGGAATGCGCTTGCGCAGCTGTTTCTCCAGATGGGACATAAACCAGACCGCCAGCAGCACCGGGAAGACGGTGCCCTGATAGCCGATCATCGCCACATCCAGCCCGAAGAAGTCCATGGTCTTGAAACCACCGGCCACGCCCCAGGCGTTGGTCAGCGCCGGGTGGGTGAGGATGCCGCCGAGGGTCGCCCCGAGGTACGGATTGCCGCCAAACTCCCGCGCCGCCGTAAAGCCGATGAGGATCGGCAATATGATAAAGGCCGCCGAGCTGAACATGTCGAGCATCACAAACAGGGCGCTGTCGGCATTGACCCAACCGTAGGTGCGCACCATGCCGAGCAGCCCCATCAGCAGGCCCGAGGCGACGATGGCCGGAATGATCGGCACGAAGATGTTGGAGAGGGTTCGCGCCAACCGCTGGGCCACGTTGAGCTTGGCCGCCGCCATGTCGGTCAGCTCCGCCTTGCTGGCGGTGCCGGTACCGGTCAGCGCCACGAACTCCGCATAGACCTTGTTGACCAGACCGGTGCCGAAGATCACCTGAATTTGGCCCGCGTTGCTAAAGCACCCCTTGACCCCCTCCAGCTTGTCGATGGCGGCCTTGTTTACCTTGCTGTCATCGGCCAGCACCAACCGCAGCCGGGTGGCGCAGTGGGCTGCGCTGACGATATTCTCCTTGCCCCCGAGCAGGGGCACCAGATCCTTGGCTATCGCACTGATATTCATATTCTTCCTCTTATGACCCGCCACGCTGGCGGGCCCTTGTCACATGAGAGTAGGGGCTGTCGAGCCGAGCTTCTAGCCTCAGCTCAACAGCCGCTTGCGCTTGATCGCAAAAAGGCATCCAGTTCGGAGCGGGTCGGCAGCGCCGTCATCGCCCCCTTGGCGGTGGTGGCGAGCGCCCCGCAACCGTGGGCCTGAGCCAGGATGGCGGGTAGCTCGGCCAGAGTCGGCAGCGACGAGCGCCCGGCCAGCGCCGCCAGCAGACCGGCGACGAAGGCATCCCCCGCCCCCGTGGTGTCGATGGGCGTTACTTTCTGCCCCACCCACTCCAGCAACTCGCCATCAAGGCGAGCCACCACCCCGGCCGCCCCTCTGGTCACCAGCACCAGCGCCGGGCCAGAGAGAGTGGCGAGCCCGGCGGCCAGTTCATCCTCGCCACTCAGCAGTTGCAGCTCCTCGATGGAGAGCTTGACCACATCCGCCTGTGTAATTGCCTGACGCACCAGCGGCAGCATCTCGGCCGGGTTGCCCCACACCTCGGGGCGCAGGTTGGGGTCGAAGCAGACCCGCCCGCCTGCCGCCTTGATGTCCGCCATGGCCTGCAGGCAGCTGGTGCGCACCGGCTCGTTGGCGAGCGCGATGGAGCAGGTCAGCAACCACTGACCGGCATCGAAGTGGGGCAACTCATCTGGGGTGAGGAACTGGTCGGCACTGGGGCGCACCATAAAGGTGAAGCTGCGCTCCCCCTCATCATCCAGTGCCACCAGCACGGTAGAGGTGCGATGGTCAGGATCGAGCCGTAGCGCACCGATATCCACCCCCTCCCCGCTCAGGGTGTCGGCCATAAAGCGGCCGAACGGGTCAGCACCAACCCGGCCGATAAAGGCCGCATCGCCACCCAGCCGTGCCACACCAACCGCCACATTGGCGGGCGCACCACCCGGACACTTGAGGTAGTTCAACGCCCCTTCCGGGATCAAGTCCACCACCGCATCCCCCATTACCCACACTCGATTCGTCACCTTGCTACTCCACTGCTGCATCGGATCCACGGTCAAACCCGAACTCTGTTCTGTTGGCTGGCATTATCAGCTAAACCGTTTTAGCCAACCAACAGATCTCGGCACCGGCTGCCATTTTTGTGATCGGGATAACGAACTAGAACCAGGTTTCCATCTGTAAGCCAAAGTTCCACTCGCCACCGGCGGTGAAGTTGCTCTGGCCCATGGCATCGTCGCTGGCGTAGTTGTCGAGCTCGGAGGACCAGTCCATCCAGCTGGCGAACACCCGCAGCTCGGGACGTTCGAAGAAACCGGCGGTCTGCGCCTTGAAGGTGGGGGCGAAGGTGAGCTTGGTGAAGTTGCCGTTCACCGCCTGGCGTCCCTTGTAACCCTTGGGGTCGAGATCCATGTACTGCCAGGCCGCCTCGTAGACCAGCTCGACGTTCTGGCTCAGCACCTGCGCCACCCGGGTATTGAAGGTGAGCCAGCGGTACTCGTCCCCTTTCACGTAGCGATCCTGACTCTGCTCGGCTAGCAGGGCCGGGGCAAAACGCCAGCGCGAGTTGAGATCGGTGGCGCCAAACACGGCGACCCGCACTGCATCGGCGTCCGGCAACAGCTCGCTGTCAGAGCCCAGCCCCTTGACCTCGGCCCCCAGCCCATGACCGTACAGCACCGCCGCCTTGGCAAAACCGGGGTTGATGCCAAAGAAGCTCTCGCCGTGGTAGGCCAGCAGGGTGTGTGCCCCCTTGTCCGCCGCCTCGCTGCCCGCCCCCTTGTCATTGATGCGGGCATCATTGTCCTTGGCCGAGAGACCGTTCACCATCCATTGCCAGTTGCCGACGCGGTTGTTCATGGTGAGGATGTAGCTCTCGATATCGGAAAGACCGCTGGCGCTGATGTCGCCGTAATCGCGGCCATAGAGGGAGAAGTTGGCCTTCCAGCTATCGGCCAGCTGCACGTCGTAGACACCGCCGCCGGTACCGGCCAGGAACACCACGTCGGAATCGAGCCAGTGGATGTCGAAGTTGTCCCGATCAAAGCGCTTACCCGCCCACAGCACCGCATTCTTGAAGGGGCCGTCGAAGCTCGCCAGATTGCCGATCTCGGCAAACACCTGACGGGTATTGAGGCTCGAATCGCTGGCGGTCCAGTCGTTGCTGGTCTCCACCCCGTCAGCCAGCATCAGCTTGTAGCGGGCCCAGCTGCCATCCTCGAAGGTCTGGGTTTTCAGCAGGTTGGCCTCCATGTAGGTGTCATCCTCGTTGCCAAGACGACCGACAGCCCCGCCCACCGAACCGGCTGGCGTGATGTAGGGGCCGCCGCGCCCACCGTTGCCATTGCTGTTGACCAACAGGCCCGAGCGAGCGTAAGCGTGAAACTCGAAACCTTGGGCACCGGCGGTCTTCTCATCCACCTTCTGGCTGCGGTTGTCGGCCACCTGCGCCTGCTCACTCGCCGCGCTCGCCTTCACTTCCGCCTGACTGGCACGGCTCTCTGCTGCCTCGGCTCTCGCTTCAGCCGCCTGTACCCGCGCCTCCAGCGCCGCCAGACGGGCCTCGATACCGCCATCCGCCGCCCACAGCGGGTTGCTCATCCCCAATCCCAGCGCTACCGCCAGCGCCAACTTGCTCTTGAACATCATCATCTTCCTCACCTGTCATCTGTAGCCCGAACGGGCGCTGTTGTTATCGACAGCCAGAGCATAGCTAAACCGCTTTAGCCAACTCAATACAGCAACTAAACCGTTTCAGCAATAGTGTGAGCGGGATAACATTTGTACAGCAGGAATTGGCGGGAGTTGTGAGGAGGATCCCTCATCAGGATCCACTCAATAGGGCGGATCCTGGCTAAACGGCGGGCAAAAAAAGAGCCGGCACAAGGCCGGCTCTGTTTATTCGGGTCGCTGAAATCAGCTGGTCAGATCGTCGAAGAAGCGTTTCACCCCTTCGAAGAAACCTTCCGATTTCGGCTTGTGGGTCTTGGCAGCGGCGCCGCTGAAGGATTCGTCCAGCTGGCGCAACAGCTCTTTCTGCTGCTCGGTGAGGTTGACCGGAGTCTCGATCACCACCTTGCACATCAGATCCCCTACCTGACCGGAGCGCACGGACTTCACGCCCTTGCCGCGCATGCGGAACATCTTGCCGGTCTGGGTCTCCGGAGTGACCTTGAGCTTGACGCGGCCATCCAGGGTCGGTACTTCAATCTCGCCACCCAGCGCAGCTGCGGTGAAGCTGATGGGCACTTCGCAGTAGAGGTTGTTGCCGTCACGCACGAAAATTTCGTGCTCTTTGACGTGCACCTGTACGTAGAGATCCCCTGCCGGTGCCCCTGCTTCCCCCGCTTCCCCTTCGCCGGAGAGACGGATGCGATCGCCGGTATCGACGCCCGCCGGAATTTTCACCGACAGGGTCTTGGTGCGCTGGTAGCGACCTTCACCGTGGCACTTGCGGCACGGATCCTTGATGATCTTGCCGCGACCGTGACAGTGCGGACATGCCTGCTGCACCGCGAAGAAGCCCTGACGCATCTGCACCTGGCCGGAGCCGTGGCAGGTCGGGCAGGTCTGGGCACTGCTGCCGGTGTGGGCACCGGAGCCGTTACAGACTTCACAGTGAACCAGGGTCGGCACCTTGATCTCCTTGGAGACCCCGCGTACCGCCTCTTCCAGCGTCAGCTCCATGGTGTAACGCAGGTCGGAGCCACGGGCCGGGCCACGACGGGCACCACCACGGCCACCGCCGAAGATGTCACCGAATACGTCACCAAACATGTCGGCGAAGTCGGCACCGCCGCCAAAGCCACCGTGGCCACCGCCACCCTGGCTCGGGTCGACACCGGCATGGCCGTACTGGTCGTAACGGGCACGCAGGTTGGCATCGGTCAGGACCTCGTAGGCTTCCTTGACCTCTTTGAACTTCTCTTCGGATGCGGCATCACCCTGGTTACGATCCGGGTGATACTTCATGGCCAGGCGCTTGTACGCCTTCTTGATCTCGCGATCGTCGGCATCTTTCGCCACACCCAGTACTTCGTAGAAATCGCGCTTCGACATACTCATCCTGTGGTTACGCAGACGGGCGTTGGTTACCCAACGCCCGTGAATTCATTGACCAAGCCGATGGGCGAAGCGGACTTCGCCCATCTGGGTAGGGCTTACTTCTTGTCGTCTTTCACTTCTTCGAACTCGGCGTCGACTACGTCGTCGTCAGCCTTGGCAGAAGAGGAGGACTGACCGGCATCAGCACCGGCTGCACCCTGGGCCTGAGCCTGCTGCTGGGCAATTTCCATCAGCTTCTGGGACGCTTCCAGCAGAGCCTGCTGTTTGGCTTCGATAGCAGCCTTGTCGTCACCCTTGATGGCCGCTTCCAGCTCGCTCAGAGCAGCTTCGATCTTGGTCTTGTCGTCGGCAGGCAGGGCTTCACCGGCTTCGGTGATCTGCTTGCGTACGGAGTGGACCAGACCATCAGCCTGGTTGCGAGCCTGTACCAGCTCTTCAAACTTCTTGTCCTCGGCCGCGTTGGCTTCGGCTTCGCGTACCATGCGCTCGATCTCGTCATCAGACAGACCAGAGGAGGCCTGGATGGTGATCTTCTGCTCTTTGTTGGTCTCTTTGTCTTTTGCAGAGACGTGCAGGATACCGTTGGCATCGATGTCGAAGGTCACTTCGATCTGCGGCAGACCGCGCGGTGCCGGACGGATGCCTTCCAGGTTGAACTGGCCCAGAGACTTGTTGTCGCTGGCGCGCTTGCGCTCACCCTGCAGCACGTGAATGGTCACGGCAGACTGGTTGTCTTCGGCAGTCGAGAACACCTGGGACTTCTTGGTCGGGATGGTGGTGTTC
Source organism: Aeromonas sp. s12 (assembly GCF_040907925.1). Taxonomy (NCBI): domain Bacteria; kingdom Pseudomonadati; phylum Pseudomonadota; class Gammaproteobacteria; order Aeromonadales; family Aeromonadaceae; genus Aeromonas; species Aeromonas sp. s12. Next base: position 72,278 of record NZ_JBFOCT010000023.1, on the reverse strand, counting down.
TTCTCGATCAGCGCAGTCATCACGCTACCCATGGTTTCGATACCCAGGGAGAGCGGGGTGACGTCCAGCAGCAGTACGTCGGTCTTGTCACCGGACAGTACGGCGCCCTGGATGGCAGCACCCATGGCCACGGCTTCGTCCGGGTTGACGTCTTTACGCGGCTCTTTGCCAAAGAACTCGGCAACGGTCTTCTGAACCAGCGGCATACGGGTCTGACCACCAACCAAAATTACGTCGTCGATCTCGCCAACAGCCAGACCGGAGTCTTTCAGGGCGACACGAACCGGCTCCAGAGAGTCCTTCACCATGTCTTCTACCAGGGATTCCAGCTTGGCGCGGGTCACCTTGATGTTCATGTGCTTCGGACCGGTGGCATCTGCAGTGATGTACGGCAGGTTGACGTCGGTCTGCTGGGCAGAAGAGAGCTCGATCTTGGCTTTCTCGGCGGCATCTTTCAGACGCTGCAGAGCCAGCTGGTCGTTACGCAGGTCGATGCCTTGCTCACGCTTGAACTCGTCTACCAGATAGTTGATGACGCGGTTATCGAAGTCTTCACCACCCAGGTGGGTGTTACCGTTGGTCGCCAGTACTTCGAAGGTGGTTTCGCCTTCAACTTCGTCGATCTCGATGATGGAGATATCGAAAGTACCGCCCCCCAGGTCATATACGGCAACCTTGCGCTCGCCTTTGACCTTGTTCACGCCGTAAGCGAATGCAGCAGCAGTCGGTTCGTTGATGATGCGTTTTACATCCAGACCGGCGATGCGACCGGCATCCTTGGTAGCCTGACGCTGGGCGTCGTTGAAGTAGGCTGGAACAGTGATAACGGCTTCGGTTACCGGCTCGCCCAGGTAGTCTTCGGCGGTCTTCTTCATCTTTTTCAGCACTTCGGCAGAGATCTGCGGCGGTGCCATTTTCTTGCCCTTCACTTCAACCCAGGCGTCGCCGTTGTCAGCTTTGGCGATGGCGTACGGCATGATTTTCAGGTCACGCTGCACTTCTTCATCTTCAAAACGACGACCGATCAGACGCTTGATGGCGAACAGGGTGTTTTTCGGGTTGGTGATGGCCTGACGCTTGGCCGGCTGACCAACCAGGATCTCGCCATCATCGGCATAGGCAATGATGGACGGAGTAGTACGATCGCCTTCTGCGTTCTCGATCACGCGAGCAGTGTCGCCATCCAGAATAGCGACGCAGGAGTTGGTAGTACCCAGGTCAATACCGATGATTTTACCCATTTGACGAATCTCCAAATACTTTGAATAAACTGGCGAGGAACTCGCCTTAATGCGTTAACGGCTAGGTGGGGGCTGCCAATCTGGCTTTCAAGCTCCCGGCATCAAATTTTTTGTGCCGCCGCGGCCTTGCTACCTATATGGGGTCGCCAGACGCAGCTTCAAGCCCCAACCCTAAAAAACCACACCCTTTGTCATGGTTGCGCGGTCACGTTGAGCCGTAAACCGGGCAAGATGAACAGGTGCTGCACTGCGAAACAAAAAGCCCGCCACAGGGCGGGCTCGGGCACCCACAGCCAATCAGTCGACCGCTTTGGCGATCATCACCATGGCCGGACGGATCACCCGACCGTTGAGGTCATAGCCCTTCTGCATCACTGCAATGACGGTGTTCGGGGCCACATCGGCACTCGGCACCATGCTCATCGCCTGATGGGCGTTGGGGTCAAACGGCTGGTTGATCGGGTCGAGCGCCACCAGACCAAACTTGGCCACACCGCTCTGCATGGATTTCAGGGTCAGCTCGACACCTTCGATCATCGGCTTGAGGGCTTCGTTCTCCTTGTCGGCCAGTTCGATGGCACGCTCAAGGTTGTCCAGCACCGGCAGCAGTTCGTTGGCGAACTTCTCCAAAGCAAACTTGTGCGCCTTCTCCACATCCAGCTCGGTACGACGGCGCAGGTTCTCCATCTCGGCGGCGGTACGCAGGGCGCGTTCACGCTCTTCCGCCGCTTTTTGGATGGCGGTTTCCAGCTGCGCTTCCAGTTCGGCAATGCGGGCCTGCTCGGCTGTCACTTCACTGTCTACATCGGTCGGCTCGACTGGCTGGGCTTCCACTTGCTCCATCGCTTCAACCTTTTGCTCTTCGTGGTTCATGACATCTCCAATTCCGGGGTTACTTATGAGGGCCCTGACGTCTGGTTGAGCGACCGGACGACAACAGACCGACTATGTTGGCGCTATTATGGGGATGCATCCCCGGCTTTCAAGGGGTAAAGGGCAATCAGGGTTGCTGAATAGCAGCAACCGTCGGTTTATCCGGGTTACCGCTCACCGTTTAACCAGTAGCCTCAAGGGGATAGCCAGCCCCGTCACACGGGAGAGCGTCACAAGCGGAGCAAAGCACTGTATACTGGCCCGCAATACCCATCCCAGATCTGACTGACTATGGATTCTCCGTTCAAAACCATCGCCCTGATTGGCAAACCCCACCATGAGGGGGCCAACCAGACGCTGACCGGCCTGCATCAATACCTGACCGCCCGCGGCTTTAGGGTACTGGTGGAGAGCCGGGTCGCCCAGACCCTGAGCATCCTCGATGAAAACGTGATGGATCTGGTACAACTGGGCCAGCAGGCCGATCTCGCCATCGTGGTCGGCGGTGACGGCAACATGCTGGGGGCGGCACGGGTGCTGTCGCGCTTCGATGTGGCAGTGATCGGGGTCAACCGGGGTAACCTCGGCTTTCTGACCGACCTCTCGCCGCAAGATTATCTATTGCCACTGGAGCAGGTGCTCTCCGGTCACTACAAGAGCGAACACCGCTTCCTGCTGGAAGCCTCGGTCTATCGCCACGGCGAGCGCAAATCGAGCAATCTGGCGGTCAACGAAGCCGTACTGCACCCGGGCAAGATCGCCCACATGATCGAGTTCGAGGTCTATATCGATGGCAGCTTCATGTATAGCCAGCGCTCGGACGGCATCATAGTGGCCACCCCGACCGGCTCCACCGCCTATTCATTGTCGGCCGGTGGTCCCATCCTCACCCCCAAGCTCAACGCCATCACGCTGGTGCCCATGTTCCCGCACACCCTGAGCAGCCGTCCCATCGTGCTGGATGCCGACAGTGAAGTGCGACTGCTGGTCTCGCCAGAGAATCAGGATGACGCCATGCAGGTGAGCTGTGACGGTCAGGTGACGCTGGCGGTACACCCGGGGGACGAGATCCTCATCAAAAAGAGCCACCACCAGCTCCATCTGGTGCATCCCCTCGACTACAGCTACTTCCATGTGCTGCGCAACAAGCTCGGCTGGGGTAGCAAGCTGTTTTAAAGAACCGGTTCAGGGCCTGACTGGCTGAGCGCCACCTCGCTGCGCAGCCAGTCGCTAAAGGCGCGAAAGCGCGGTCGCTCGCGGTTCTCCCGCGGCGAAATCAGCTCGTAATTGCGCCCGGCTGGCACCCGCGGGCCACCCACTGCCACCAGCGAGCCCTGCGCCAGCAAGCTGCACACCAGCACCTCCCGCCCCATTGCGACGCCCATGCCGCCCTGCGCCGCCTGCAGCGCCATCTGATAGTGATTGAAGCCGTAGTGACGCTGTTCATAGGGCAGAGCCATGGCCGCGCCCTCGCACCAGTGGCGCCACTCCGAGAAGAGCTGCTGCACATCAGTCGATTCGGAGGCGTGGATAAAACAGGCCTCCGCCAGCCGGGCCGGATCCGCCAGCAATCCCAGCCGCTCGGCATATTCGGGAGAACAGACGGGCACCAGTTGCTCTTCCATCAACAGCTCCCGGTGCAGATCACTGCAACGGGTGGCGCCGTAGTAGATGGCCAGATCCACCCGCTCCTCGTTGAAATCCACTGCCCCCGCCCGTACCCGCATCATGACGTTCAGCCCGGGCCAGCGCTGCTGGAAACGGGGCAACCTTGGCATCAGCCAGTTGAGCCCCAGGGTAGGCGCAACCCCCACGTGGAGCGTCCCCCGCAGATCCTGAGCCCGGATATCCTCGATCTCCTCGTTGATCTGGCGCAGGGAGTGGCTCAGGGTCGCCAACAGTCTCGCCCCCTCCTCCGTCAACGCCAGCTTGCGGGTCAGGCGAATAAACAGGCGAAACCCCAGTAGCCCTTCCAGATGACGAATACGGTGGCTGATGGCCCCCTGGGTGAGGTTCATCTCCTCGGCGGCGCGGGTGAAACTGAGATGACGGGCCGTGCTCTCGAAGGTGTGCAGCAGGGCTAGGGTGTTCTGTTGTACCAGCATGGATAACCTCGTGATCACGATCGTTACGGTGCAGGGCATTAGTATGCCACTTCCACTTATGGATGAAACTGGCTAATCCATAGTGCCCCTTATTTCGTTTGTCTGGCCATCCACGCCCCTCTTTAATAGGTGCAACCCCTATCCCTGTTCATGAGGTGGACAATGAAAAACGGACTCAAGATTGTGGTCATCGGTGCTGGCTCCAGCTATACCCCGGAGCTGATTGAAGGGCTGATCCAGCGTCAGCACGAGTTGCCAATGCGCGAACTCTGGTTGGTCGACATCGACGATGGCCGCGAGAAGATGGCGATCATCGCTGCCCTCACCCGCCGCATGCTGGCCAAAGCCGGGCTGGCGGTACGGGTTGAAACCCGGCTCGATCGGGAAGAGGCACTGCAAGGCGCCGACTACGTCTGCTCCCAGTTTCGCGCCGGCTGTCTGGAAGCCCGCATCAGCGATGAGCGGATCTCGTTGAAATATGGTCTGATCGGTCAGGAGACCAATGGACTGGGCGGCTTTGCCAACGCTTGCCGAACCATCCCCATCGCCTTGCAGATCGCCGCCGACATGGAACGCCTCTGCCCCGATGCCTGGCTGCTCAACTTCACCAATCCGTCAGGCATGGTGACCGAAGCGGTATTGCGTCACAGCAAGATCAAAGCGGTAGGGCTGTGCAACGTGCCGGTGATCATGCAAAAAGGGGTCGCTACCCTGCTGGAGACCCAGAATGAGCAGGAGTTCATCATGCAGGTGGCCGGGCTCAACCACTTCATCTTCGTACGCCAGATCCAGCATCAGGGCCAGGACCGACTCGGCGACGTGATTGCCCGGCTCGCGCAAGGGCAGGATCCGCTGGTGCCGCGCAATATTCCCCCCTTTGCCTGGCCCAAGGACCTGCTGGCCAATCTGGGCATGATCCCCTGTGCCTATCTGCGCTACTACTACATGAGCGACGACATCCTCAAGCAGGAGCTCGGTGAGGCCAATGGCGAAGGTACCCGGGGCGAGGTGGTCAAGGTCATCGAGCAACAGCTGTTCGATCTCTATCGCAACCCGGATCTCGCCGAGAAGCCCAAGGCGCTGGAAGGACGCGGCGGCCAATACTATTCGGAAGCCGCATGCGAGCTGATGAGCGCCATCCACAACGACAAGCGCATCATCATGCACGTCAACACCCGCAACAATGGCGCCATCAACGGTCTGCCGGATGAGTGCGCGGTGGAGGTCAGCTCCCTTATCACCAAGTCAGGCCCGCTGCCGCTCAACGTGGCCCCCTTCCCGCAAGACACCCTGCGCCTGCTGCAGTTGATGAAAGAGTTCGAGCAGCTCACCATCGAGGCCGCCATCACCGGCAACCGCCACGCAGCCTGGCGTGCCCTGGTGCTCAACCCGCTCATCACCAGTGGCAGTCGGCTGGAGCAGGCACTGGACGAGGTGATCGCCGCCCATCCGGATCTGATGTCAGCCTTCCACTGAGCGGCGTCACGCCTCTCATCGCCCCCTCTCGGTCCTGTACGGGTCACCACTCTGGTGGCCCGTTTTCGCTTAAAAATGGTGGCCACCTCTTTACTGTATATAAGACCAGTATATACTGGATGCATACACAGTAATGTTGACCTATACAGGATGAGACCATGCTGACCCAGCTGACCGTCAACAACTTCGCCATCGTCAAGTTTCTCGAACTCGATCTGCAAGCGGGCATGACCTGCATTACCGGGGAGACCGGTGCCGGTAAATCCATCGCCATCGACGCCCTCGGCCTCTGTCTTGGAGAGCGGGCCGAAGCAGGCATGGTGCGACCCGATAGCGATAAAAGCGAGGTCAGCGCCCGCTTCCTGCTCGACAACAACCCGGCCGCCCGCGCCTGGCTCGCCACCAACGAGCTGGAAAACGAAGGTGAGTGTATCGTCCGGCGAGTCATCTCCGCCGAGGGGCGTTCACGCAGCTATATCAACGGCGTGCCTGTCCCCCTCACCCAGCTCAAGAATCTGGGCCAGCTGCTGGTCAACGTGCACGGTCAACATGCCCACCAGATGCTGCTAAAACCCGACTACCAGCTCGCCCTGCTCGACGGCTATGCCGGTCACCATCTGCTGCTCGACGAGGTGCGCCAGCACTATCAGCAGTGGCGCCAACTGCAAAACGAGTTGAACCGGCTCAAGGCCGAGCAGCAGCAGCGGGAAGCCCGCCGCCAGCTGATCGAGTACCAGGTGCAGGAGCTGGACGAATTTGCCCTGCAACCAGGGGAGTTCGAAGAGATAGAAGAGGAGCACCAGCGTCTCGCCAACGGCACAGAACTGATGCAAGAGTGCGGGGCTTGCCTCGATCTGCTCTATGACAACGAAGAGACCACTATCGCAGGGCTGCTGCAATCAGCCGTCGATCGGGCCGAGGGGCTGGTCAGCATGGATAGCCGCCTCACCCCGGTACTGGAGATGCTGAACGAAGCCCTGATCGGGGTGCAGGAGAGTCACAGCGAACTGCGCAGCTATCTCGATCGGCTGGAGCTGGATCCCGAGCGTTTCAACGAGCTGGAGGCCCGTCTCTCCAAGGCGATCAATCTGGCTCGCAAGCACCACGTCAAACCGGCAGACCTGGCCCTGCACCATCAGGAGCTGGCCTCGGATCTCGCTCGCCTCAACTCCGATGAGGAGCGGTTAGAGGGGATGGAAGATGAGCTGGCCGATGCCCGTCAGGCTTTTGTGCAGGCCGCCGAAGCCCTGAGCCACAGTCGCCAGCGTTACGCCCAGGAGCTGGGCGCCAAAGTGACCAGCAGCATGCACGAACTGGCGATGCCCGATGGCCGCTTTGCCATCGAGGTGCGCCCCGATGCCCAGAGCAGCCTCTCTCCGCTGGGTATAGATCGGGTGGAATTTATGGTCACCACCAACCCAGGCCAACCGATCCAGCCGCTTGGCAAGGTGGCCTCCGGCGGTGAGCTGTCGCGCATCAGCCTCGCCATCGTGGTGATCAGCGCCCGCAAGATCTCCACTCCGACCCTGATTTTCGATGAGGTGGATGTGGGGATCAGCGGTCCGACTGCCGCTGTGGTAGGTCGCCTGCTACGCCAGCTCGGGGAGTCCACTCAGGTGATGGTGGTCACTCACTTGCCTCAGGTGGCAGGCAACGGCCACCAGCATATGGTGGTGAGCAAGCATACCGATGGCAAAACCACCGAAACCCAAATGAGTGCCCTTGATGAGACAGCCCGTCTCAACGAGCTGGCACGCCTGCTCGGTGGCGACCAGATCACCGATAACACATTGGCCAATGCCCGCGAGCTGCTGCGTCGCTGAATCAGGCAATAAAGCCCATTTGCAGCGATGGCGACTGATAACGCTGACAGAACATGCTGACTGCACAGGCACGAACGAGTGCCATAGCCTGCACAGTCAGCAATAGCCAATAGCCAATAGCCAATAGCCAATAGCCAATAGCCAATAGCCAATAGCCAATAGCCAATAGCCAATAGCCAATAGCCAACTGTGAGAACCGAACTCGCGTCAGGATTACCGACCCAGATCAATAAAATGGCGAGTTAGGCGAAGCTGGCAGCAACATGGGCGTGGATCCGGTTGCCTTCATGTGGCGGATTTCGCATAGTGTTGCCCCCCTTTATGGGTATCCAATTGTGAGGCTTTGTCTATGATCCACGTTTTTGGTCACAAGAATCCTGATAGCGACAGTATCTGCAGTGCGCTGGTTATCACCGACTGGCTCAATGGCCAGGGCCGTCAGGCCACCCCATGGCGTCTGGGTGACCTGCGCACCGAAACCCGTTTTATTCTGGAGCAGGCTGGCGTCAGCGAACCCGAGTTGCTGACCAAAGATCTGACCGGTGAAGATGTCTGGCTGGTGGATTTCAGTGATCTGGAACAGGGCCCTGCCACACTGGCACAAGCCAATGTACTGGGCCTGGTGGATCACCACCGTCTCGGCACTCTGGTCACCCAGTCTCCGCTGGATGCCTGGATCCGGGCCGTCGGCTGCACCTGCACCATCGCCTTCGACCTGCTGAGCCAGCAAGGCACTGTGACCCGCAGCCAGGCTCGCCTGATGCTGGGCGCCATCATGAGCGACACCCTCTGTCTCACCTCGCCGACCACCACCGAGCAGGACAAGATCGCCTGTGAGCGTCTGGCACCGCTGGCCGAAGTATCGCTGGCCGAGTTCGGCCAACAGCTTCTGATGGCGAAAACCGACCTGAGCGGCCTCACTCCTGCACAGTTGCTGCAGCAGGATGAGAAAGCGTTCCAGGCCGAAGGTCTGAACTTCATCATGAGCCAGATTGAAGTGGGCAGCGAACAACAGCTTGCCGACCAGATCGAAACTCTGCAGCAAGAGATGGCACACCGTGTTGAAAGCGAAGGGCTCGACTTCTTCGTGCTGATGGTAACTGACCTGACGGCCGCAGCCAGCCGTATCTACTTTACCGAGCACGCCATAGTACCTGCCGAGTCCAGCTACCACCCGGGCTTTGTCAGCCGCAAGAAGCAGGGTCTGCCCTGGGTGATGGATCTGCTGGCCAAGGCCTGATCCTCCCTCACCATCATCTATTCCAAAGCCCTGCCTCTGCGCAGGGCTTTTTCATCGCCACCGCCAGCGGCACTCCCTATCCTCTTGCTGACCATCTTGCTCACCACTGCGGTCTCTCGCTTACTCCTTTCACGGCTTATTGACAGTTAACGCCATAACTTTGCTTACATATTTGCGGCTGTTATTTATCAGGGCTTTGCTGCAGGATAATCGCCGCGCACAACCTTTTCCGTTTCCATTCAGGTGATCGATGAACATAACCCCCAAGCAGAGAACCCTGGCCATCACCATGCTGATCGCCGTGGTGCTCCTCGGCTGGCTGCTCTGGCCCAGTCAACCACCCAAGGCGATGCTGACCGCTCAGGTGACCCGCGAGGATATTGCCCAAACTGTACTGGCCAGTGGTGTGCTGCAGGCCGTGGAGCAGGTGGATGTGGGGGCCCAGGTCTCCGGTCAGGTTACCAAGCTGGCCGTCGAGGCCGGTGATCAGGTCAAGCAGGGAGACCTGCTGGCCGAGATCGATCCCCTGATTGCCCAGAACAACCTCAAGACGGCCGAGGCGGAGCTTGCCAGCAACCGCGCCCAGCTCAAGATCAAGCAGGCACAACTCAAACAGAACGAGCTCGCCTGGCGGCGCCAGCAGCAGATGTTCAAGCAGGAGGCGAGCTCACGGGCCGATCTGGAGAGTGCCGAGGCCCTGCTGGCGGTCACCCGCGCCGAACTGCAAAATAGCCAGGCCAATATCGACAACGCCCTGATCAAGGTTGATAGGGCCAAGACCGAGCTGGGCTACACCAAGATCCTGGCGCCGATGGATGGCACGGTCATCAGCATTGTGACCCGTCAGGGCCAGACCCTGGCTGCTAGCCAGACGGTGCCGACCGTGCTCAAGCTGGCCAACCTCGAGACCATGACGGTCAAGGCGCAGATCTCCGAAGCTGATGTCACCAAGGTCAAAGCCGGCATGCCGGTCTACTTCACCTTGATCGGCGATCCGGATACCCGCTATCAGGGTTCGCTTCGCGCCGTGGAGTTAGCGCCTACCAATATCAACGATCAGGCCACCACAGGCACCACCACCAGCAATGCGGCTGTCTACTACTACGCCCTGTTCGATGTACCCAATCCCGACCATACCCTGCGGGTCGCAATGACCACCCAGGTGACCATAGTTCTCGGCGAGCGCAAGCAGGTGCTCACTGTGCCGCAAACCGCCCTCGGCAAGTCGCTGGGTGACAACGAGTATGAAGTCACCGTGATCAAGGAAGATGAGACGACCGAAACCCGCCATATCAAGACCGGTATGAAGGATGAGATCCGCATTGAGGTGATCAGCGGGCTGAGCGAGAAGGAGGAGGTGCAGCTCAATCACGGTGCCCCCGCCGACAATGATGAGATGGCGGTGATGCTATGAGTGAGCCCCTGAACCAGCTGCCGTTGATCCAGCTGAAAGGGGTCGAGCGACGCTACCAGAGCGGCGACAGCGAAGTCACCGTGCTCCACCCTCTTGACCTCACCATCACGGCAGGAGAGATGATCGCCATTGTCGGCGCGTCCGGCTCCGGCAAGTCGACCCTGATGAACCTGCTGGGTTGTCTCGATAGCCCAAGCAGCGGCCAGTATCTGTTTCGCGGTCAGGACACCGCGACAATGGATGCGTTGGCGCTGGCCCGGCTGCGCTGCCACCACTTCGGCTTTATCTTTCAGCGCTACCACCTGCTGCCCCACCTCGATGCCGCCGCCAACGTGGAGATCCCGGCCGTCTATGCCGGTACCAGCCGCCCGGATCGCCAGGCGCGCGCGCGTCAGCTGCTGGGCAGACTGGGACTGGCCGATCGCAGTCACCATACCCCGGGCCAGCTCTCCGGCGGTCAGCAGCAGCGGGTCAGTATCGCCCGGGCGCTGGCCAATGGCGGCGAAGTGATCCTCGCCGATGAACCGACCGGCGCACTGGATAGCCAGAGCGGCAAGGAGGTGATGGCGATCCTCAAGGAGCTGCACGCTCAGGGCCACACCATCATTCTGGTCACCCACGATATGAACGTGGCCAGCCATGCCGACCGGATCATCACTCTCAAGGATGGTCGGATTGAACAAGATAGCGGCCCCTGCCAAACGGCCGTGTTGGCTCCAACCACCGCCACAACCACAGCCCCTCAAAAAATAGTGCCCACTAAAGGTGCCATGGGCAACGACTGGGATCGTTATCGGGAAGCGGGACGGATGGCGATCCATGCCATGCTCGCCCACCGGATGCGCACCTTCCTCACCATGCTCGGCATCATCATCGGTATCGCCGCCGTGGTGAGTGTGGTGGCGCTGGGGCAAGGGGCGCGCGCCAAGGTGATCGACCAGATCAATGCGATGGGCACCAACACCATCGAAATCTTCCCGGGCAAGGGATGGGGCGATGAGAAGATGGCCAGCATCCAGACCCTCAACAAGGGGGATCTCGATGCCCTGTTGGGGCAACCCTATCTTGCGGGCGCCAGCCCCGAGATCGGCAGCTCAGGCCAGTTGCGCTACCGCAACAAGACCAACAGCGGTAACGTGACCGGGGTCGGTAACGACTATTTCAAGGTAAAGGGGATGACGCTGGTCAGTGGTCGCTTACTGGAGTGGCAGGATATCCAGCAGCGTGCCGCCGTCGCCGTGGTGGACAAGAAGAGTATCACCAGCCTGCTTGGCAAGGAGGAGCCGGTCGGCAAGGTGGTACTGGTCGGCACCTTGCCAGTGCGGATTGTCGGTGTGGTCTCGCAGGAGACCGGCTTTGGCCCCACCAGCCAGTCGGTCAATATCTGGCTACCCTACAGCGCGGTGATGAGTCGCCTCATCTCGCAGCACCACTTCAGCCAGATCACCATCCGGGTCAAAGACGGGGTACAACCGGCACTGGCCGAGCAGGCGGTGATCGAGCTGATCACCAAGCGCCACGGAGTGAAGGATTTCTTCACCTTCAGCAGCGACAGCATCATCAAATCGGTAGAGAAAACCACCGCCACCATGACCCTGATGGTCTCGGCCATCGCGGTGATCTCGCTGATCGTCGGCGGGGTGGGCGTGATGAACATCATGCTGGTGTCGGTGGTGGAGCGTACCCGCGAGATCGGCATTCGCATGGCCGTGGGCGCCCGCCAGTCGGATATTCTGCAGCAGTTTCTGATTGAGGCTGTGATGGTGAGCCTGCTGGGGGGGATCTTCGGCGTCGGCCTCTCGCTGGGCATTGGCGCGCTCTTTTCACTGCTGGTGGACTCCATCAAGATGCAGTTCTCGCTCTTCTCCATCCTGATGGCCTTTGGCTGCTCGTCACTCATCGGGATCCTGTTTGGTTACCTACCGGCACGCAATGCGGCGCGGCTCGACCCTGTTGTCGCACTGGCGAGGGAATAACAATGCACAAACTCTCCTGGCTGGCTCTCTGCATGGCCCTCAGCGGCTGTAGTCAGCACAGCACCTATCAAAGACCCGAGCTGGCGATCGCCCCTGCATGGCAACAAGCAGAGGGCGCCCAACTGGCTATGCAGGCTGGCCTCTGGTGGCGGGAATTTCATGATCCCCAGCTCGACAAACTGGTCGAGGCGGTACTGGCCGCCAACCCGGACATGCATGTGGCGGCCCTCAAGCTCAAAAGCGCCAGACTGGGCGCCGAGCAGGCCGATACCAACCTCACCCCCTCGGTCAATGGCACTATCGCAGCCAGTGGCAACAAGGATCTGAAAACCGGCAAAGACACAAACAGTCTGGGCCCCTCGCTGAGCCTCAGTTACGAAGTGGATTTGTGGGGCAAGCTTGCCTCGGTGCGAGATCAGGCAAGCTGGGAAGCGGCGGCAAGCGAGCAGGATCTCGCCAGCACCCGACTACTGCTGATCGGCAATACCCTGGAGCAGTATTGGCAGCTCGGCTATCTCGGCTCTGCCATCACGCTCGGAGAACAGCAGTTGGCCAACCTGTCCCGAACTGAGCAGCTGACCCAGACCAAATACCAGGCTGGCGCCATCACCCGACTCGATCTGGCGCAGGCACGCCAACAGTTGGCCGGAAAACAGGCCGAGCTGGCCTCCCTCAAGGCGCAGCAGGAGCAAGCTCGCAATGCCCTGCGTCTGTTGCTGGGCCGCAGCAGCGGGCCGCTGGAGTATGCACCCGCTTCCCTTGCAAAGCAGACCATTCCTGAACTTGCGGTGGGTATTCCGGCCGATGTGCTGGCTCGCCGCCCCGATGTCAAAGCGGCAGAATTGCGGCTGCGCAAGACGCTGGCAAAAGGGGACGAGATCCGCACCAGCTTCTACCCCAGCCTGACCCTGACCGGCAGTGCCAGCACCGCATCCGATAGATTGGCGCAGGTGCTGCAAAATCCGGTTGGTACGCTAGGGGCCAGCCTCGCCCTCCCCTTCCTTGAATACAACCGCACCCAGCTTGCCATCGAAAGCTCAGAGCTGGATTACCAGATTGCTGAAACCGAGTTTCGCAAACAGCTCTACACCGCACTGGTGGAGGTGGAAGACAATCTGGCCGCCCGCCACTATGGCCAGCAGCGACTCGATTATCTGCAAGAGCAGCTGAGTTATGCCCAGGAGGCCGAACGACTGGCCAAGGCTCGCTTCCAGGCGGGCGCGACCGGCGTGCAAGCCTGGCTTGATGAGCAGAACCGGCTGTGGGATGCCCAGCAGATCCTGCTGGCCCAGCAAAAAGAGCAACTCTCCACCACCGCCAAAATCTATCGCGCCCTTGGCGGAAGCGATAGCGTGGCGCCCCGATAACGCTTCACCCGGCTATTCCCCACTCTGCCTACAGAGTGGGGAATGCCATCATCATCGACCGCACAGAATTCCCTCTCCCACACGGTAACCAAACTCCATTGCCCATCATCAGGGGCTGTTATGGCAGCGCAACCAATTACATGCATCGGTGACCCAGAATATCCCGGCCATACCTTGCGGCTATCTCTGCAACTCACGCGCCCTGCGGAGATAACGGTTACCGGATATTCCATCAGCAGAGAGCTCGGCTCTTGCCAAGCGGCACCCCGTGAATCGTGAGAGACATATCCGAAGCGCATATCTGCACGACTCATACAAAAAGCGATATCACGCAGTTAATCCTGCACGACAAAATTAATCGCAAACAATGAGTGATATTGAGCAAAGTAACAGTGAAGTGAAACGATGGTAAAAAGGATACAAGCGAGGATGTAGATAACAATGGGGCGAAGGGGCAGATTGGATAACCACGAGCAAAACGGCAAAAATAATGCCGCTCAAAGGCGGCATTATTCAATCTCTGAACCTGACGAATTAGATCAGGAAATCGTTCAGGTCTTTACCCAGTGCTACTTGAGCAGCAATGGCTTTCGGCATACGGCCTTGACCGGTCCAGGTTTTTTCCTGGCCATCTTCTTCGTACTTGTATTTAGCCGGACGCGGAGCACGCTTGCTCTTGGCAGCGCCAGTTGCAGCAGCCGGAGCTGCGGCAGTCGCCAGCAGCTCGCGAGGATCAATACCAGCCTGCTGCAGCATTTCGGTGAATTCATTCAGCTTGCGCTGACGCTCTTCCTGTTCAGCACGCTCCTGTTCAACAGAATCGGCACGCTCTTGGTAAACCAGGTCAAACTTCTCTTTAGCTTCCAGCAGTTGCTCAAACGGCAGTTCACGAATAGCCGCACGCAGACTGCGAATGTTCAGCAGAACTTTCAGAAACTCGTTCATTATTTCCTCACAAAAAAGTCGGTTACAGGGATACCGTTTCAGAATAGCATGGACAATTCATAACTACATGCAATTTTTACTATCAGGGCATACTTGGAAAGAATATGAAAATAAACTTGCCAACAAACTCACGCTTTCACCCATTAAACCTATCTCGCCTAGACATCTCTTTTGATATCACCACCAAATCGAACATACACATCTGAAACTATTAATATGAGGTTCAGGGTAATTGCCATCAACATTTTTCAGAAAATGCAACTAGTGCGTCAAACGATTCCTGAGTAATACCTGCATAAAAAAATAGGACGATGCCTGCTCGCAGCATGAGCAGATTAAGACCATGCGTCATATTACCCAATCGATCGCACCAGGGGTTAAAAGCTTTTAGAAACAACAAGTTAAAACCAGTTCAATGAACATAAAAAAGGCGCGCGACTAAAGGTGTATTTCCCCCCTACCTTACCTTTTGCACGGAAACCACAGGTTCATTCCTACAGCTATAACGGGATAGAGACAAGCCGCTATGATTGCCTCATATCCCATTTTCCAAGCCTTAGTTGGCTGCTCCAGTAGGTAACGTATCCACACCACTGACCATTGGTTTAGAGGTTGCCTCAATCAGCAATGGTTCTTTTGGATACCAACGGAGCGCTTCGGCTCTTAAATTACGAGCCTCGTCAGGGCGCCCCAACGCATTCAATGCAACAACCATGTTCGCGTAGATATTTGCTCTGGGTGTATGGCGTACAAAATCTTGCCCCCATGCCAGGTAAGCTTCCAGTTCGGTCTTATTCTGAGTCTGTAAACCCACCATCAATCGTACCGCATTTACATCAAACTCAACCCGCGTCAACCAAGCCATTGGATTAATAATATCCAGCAACAATGATGGCTCCTTATACCCACCCCGTTCATATTTGGTGACGACCCAGGCAGTATGAAGCGCAGTCAACATGAATGGTACGATAAACAAGGGGATGGAGACCGCCAGAAAGCGTAACAACAACTTATGGGGGTAACGGTATACGGCTATCCCTCTGGCCGCGTCTGCCCAACAGGTTTCATCGATATACCAGACCAACATCAATAAAAAAATCCAGTGAGCAATGGAGTGATAGAGGGGATATTCGACCTGGGTATGAAGTGTAATGGGTACGACTAATGCCAATAAGGCCAATCCATGCGACCAGGATTGACCCGCTACACGCCATATCACAGCGGCCCCCATCACCAAGAGCCCGATGACAGGCAAGATACCCCCTTCAACAGCCCAATAGAGCAACTCATTATGAGGATGATCAAGGTTGTACTCAATCTGTGGCATTGCCGGATTCAATAACTTATCTGCCATATAGTTATGCAGGAATACAGATTCGAAAGAACCATACCCCCATCCGGTAAAGGGATGTTGTGACACCAGGTGCAATGCATACGACCAATAAATCGTACGATATCCCCCCGACTGATAGACAGAAAGACCCCGCTTGACCCCTTCCACACCATACAGAGATGCGAGTCCGAACAGCACGCCCAATAAGACACATGAAAGAGTCACCTTCAAAGCGTGGTTTCTCTTCAACCAGGGAAGCATCATCAGCAAAGCCAATATTCCACCCAATTGCCCAACTCTGGATTGAAGAACAATCAGCAACACCACTGAACCAACGATCACATAACCCTGAAGTGCCTTCAGCCATCGATGTTGGTTGAGGGTATTTAGCCAAGCAGCCAGAGACAAACCGGTGGCCATAAAACTGGCCATCACATTGGGTTGCTGAAAAATGCCATAGGGACGATTTGCTTTGGTGTCATAGCCAAGCCAATTGCCCGGTGTTAGCAGGTAATACTGCACCAGACCCAAAGTCATTTCGATAGCTATCGCGACTAGCATAAGCGTCAATAGCTGTTGACGCGCCTTCGGTGCAAGACGGAACTGATAGAGCGAGAAGAGAAATAATCCGCCGCCGACAAGACCACCGAGGCGAGGAAGTGCGTAATCACGCAAGGTGGCGTCAGACCACGCCATGGGTAGCAGCATCAATACAATCGCGCCCCCCCAAACTTGCAAGAGCCTGCTGGATACCAATTCGCCTTTCGACGTGATATGCCACAACCCCAGACAGATCATCAAAGAAGCAAATATCCATCCCCATGCGTTGAAAGGAAGATAGAGACCTGCCCCACCCGGGTTATGCATGAAAAAATGCATTCCAAGTCCCAACCAAAGTATGCTTATCCCCCAGAAGAGAAAAAATACTCGCTTTTCCCGATGGGCTGATAGCACTGATGACCCGGTGGACGGAAATGTAGGCATAAAAAAAGCGCTCTGAAAAAATGGTGTTTCATACAACCATATTCAGAGCGCTTTACTCAAGCTATAGCATTAATTAGTCAGGAAATGACGCGTTGCTACTCAAACTGTAAAGACTGTATTTTCTGGCCAACATCTGGCCCCCATCTCTGGTCAATGGCATCCAGCCAATCGAGCCTTTGCTGGTTGTCGGGCGGAGCAGCATCAAGTCGAAGGGAATCGTCACATAGATACCTTTAGTGAAACTCCCCTCTCCATACTCATCAGCAGACACATCAGTCAGCGTTGCAAACACCCCTGCCACAACGCCGGATGAGAAGCGTTTGGACAGATCCAGTGTCGCCCCGACATCCCCTGCCAGATAACGGCCAATAGAGAGCTGGGCAGTCACATCATCAACATAGGGCAGTTGCCAATAACCGGTCACATGGCCTGTTGCCACATCGTAATCGGCCATCCGCAAGGTATTGTTCCAATCCCGTTGCTTGACCCAGTTCACATCAGCCGCAATCGCCCATGAACGACCAAAAGGACGATACAGCAGTTCGGCACCACCACCGGCGTACATCATCTCCAGATAACCGGCATAAGCCTGACCATACCACTCAGGTGAGAACTGCTCGAAATGGGTCGCTTGCAGGTTGTTAAGCAATACATCGGAGGAGCTGACATATTCCCGGATCCAGGTTCTCACCCTGGGCAAAGCATCTCCGTCCAGCGGTGGATTCTTGTAATTGAACTTGTCGTAGTTATTGGCCAGGTTCACAAATACTGTGCCCCCCAGCCAGTTCTTCTCGGTCACCCGCCAATCACCATTGAAGTTGAGACCAAGCTGATACATGTAGAAAGACTCTGGCCCCCCAACAGACTGGTTCAACACAGGATCCACGCTGTAACTCAGCGCCGAGCTGCGACTTTCATGGCGAACAGGTGCCGACGGTGCATTGGCTGCGATGACATCCGACTTATAAGTAGTCTCTTGTCCCAATGGGAGGTCACTGTTTGCCAACCGTACAGAGTCCATGTCCACTACAGTCTCACGGATATCGAGCCCTTTCTTCTGCTCAACGATATGCAGAGAGTGAACCGAAGCGGGCAACGCATTCGCGGCCAATAATGACATTCGATCTTCGGCTTCATCTGGCTTGCGATACTTCAGCTGCTCACCGCTGACAAAAACACGATCGTCCGTGCCATACCAGACCAGATCACGATATCCGGCATTGCTTTTCGTCTGCGCACTGAGTGCAGCCCAATCGACATCATCCAGTTGGGCCGGACTCTTTTCCGGTTGATACTCGGGCCGGGGCTCATCCAGATGGGCCTGCTGCAACTCATTAAAGTTGGTGCGCATAGTAATACCCCACATCAGGGTATTGCCACGCTGATAGCTGAGATGAGTATCCATATTATCAAAAATACGATACACGGCACCGATGTTGACAGGTGAGCTATGCGCCAAGGCTCCGTAGCCGCCTTTGCTGTTACGGGCCGCATACTCGCGGCTGTAATCATTACCGTCATATTCCAGTTTCAGACGCAAAGGGCGCCATGGCGTCTGATACTCGATACCGCCAAACAAGGCCGCCGGGCCGTGGAACAGACTATCGACCTCAAATTTGCCGCCATTGCCCGCATAACCATCATTACGCTGGCACCAACTATCTTTGTATTCACAGAAGGGGTTCTTGATATTGCCGCTCTCGGCCATATTCCCCCAGCCCATTCCAAGGGTGAAATCAAACGGGCCATAACGTTTACTGGCAACAACGTACTCGCTATCGAACAGGCCAGTCCCCATCAAGTCTCTGAAGCCCAATGATACTTGGGGTAAGTAATCAGACTCTTGCCAAAGTCGGAATTTAAAATCCATCGACTTGTCTTTATAAGTCTGATCCCCGCTGAACTGCTCGTAAGGGCTATACAGGCGAGTTCTGACATCGGTATAACGCAGCGTGGCCTCAAACCAGTCAAAGGGCTGCATGGAGATCGACCAGCGTCGATACTCTTCGTTATCCATGTAGTTGAAACTGAACTCGCCTTCTGCGGCCATTCTGGCACTGGGCATCTGCAGCAGACCTGCCCCACCGAAATCACTTTGCGATGGGCCATAGGGATCATTCGACCCGGGTGCAGCAACACAAACGGTCGAGACGGCCAGGGCAATATATGAAAGTTTTGGAATCATTAATGAGGCACCCTGTTTGCAATTATCTCGGCGATCCGCTGATTTATTCCGGTAAATGAAGAGGGCAACAGGTCAGGATCAAACCCGATCAGCAGTGCAGCCCCCGCCATGGGTTCACGATGAAGCTTGTTCCAGACGGCAACGGGGACCATATCGATATCACCGGTTGGCTGGATCAACAGCAGATGAGCCGAGTCGGCCCCCTCCAGCAGCGCATCACGCTTCCAATATTCATCAACACCTGCACCGGGAACCAGAGGCAACGTGGGGAGCGCTTCCATCAGGCCAAACATGGCAACCTGAGGCTGGCGGGCAGCAACAAACAGTCGGTAGTTGCCTTCCAGGCGAGGGTTATCCTGCGGGGAGCGCTGGGCATTGTCAGGATCAACTATCACAGGCAAGCGGCCGGTAACGGTGATGCCTTCGAGTTGATGTAGAAGACGAGTAGCAGAAGAGGCACGTTGAGACTCACCTTCGCTACGCCATATGCTCGCCAGACTCTCCAACTCACGGATCACCGCCGCCTGCTTGAGCTCAAACTCATGTTGACGGGCCGGCGTCGTAATCTGGGCAGAGCGCCAATAGATGGGTGATGGCAGCAGCTTGTTTCTCAGCAAGGCGTCAAGGCGCGCCCCTTCACTCAAGGTGATGGGATCTTGAAGACGCCCCTGATAGTAAATGCTGACACTGGTATCCGCGAAGCAAGTACCGGACAGCAATAAAAGAGATAGGGTCAGTTTTTTCATGACGAGAATGGCTTCAAAATGGTGAGTTCAATGACCGGCAGATCAGGGCCGAGATGTTGCTGGGTTTTTACTACCTGTCCATTAACCGGATCTCGCCAGAAAACGTTGGTCCAGGATTTCCCCCCCGGGAACATTGAAACCGTCTCTTCAAAACGCGTAGCTGAAACTCGGCGCGTCACCAGATCCAGCTCATCCTGTCCGGCACGGACCATCTTCCCTTCAAGACGGTAACCGCTGAGATAGCGCTGTTCCCACTCTGACAAGGCACTCCAGTTGGCAGATGAGGTAGCAGCCATCGACAGTGGGTCGGCAGAAACACTCTCGCTCATGACCAGGTCATTTTCCATACCGACAGTTTTAATGACCCGACCGTGGCGGGTAATAATCATGACCCGATCGGCTGTCAGCCAGGAGAGTTCATCTCCATTGACATAAGCCAATACCACAAAGATCCGCGGGTTATCACCGATTTTCAGATAAGCGCTTGCATAAGGCAGTTTATTGACATGCTCGGCACTGACGGTCACATCATCAGCCCCCAACACGGCATATTTGATAGTTTCGCTCGTCACAGAAGCAGTATTTGAACAACCGGTGAGAGATAACAAACCAAGAAAAACAAAATTGCGCGATAAAGACATAGAGTGACCACAGTGACAAATAAAAAAATAAGGCTGCCAAAGCAGCCCTATATCATATTAACGAGTACTGGTTGTGGTTCCGGTACCACGGCCGGC
Source organism: Aeromonas sp. s12 (assembly GCF_040907925.1). Lineage (NCBI taxonomy): Bacteria > Pseudomonadati > Pseudomonadota > Gammaproteobacteria > Aeromonadales > Aeromonadaceae > Aeromonas > Aeromonas sp. s12. Next base: position 51,833 of record NZ_JBFOCT010000023.1, on the reverse strand, counting down.
ATCATCGTTGGAGTTGGCATTTGCAATGGCAACACCAGCAACAACCGCAGCACCTACACCAACGGCAACAATGGTGCCAGTCCCGATGGCAGCAGCACTGGCAGCACCAGCACCTGCGGCACCGGCAGAACCGGTGGATGCGGTAGCAGCAGCTTCTTCAGCAGCCATCACACCATGAGAGAATGCCATGGCAGCAGCCAGAATCAGGGCGGTTTTTTTCATTTCATCTTTCCTTGTTTATTGTCTACTTGTGGCTCGGAGAAAATATGGCATGACAACAATGCTATTACCATATATCCCTTTACCAGCGCATTGCCATGTTCACAAAAAGTTAAGTAACTCATTGTAAACATAGATAATTGCAAATATAGCATACCATCGGGACGCTATTATTGCACTGAAATACAGGTTGCATTCGAAAACTATTTTATGGTGGTCATAAAAAAGGTGCGCCATGAAGACGCACCCTGCATTCACCTATTGCGGTTATCCAAACAGAATGTCAGGCTTTTTCCTTGCTGCCATAACTGTATTGATAATATCCGTAGTTACCGTAATAACTGCTCGCCTTCTTCTCGACCGCGTTGAGCAAGATCCCCTTGATAGCAACCCCGTTTTGCTCAAAGCGACGAATGGCCACCTCCACCTCTTTGACCGCAGTCTTGGCGAAGCGGGCAACCAGCAAGGATGCGCCCACATGCTGACCAACGATGGCCGCATCGGTGACCGCCAGGATGGGAGGGGAGTCAACGATGACAAAATCGTAGTGCTCGCTCGCCCAATCCAGCAGCGCTTTGAAACGAGGATGCATCAACAGCTCGGAAGGGTTGGGTGGCACTGCCCCACGACAGACAAAATCAAGGCCATCAAACCCGGTCTGACTCACAACGTGTGCCAGCTCTGTTTGACCCGCCAGATAGGCACTCAGACCGGCGCCCATCTCCTGCCCCATAACCTTCTGCATATAGCCTTTGCGCAAGTCGGCATCGATAACCAGCACCTTCTTGCCGCCCAGAGCCAACGTGGCAGCGAAGTTGGTCGATACGAAGGTTTTGCCAAGACCCGGGCCGGGGCCCGAGATCATCACTATGTTGTTTTTGGCTTCCATCATGGCGAAATGGAGGCTGGTTCGCAGACTACGCAGTGACTCCATCGCCAGATCGGCCGGATTTCGCGCAGCCAGCAAAGCCTCGTTGAGAGGCATTGCCTGCCGCCGCTTCTTCTGCTGCTGCTCGATGGTGGCCTGCTCAGAGGAGTAGGGGATGGTGGCATAGACCGACAGCCCCATCTCTTCCAACTGTTCCGGGCTTTCCACACCACGGTGGAAGGCTGCGCGCACCAGGATCAACCCCACTGACAGCATGCCACCAAGCAGTGTCGCCAGTACCACGATCAGTGGCTTCTTCGGCTTGACGGCACGGGTTTCAACAGCGGCATCATCGATGATCCGCACATTGCCGATAGTGCCCGCCTTCATGATATTGAGCTCCTGCTGCTTGTTGAGCAGCTGGACGAAGATCTCCTGACCGACCTGTACATCACGGGTCAGACGCAAAATCTCCTGCTGGGTTTTTGGCAGACGCTTGATCGACTTGTTGATCGCATTTTTGGTATTCATCAAGGTCTGGCGCTTTTCCATCAGGGCGATGTAAGCGGGGTGCTGGCGGGTATAGAGTTGCTGCAACTCCGCTTCCCGGAAGGTCAGCTCATTGAGCTGCTTCTCGAGGCCCACCATGGTATCCAGTGCGGCTTTCGCTTCCAGCGACAGATCGACCGACTCATTCTGCTGGCGATAAACATTCAACTGCTCTTCAGAACGATTCAGCTCCTCTTTGACCTGAGGCAGATGCGTCTGCAAGAAATCCAGGCTCTTCTGGGCCTCTTCGGTCTTGCGTACCACATTCTGCTGCAGATAGTTCTGGCTGATGTTGTCGAGCACCGCACGAATGCGGCCCTTGTCATCCCCTTCCAGCGCCAGCGAGATGATCCCGGTATTTTTGCCCTTTTCACTGACCTGAAGAGCACTTTGCAACTCGGCAATCACATCCAGAGCCGGTTGTTTGACCAGCGTGAAGACCTGCCCCTCATCGGCTGCCACATCAGACAACAGCAGGGTGACATCCTCTTTCTCAAGCAGCTTGCCTACCTGACCTTCCAGCACCCGCCCCTCAACCTCAAGGGTAAAGTGTTTGTCTGCGTCAACCGTCAGCGTCAGCGGCGTCCCCAGCAATTCAGGCGCAACTTCAAAACGGCTTACCGCCATCTTGGGATAGGGGTGCCCCATCAGCCGTGACAGACCACGGCCAACCAGCGGGAAGAAATTAGGCGTCACTACGGTATCGAGGTGAAGCTCTTGTACCGTACGGCCAAGTACCATACGAGAAGTCAGCAGCTCAATCTCGGCGGCGGCATCAGGCTGTTCACCGCCCAATACATCAGCCATATCCCCGAGCAGCGCGGCACCACTGGCTTTTTTCTCCACCTGCAGCAAGGCGTTTGCCTTGAAGACCGGGGTCGCCAACAGAGCGTATGCAACGCCAAGAACCATAAACAGAGCGGTGATCGTCACAATCCACCAACGGCCATCGATCAGGTAACCCAGCAGGCGCCCCAGATCGATCTCGTCATTCTCCACCGCGGCACTGCTCTGCCGGGACGAAACAGAAGAAGTCGTCATTAAACACAATCCATTTTTATAGTCAGATACAACCCAAACACCACCAGACGCTGCGGATGTCGTTACAGTTTTTTCGCCCACCCATCGGCGCTACGCACCAATAGCTGGTAAACATGTTCGTAAGCTTCCCGGCTCAGACGATAGGGATCGGGCACTTCACTCTCCCCCTGCCAGTGGCCAAACAGCATGGTTTTGCCACGGGCCCCCGGGTCAATGGCCGTGACGGCAGAGATATGCCCTTTCTCCATCACCAGGATCAGATCGGCATCCTGACAGAGCTCGCGGGTCAGTTGGCGCGCCGAGTGTCCCTCAAGGGAAAGCCCATGCTGCTGTGCCACCTCGCTCGCGACCTTGTCGGCTGGCTTGTCAACCAGGGCACTGACCCCGGCAGAACTGACCTGGCGGCCGGGCAAACGCTCGCGAAGCAGTCGTTCACCGGTTGGGGAGCGGCAAATATTGCCCACACACACCACAAGAATTTTTTCAAACATATCGCTGTCGCTCTTAAAAAATAAAATCTACAGCCACCGCCCCTCACTACGTGCATAGTCTCGATAGGGAGGCGGGTAGAGGGCATACTCCCCTGCCCTATCCTCCCCGTTTGTCTCCGTATCAAGGCAACAAACAACCGAAGATAAAGGAGGCATCAGCCCCCCTCAATGCCGTCTCCCTGAGGGTGTGCGGCTACACGTCAATCAAGCGGGAGAGGTTAAGCAACATCACGGCCTTACCAGTTGCGAACCCGCAGCATGCCTTCGGTCAGCTCGTTAAAGCCGTTGATGGAGGGCACCAGCTGACTCAACACGCGATTCCAGCGCGTCACCGGCGCCGTGGTGACATAAACCACGTCGTAAGGTTGCAACGCAAACTCGGTCCCCATCACCAGTGCGGTGGCATCACTCAGGTCGAGCTGATAAATGGCGGCTTTCTCTTGGGCTTTGGCGGCGGGGCGCAATACGAAGATACCGGTCGCATTGGCGGCATTCTGGTTAAGGCCCTCGGCACTGCTCAGTGCTTCGGTCAGGCTCATCCCCTCACGACCAATGGTCAGGGTCGATGCCTTGTTGACCTCACCCATCACAAAAACTTTCTGGGCATCGTTGCGCGGCACATAGAGCATGTCGCCGTCACGCATCAGCTGATTGTGAGAGAGATCCCCATACTGCAGCAGATCCTGCATGGAGAGCGGGAACTCCTTGCCCTGGCGGGTCAACACCACATGGTGCCAATCTGCGGTCGGGGTCAGCCCGCCAGCCAGATTGAAGGCATCGAGCAGGGTCATCGGCACATTGGTGATAGGCTGGGCGCCCGGCTTGGTCACCTCACCGGAGATATAAACCTTCTGGGAGCGGAAAGCAGCAATGCTCACATCCACCTGCGGGCTCTCGATAAACTGGGCCAGGCGCTTGGCGATATCGGTACGGATCTCTGCCACAGTTTTCCCCACCACGGCCACCTTGCCGATATAGGGGTAGAAGATGGTGCCATCGGCGTGGACCCAGTTGCCCGCTTCGCTGGCACTGCGGTAAGAACCAGCCGGGATGGTCAACTCGGGGTGATCCCATACAGTGACATTGAGGATGTCGCCCACACCAATTCGGTACTCGTAACGGCTGATCTCGCTATTGAGCTCGGGGTTGGCCTTGCCCACCACCGGCGCCTTGCGCAGCTGGCTGATCAACGCCGGTGTAACCGGATAGACATCTGCCAGCTGATCAACATCAACGGAACCTGTAGCCACCTCGGTTTTGCCACTGGTGGAAAGATTGGTACCGGGCACCACAGTGCATGCACTGAGCAGGGCCACGGCCGACAACAGAGGAATGAGCTGAATCCTTTTCACTACCACACCTTATTAAGCTTGCCATCAAGAACTGAACGGAAAAATCGCCGTATGATAGCGGAAAACACGGAGAATTCTGAGATATATTTACGAATAAAATCACAGCAACAATGGAACCGCTCAAAATGAGCAGAACACTGACAATTCAATGGATATATCCCCATCTTCAAGCACACTATCTTTGGTGCTGATATTAAAATCAGCCCTGATTTGCCAACAGATTGCACCAGATATGTGATTGAATCGTACCGACGTAATATTTAACGGCTTATTTACAATATAATGCGATTCCCCCTGCTTGAGGGAACCGCAGTCGACATATTAGTCACTACCAAACAGATCGCGGGTATATACCTTGTCTGTTACATCGCTCAGCTCTTCAACCATACGGTTGGCCAATATCACATCACAACTTTCTTTGAATTGTGTCAGATCGGTAATGACTTTAGAGCGGAAAAACTCGGGCTCGCTCAAGGTGGGCTCATAAATAACCACTTCAATCCCTTTTGCCTTGACCCGCTTCATGACCCCTTGAATAGCAGAAGCACGGAAGTTATCAGACCCCGCCTTCATCACCAGTCGATAGACACCCACTCGTTTTGGATTCTTGCGGATCACCGAGTCGGCAACAAAATCCTTACGCGTGGTATTGGAATCAACAATCGCCCGGATCAGGTTATTCGGTACCTGGTTGTAGTTGGCCAGCAGCTGCTTGGTATCTTTCGGCAAACAGTAACCACCATAGCCAAATGATGGATTATTGTAGTGGCTACCAATACGGGGATCGAGACCGATACCATCAATAACCTGGCGACTATCGAGACCATGCAGCTGGGCATAGGTATCGAGCTCATTAAAAAAGGCAACCCGCATAGCCAGATAGGTATTGGCAAACAGCTTGATCGCCTCGGCCTCAGTACTGTCGGTAAACAGCACAGGCACATCTTTCTTGATCGCCCCTTCCAATAGCAAATTGGCGAACACGTGAGCCCGCTCGGACCGTTCACCCACTACAATGCGAGACGGGTGCAGGTTGTCGTAAAGGGCGCGCCCTTCACGCAAAAACTCCGGCGAGAAAATAAGATTCTCACATCCCAACTCTTCACGCAGACGAGCGGTAAAGCCGACCGGAATGGTGGATTTGATCACCATCACCGCATCGGGATTAATGGCCATCACATCCTTAACTACCGACTCCACCGTGCTGGTATTGAAGTAGTTGGTTTCGGGATCATAATCGGTAGGCGTTGCGATGATAACGAAGTCTGCCCCTTGATAAGCCTCTTCTTTATTAAGGGTGGCTCGCAGATTCAGATCACGGCTGGCCAGATAGCTTTCAATCTCTTTATCGACGATAGGGGAGCGGTGCTGATTGATCAGCTCAACCTTGCTGGCAATCACATCAACCGCGACCACTTCATGGTGTTGTGCCAGTAAAACAGCATTTGATAAACCGACATATCCCGTGCCGGCAATAGCAATTTTCATTGTTAATCCTTTTACACCTGAATGAACAATTTATAGGTAAATCAGGTTGGCTAATGTAGAAGAAACTAGCATGTTTGCAATTTCAAATTTATCTGCTTCAGCATAACAGCGTAGCTCTGGGGCATTGCCTGATGGCCGAAGGTGAATAATAACGCCATTATTTAACGTTAACCTCAATCCATCGGTTGTATCCACCAAGCTAATCGTAAAATCGGCTAAACCAAGCTTGGTTAATAACGCCTGAGGATCAGCGATTCCCTCAGCCAATATCGCCTGACTACGAGCAGTGGCAAAATTTTGAATTCGGTCAGAATGGGTATAACGAGCAGGTAAGGCATTCACCAAGGGTGAAATCGCCCCCTTACCCGCAGCAGCTAACAACATCAAAAACGGCAGCACAGCATCACGGGTTGGCAAAGCCGCCAGTGGTTTACCTGCAAATTCGATATCACTACCTAACAGGAAACCACCATTGGCTTCAAAGCCTGCGACGCGTTGATATTTTTTAACTAGTTGCGCTAATTCAGCGATCACATAAGGTGAACCGATTTTGGTCAACTGCACGCAGTCAAAACGGCCACAACGAGCAATCACAGTGTTACTGCTGACCGGAATGGCTAACGCTTCAATATTCAGGGCATTGGCACATAGCAGACCCAAAATATCACCACGCAGCCACTCACCATGCTCATCCGCCACCAACGGTCGGTCGCCATCACCATCAGTCGAGAAAATTGCATCAAGTTGGTATTGGGCAGACCACAACCGTGCCTTGGATTTATCTTCTTCCCCTACCGCTTCGGTATCGATCGGTACAAATTGATCACTACGCTCGATGCGAATAACTTCTGCGCCTAATGAAGAAAATAACGGCGCATAGAGTTCACGACCAGCGCTAGAGTGCTCATAAATACCGATCCGTTTACCTGATAACATATCTGCAGCAAACAAAGATGCGTAACGGGCACAATAACTTTCGGCTGCCCGCGGGCTGGCAATCAACTCAGGCAACACGGGTAAAGTATCAAACTCAACCTCAGCCGCCAAAATCGCCAGTTCATCAGCCTTGGTGATCTCACCATCTGGTCGATAGAATTTCAGCCCGTTACGATCAAATGGAATATGGCTCCCTGTCACCATGATGCATGGCATAGTATCTTGCATCGCCTGATAGGCTAATGCAGGGGTTGGGACCACCCCGTAATAAAGCGGCTCAACCCCTGCTTGCAACAAGGCTGCAGCGCACGCCTGAGCCATAGCATAACTGCTCGGGCGGTTATCGATTGCCAACGCTAGCTGCTTAGGTGCGAATTCCTGGCGTAACACGGCAACAAAAGCATGAGTAAAAGCCGCACACACTTCGGGCGTGAAATCGACCACCAAGCCACGGGCACCACTGGTACCAAAGGCAATACCACTTTGTGAAATAATAGATTGGGTATTAATCATTATTTTTAACCAAAAATTGCGGGATTTTAGAGATATTTTTCCATGCAAGCGTCACCGGCCAAAATAGTCCATTGTTGCGCATAGCTTGAATATCTTCACGCATCTTGCGCAAGATAGTGCTTAGCGAACGATTGCTGATACCACCTATACGCATCTTGATTAACACCTGTGGCAAGTAACCAGCTCGGACATTTGCACGCCAGAGATATCGTAAAATTGAGTCATAATCAGCAGCGATTTTATAACTTAAATCAAAATCATCAAATTTTTGATAGCAACTGCGACGCATATAAAACGTCGGGTGAGCTGGCATCCAACCATATTTTAATTTTTTCTTGTTATAGTTTCCGCTTTGCCAAAGACGTACCACTTTACTGATATCGTTTTGCTGAACATATTCAAGATCGGCATAGACAGCATCATACTCACCGATGTTGAATACATTAACCAAATCGGCAATCGCTTCTGGATAAGCCAGCAGATCATCCGAATGCAAAAAACCCACTATATCGCCAGTTGCAGCAGCAATACCTTTATTGAGTGCATCGTAAATTCCACGATCGGGCTCAGAGATGATTTTGCTTACTCTGGTGCAGTTAAGGTTAATGACATCAAGGGTATTATCTTTGGAGGCGCCATCGACAATGATGTACTCAATATCTGGATATGTCTGGCTCTCTAATGACGCGAGAGTATCATGGATGGTGGCCGCACTGTTATACGTTGCAGTAATAATACTGACCTTCATCAATAGCCCACTCCGGTAGATGGAATACGCACAATATCATCTTCCCCAAGATAAATACCGCTACGAACCTCAATCATCTCAAGCGGGATTTTTCCTGGATTTTCAATGGCGTGTGCCACTCCAAGTGGAATATATGTAGATTGGTTTTCGGATAACAAAAAGCTTTCTTCACCTCGCGTCACCCGTGCCGTGCCAGAAACAATAATCCAGTGTTCAGCGCGGTGGTGGTGAATTTGCATCGCGGTTTTTTGGCCGGGCTTCACCATCAACTGTTTAACGTGATAACGCAACCCATCAGCAATCGCATCGTGGCTACCCCAAGGGCGAAACACTTCGCGGTGTTGCAATTGCTCGGGACGATTAGCTGCTTTTAACTGATTGACTATGCCTTTGATCTCTTGCACTCGGTCTTTATGCGCCACTAACACCGCATCTTTGGTTTCAATGACCACCACATCATCAATGCCGACCGTAGCGGTTAAGCGGTGCTGGGCATAGATAAAGCTGTTGTGAGTCTGCTCGGTTAATACATCACCATGCAGCACATTGCCTTGCGCATCTTTGTCACTCACTTCCCACAGGGCAGACCAAGAACCGACATCACTCCAGTTGGCATCCAGTGGCATCACCACTGCATTGGCAGTTTTTTCCATCACCGCATAGTCGATGGAATCATCCGGGCAAACGGCAAAAGAATCCGGATCAAGCCGGATAAAATCCAGATCATCTTGTGCTAAGGAGAGCGCTTGCTCACAGGCCGCCAACATGGCGGGGTTATGCTGTTTAAGCTCTTGCAGATATACAGAGGCTTTAAACAAGAACATACCGCTGTTCCACAGATAACGGCCATCGCTCAGATATTGCTGAGCGGTGGTCAAATCAGGTTTTTCGACAAATGCTGCGACCGTGCTGGCGCCGTGGCCCACGTCACGTCCCTGCTGGATATAGCCATAACCGGTTTCTGGCGCGGTGGGCACTATGCCAAAGGTGACCAACTTGCCCTGTTCGGCCAATGGAATAGCAGCTTGCACCGCTTGGCAGAATGCCGCGGGTTTGGCGATCACATGGTCTGCGGCCAGCACCAGCAATAAGGGGTCGTCACCTTGTGCGCTGGCATGCAGGGCGGCAATAGCCACTGCCGGTGCCGTGTTACGACCAAATGGCTCAAGGGCGATGCCACTGTGCTGCAAATGCCCCTTCCGAAGCTGCTCAGCCACGATGAAGCGGTGCTCTTGATTGCAGATAATGAAAGCCGGCTGATGCGCCAGCGGGCTTAAACGCTGCAAGGTCTCTTGCAGCAGGGTCGCCTCACTGGTCAGGGATAAAAACTGCTTGGGAAACAGAGTGCGCGACAAAGGCCACAGGCGAGTGCCAGAGCCCCCAGCCATTACAACTGGCAATATCATGGCATTACGTCCTATCTAAAAAATAATCTCGGGTGTGTTGATGCACGCTTGGCTCTTGCAGCAAGTCAGCCACCTCAAACCAACGGTATTGGTCATGCTGCTTGATAGGCAGCGCATCTTGCTGCCCTTGCCACGCCAATTCATACCCCAGCACCACGTAGTGAGTTGAGAACTCTTCGCCCGAAAAGTTATCAGGATAAAAGTGCTCATAGGCACCCAAAAACGTGGCGCTGCCTCGACTTGCGGCCAGCCCCAACTCTTCTTGGGTCAGGCGCAAAAACGCCGCATCCAGGCGCTCGTCTTTACGAACCCGGCCACCGGGCACAAACCAGAAGCCTTGTGCCGGGCGGTTTAACCGGCGGCCCAGTAATACCTGCCCCTGGCCATTGCGCACAATCAAATCCAGCGAGATAAGTGGCGTTGCCGCCACTATCTGTTGGAATTGCTCGCTGTCTAACCAATGACCTTTATTTGCGGAAGTCATCTTGGTGCTCCAGGAACCATTGATAAGTAAGGGTCAACCCTGCTTCTAATGAGTGGGTATAACGCCAGCCCAACTTAGCCAATCGACTGACATCCATTAACTTGCGCGGAGTACCATCAGGCTTGCTGGCATCAAATATGACGTTACCGGAGAAGCCGACAACCTTGGCCATAGTCTCAGCCAATTCGCGAATAGTGCAATCCACTCCCGTCCCCACGTTAATATGGGAGAGCATCGGCTGGGTATTGGCCTGATATATTTCGCTCGCCAGCTCCATTACATGGATACTGGCTGCCGCCATATCATCAACATGCAGAAACTCACGCATTGGAGTCCCGCTTCCCCACACGACCACTTCATGAGCGCCCTGCAATTTGGCCTCATGGAACCGACGTAATAAAGCAGGGATCACATGGGAGTTTTCCGGATGGAAATTGTCATTTTCGCCATACAAGTTGGTGGGCATCACGCTGCGATAATCACGACCATATTGGCGGTTATACGATTCACACAACTTGATACCTGCAATCTTGGCGATGGCATAGGGTTCGTTTGTATTCTCAAGCGTCCCAGTCAGCAGTGCAGCTTCTGTCATGGGTTGCTCGGCCAGCTTGGGATAAATACAGGAGGACCCCAAAAATAATAACTTCTGGACCCCAGCCTGATGTGCGCCATGAATAATATTGCACTGCATCACCAAGTTTTCATAAATGAACTCAGCAGGATAACTATTGTTGGCGTGAATCCCCCCCACCTTGGCAGCCGCAAGATAGACCTCATCGATCGATTCGTTGGCAAAGAAATATTCGACCGCTTCCTGGCGAGTAAGATCCAACTCATTGCGGGAACGAACGATCAACTCAACATCATCACGAAGAGCCAACTGGCGGCAGATGGCCGAGCCGACCATCCCCCGATGACCTGCAACAAACACCCGTTTTTTAGTCGTGTTCTTGTCGATCATCCATCAGTTCTCCAGTGAAATGGCTACATCAAACCCATTCGCTTTTAGCAAGGCATGCTGTTTTGCTTGCTGCAGATCATTAGCAACCATTTCTGCACACATCTCTTCGACTGTAATCTCCGGCACCCAACCCAGCTTGGCCTTGGCCTTAGCCGGATCACCCAGCAGGGTTTCAACTTCTGCCGGGCGGAAATAACGCGGGTCAACGCGAACGATGACATCACCAACCTTGACGGCAGGAGCGTTATCGCCATTGACGGCGGTTACTGTTGCGATCTCATTTACGCCGTCACCACTAAACTCGAGTTCAATCCCCGCTTCTTTTGCAGACATGCGCACAAATTCACGTACGGAGATCTGCTTACCTGTCGCGATCACAAAATCTTCGGCTGACTCTTGTTGCAACATCATCCACTGCATCCGTACATAGTCCTTGGCATGCCCCCAGTCGCGCAGGGAGTCCATATTGCCAAGGTAAAGGCACTGCTCAATCCCCTGAGCAATATTGGCAATCGCACGAGTGATTTTACGGGTGACAAAGGTTTCACCACGGCGCGGTGACTCATGGTTAAACAAAATGCCGTTACAGGCATACATGCCATAAGACTCGCGGTAGTTAACCGTGATCCAGTAGGCATACATTTTGGCCACCGCATAGGGGGAACGGGGATAGAATGGGGTGGTTTCCCGTTGCGGGATCTCTTGTACCAAGCCATACAGCTCAGAGGTGGACGCCTGATAGAAACGGGTCTTCTTCTCCAACCCGTTTATGCGGATCGCCTCCAACAAACGCAAGGTTCCCAGTGCATCAACATCGGCAGTATATTCTGGCGATTCAAAGGAGACTGCAACATGAGACATGGCGGCCAGATTATAAATCTCATCCGGCTGGATCTCTTTGACCAAGCGGATCAGATTTGAACTATCTGAAAGATCGCCATAATGAAGTGTGATATTACCTTGGGAATTACACAGCTGATCGATACGTGATGTATTATAAGAAGAAGCACGACGAATCAAGCCATGAACTTCATACCCTTTTTCTACTAATAGCTCTGCCAGATAAGAACCATCTTGGCCAGTGACACCTGTAATTAGTGCTACTTTCATAATTTACCTCTAACCAATTTCAAAATTAACGATAAAGTTCCAACATAGAATCAACAAACGTTTTTTTATCAAACAACACGGGCACATTATTTATATTTAAAGGTTCTACTTTCAATTTCTCTATGATTTCAATTACAGATGTTAAGTCCCCCTTCTCAATCACAAAACCATGTTCACTACAGACTGATTCGGGGCTACCACCCGTATTGTAGGTAATAACCGGTGTACCACAGGCTATAGCTTCCAAGTTAACTGTTGGATAGTTATCCTCATAAGTAGGATTAAAAAAAACATCTGCTGCCGAATAGATTTCTGCTAGTTCGACTGGGTTATCAGTACGATGTATACCGATAATGTTGCTAGGTAAATTCTTTATTTTTTCCTGGGGCACCCCAACCATCACCACATGGTAGTTATCTGGTAACTGACTTGCCAAGACGACAAAGTCTTCAAACCCTTTGCGTGGCGACCAACTGGAGGCGGCCCCCATGATTATAAATTTATCTACCAAGTTGTATTTTTTTCGAAAATCACTCTCACGAGGACGAAATATCGTTAAATCAATACCGTTATTCACTACCTGCACGGGATAATCACGTAGATAAGATTGTTTAACTAAGCCAGCGAGCCAGCGCGATGGGGTGACGATAGTCAAATTTTCAACCCCAGTAAATGTAGCTTTTTTATGTTCATAATTAAATTTTGAATTGTCAATAAAATAGCTAGCGGGATACGTTTTTTTTTGTGGACAACTAAAACATCCATTAATCCACTTTTCACACCTAACAAAATCAAAATATGCACAATGTCCAGTAAATGGCCAACAGTCGTGCAATGTCCAAACTATTTTTAGTTTTGGGTGGAGTTTTAGATAAGAAAATAGTAACTCAACGTTCAGATAATATCCATGAATATTATGAAGTTGCACAACATCTGGCTTTAGCTTTTTTATATAAGCTATTGCATCAAGGGTTGCTTTAGTGGAGCAAAATCCATGATTATCCAACAAGCGCGTTTGCAACGCATGGCTATAGAAATCTATTATGTTACTTATTTTTATCGCATTGTCGCAACTTCGAGGCTCACCGCGACCATAGATGATATAACTTTCAATACCTTTAGCCTTTAACGATGCATGAATATCAGTAGCAATACGCCCCGTGCTACCTATGCCACAAACAGAATTAATTTGAAGTATTTTCATTACATACCAACTTAGATATTAAGCGATTAAATCGCTGCACCATATCATCTATATTGTATGATATATTAACCGTTTCTTTAGCATTGTTGGATAATTTTAACTGTTCATCATTCGATAAAGAGAACAAAAAGTCTATCTTATTCGCTGCATCATCTATGTCTCCGCTAATAAAACTGAATCCATTATATTTGTCTATGAACGCAGCGAACTCAGGCATATGTCCCTCTCGGGAGTCATGAACAATTGCGGGTAAACCATAGTTAAACGCATGAATTAAACTTAAGCCAACCGCGCCAGTATAAATAAATGCATGTGAATTTAACATTATTTTAGCTATTTCTGCTTCATCGAACACAGAACCAAACCAATTAACTCTATGGGAAACCCCTAACTCATCAGCAAGCGCTTTAAATTCTATATCCTTATCGCCACCACCAATGACATTTAAGCTACAATTACATTTTGTTTTAGCCAGTGCTTCTAGTAAGAATGAAAAATTCGCTTTCTCGGTTAAACGTCCGATAAACACTAGTGATTTAATGGGGGGCTCATAAGATCTCTCTGTATTAGCCGCCTTAATTACATGATCAATCTCAGAAGAGTCAAGACCATTGTTTAACGCATAGCAATTATTTATACCGATACGTTCTTTTTCATAGTCTGTATACAAAAGAACAGCATCAGCTAATCTCATCATCTTTATTCTTATTCTAGATAATATGCCTCTAGAACCAGCAGACCAACCATGTCCCCACCAAACAGTTTTAACTGATCGTAGTTTCAGAAAAATAAAGAGCAACATGAAGTTTAAAATTCTTGGATTTCCATTTATGATAACAACGTCATCTTTACTGTATCCTTTTATCAAAGGTAAACCTTTCAACCAGAAAAATTTATCCCAATATGAAAAGAACTCAGACAAATAACTTACATTTTTAATTTCTAAATTTGAGGTAACACCTAAAAAATCTTTTTTTGCTGCAATAATATTAACATCATAAAATCTAGATATTTTTTGGAAAAAAGCAACTCTGTATTTTGGTACCGATGGTTGAATTATATGTATTTTCATATTTTATTGTAAACCCCAGAAATCCCCTCAGCTAGATTCCAGAGAGAATAATTCATCCCATAACTCTTAATTTTATTAGGCTCCCATTTATGGGACATAAAACACTCAATTTTTTCAGCTAAATCGATAGGATCACCAGGTTTAAATAAAAGGCCATAATTTTTTACTATTTCAGGAATGGCACATGTGTCGCTTGCGATTACTGGCGTACCAACCGATAGCGCTTCGATCAAAACAATACCAAAGGTTTCGTATAACGATGGAAGTATTAAACCATTATAATGACAAATTAATTTCTGTATATCTTCATTAGGCACAACACCACGGAAATCGATTTGATTTTCTAAGCCCAACTCTTTAACTTTATTTATAAAATGACTTCTACAGTGGCCATCTCCAACTATATCAACTCTGACAATAACATTTTTATCTTTCAGGATTTTTACCGCATCAATCAATATCTGCACACCTTTTACTGGGATCAGATTTCCAATAAAAATAAACCTATTGAGAGAATCACATTGATTAATTATATCCGTATGAAAAACACCATTATAGATAACATCAATTTTTTCTTCATTTGCCCCTAGCGATATCAGAGTTCGCTTTTGATACTCGCTGACAGCGATAAAAGAGCTCGCATTTTGCAAAACAAGAGACATTTCATTTTTATTTTCATCAAAAACTTTATTTAGATAACTATCATGAACATGACAAACAAGTGGAATATTTAATCTTTTCGATAATTTCATTGAAATAAATGCATCAGGATACATTCCATGTGAATGTATTATATCCACTTCATTTTTAAAAACATTACGTACAAAACGTATCATAGCAAAACTCAATAAAATATGATTAAGTTTTTTAAAAAATGGAAGCCTTAGATACGTTGGCCTGTATATATCTATACCATCTAAATGTTCATATGATTTTAAATTAGAGTATCGGCGAATTTTTTGAGGAATAAACTTAAAGTTAGGAATGTAAGGTCTTGGCACGACTAACACAAAACGCTCTTTTTTTAACTTTACTTGTGCCGTCAAAATATTTTTTGTGAAAACGCATTTATTAGGTTCATTATCGTTAGGGTACCATGATGTAAATATCATTATGAACTTCATTTTATCTTGCATAAGAGTTTATCTTAGAGTAATTTAATAACATCACGACAAAATAAATAAATGGTATATATAAATAATTTCCGTTTCTAAACATTAGAACAAAAATGCTTATAAAAAAAATAGAATACATATAAAAGCCATCATTTATAGCGAATTTACTATTCGGAAAAAACTTTATTAAAAAACAAACGATTAACAATATCGAATACAAACCAAACTCAGAACAAATCCTTATATATAAGGATGCGGCATCTTTATAATTTAATTTCTCATTGAGCATAGCCACCTCTTTCCCAATATATCGAAAATATGCTTTTTCATGATTAAAAATACCCACGCCAAATATAGGGCTTTCTTGGAAAGAGCGTTTTGCAACTAGATAATTACTATATACGGCATATGCTGATAATCCTGATGAGCTACTCATATACTCATCATCGTTCAGCTTTGTCATACCATCAATTTTTTCACCAATTAGAGATGAGCTGTTGACTACCAATCCCACGGTAACTACAGAAAAAAATATCGCAATTAATTTCCTCCCGCCCCGTCCACCTAACAACAATGATAACGATAAAATACTAACAACTAAACCAAAAAATGCGACGAGCGAAGCCGTCATAATAAATGCGAGTAAAACAATTACACAAGCGATTTTATTAGAAACATTTAATTTGTAATTTATAATAAAAAGTCTAACATAAAATATTGATATATAGGGGATCAACACCCCCCCCAGATGACTCGGCTCAGCTAACAGAGAATTAACCCTTAAAAATCCTTCTGAATAAGTAAAGTTGTTAACATGAAACCCCAAATTTGTATAATCATATAAAACCGGAATATTAAAAGCATAACCGAGTTGCTGAAATATAGCTATAATTGCCAATACTAAACAAGCAATCATATATGGTTCTATTGCATCATCTATTGTTTTGAAGGAGGTAACCATGAGCATGATGAAAAATGCATACATGATTAACATAATTATATTTTTAAGGCTTTCTAAAGTGTAATTATTAATATTCGTCAATACAGAAACAAACATAAATAGTGTCAAAAAATAAACCCATTTTATTATTCGCTTGTCGATTGAACTTTTAAAAAAAATAAAAAGTAAATTTAAAGTAGACACAAAGAGGAATATAATCTGAATGAACGGTAGAACACCTACATACAGTGCTGGCGATATAAAAAGAAGAAATAGAAACGTTTTGTTTATACTCTCTCTTTTTAGAAACACAGCATTGCCTCTTTAATTTTAAGGAGCCAAACTTTAAACTTAACCATCTTTCTCACAAGTATTCCATTTTTTTCTTTAACTCTAATTGTATCAATCATAGCATTAACAGTTGATGATACGCCACCTTCTCTGAAATTAGAAATAATATGATTTACTGGTTTAAATATTGCACCACCGTTGTATAAGCGTAATATGAAATCATAATCAGCGGACATCTTATATGATAGATCATACAAACCAAATCGAGCATAAGTCTTTCTCGATATAAATGTCGCTGGGTGGTGGATCATTTTTTCATTAATAAAATTATGAGAAAATCTAGATACAGAGAACTCTGATTCTGATTTTATAGTTCTTATAAAACCATAATAGACATCTACGTTTTCTTGGTATGATTTACACACATTCATAAGTGCATCATTTTCTAACCAGTCATCACTGTTTACTATTCCAATCAGTTCGCCAGTTGCGCATCTAATACCTTTGTTCATAGCATCATAAATGCCTTCATCAGGCTCACTAATCAAAACACTAATTTCCCCTCTATACTTTTCTAATATGGCAAGAGTTCCATCATTGGAGCCGCCATCAACAACAATATATTCAAAATTAGTATAACTTTGCTGAATAATACTTTGTATCGTATCCTCAATGGTTTTAACATTATTGAATACAACAGTGATAATAGTAAACTTTACATCATTCATCGACTAATTCTCCCAGTAAACGAATTCTTTTAGGGTCTTGTTTGCCCCTTGATGTGAAGTAAATATACAGTTTTTTTTGCTGAAACTCTTCGTTATCTTTGAGTTTGCGGCAATAATATTAGCATCATTTATTTCCACACCTTTTGATATACTAACGTTATTACATATCCACACTTTATTTCCAATCTTGATTTCCTTATCTGGATTAATGACTTCATTGGTATGGTATGACTTTATTTTATGAAAATCACAATCCATTATTTGTACTCCCCATGAAATCAGAACTCCATCTCCTAATGATATTTTATATTTTGAAACAATTGAACTATTTGCACTAAGGCAAAGGTTGTTTCCAATCTCTAGTAACCCATTTTCCTGCACACTAATTTTACTACCGGCCCCTAAGTAAGCTTTCCCTTTGAAGTGAATATCACCTTTTAATTCCCATATAGAGCGTTGGTATTTATTATCGACAATTCCTACATCACCGAAGCCAATACGAATACAGCCAAATTTAATATCACTCAAATGAACATTTCCTCTCATACACAATAATACTACATTGTGTGAGATTAACACTGGCAATCTCAATGCAACTCTAGGAGAAAAATATATAAAATTGAAAAATATCGTCTTAGGGATGCATCGAATGAAATCAATATAATTCATTTATAACCACCCTTTTTCATTTATAATCACTCTCTATTTAAGACAAGATATCGATAAAATATAAAGAATGACATTAAAAAATACATTAAATATGTGAGTGTATATGCATAACCTACTCCAGCAAACCCAAACTCACTTAAAGATAACTTAGTTAAATAATACAGGGTTGCGTATAGTGCAATCTCACTTAATAAATAAGTCTTTGTTAAAGACTTCGCTATCATAATATATGAAAACAAAAATGACAGTGATTTTAGAATATCGCCATACAAATACCATTTAATTATATCCATCATCGGCAAAAAATCATTACTGAAAACCAACGAAATAATAAAACCTCTTAGTATATATATGCATAAAAACATTATCAATAATAATGGAACGCATATAGAAAACATTCTTTTCACTTCATTTTTTATTTTTATTCCACAATTCAACTCTGAGTACTTTGGCAATAAATATATGGACACCACTGAAGTTACAACCATTAAATACATCTGTGATAAATAGGTCATCCCTTGCCATATACCAGCATACTTCAATGATAGAGTATCTGTTATGTCTCCTCGTATCGCTATATTGACCGCAGGTACCAACACCAATGTAGCTATACTCATTATAGAATAAGAGGACAGAGTCTTAATAACCTTGAAGTCTAGAGGAAATAAAAACTTATCCATTGTTATTATTTTGTGTTTTCTTAACTTTAATATTACCACACAAAAAACAAGGGACTGGTTTACAATCAGAGCCAATAAAGCGCCCTTAAGACCAAGTGTTATAATGAGTGCTGTAGTAATAAAAAGAGATATTATACTTTGCGTTATGTTAATAGCTGTCAGCAGTTTAATTTCTTGCAGACCATTTATTATTGATAGGAGTAATTGATTTACTGTATATAAAAGCAAGGTGGCTGATAACACGTAAAACAAATACCTATATTCCTCAGAAAAAAATACATGTCTTGATAATTCAGAGGAAAATAAAACCAGGAAAAAACTAATAACTATACTTATGGCACTCGTTATCTTAAGTGAACAACTCCAGTACTTAGGTAAGTCAATTAGTGAATTTTTGTATTGTGATGTATATCTTACAACACCGGAGTTAATACCACCCTGCCCTAATGTAAGTATAATAGACAAAAAATTTTGAAACTGCCCGATTACTGCCAAGCCAGACGGGCCGACATAAATTGACATTGCTTTATTAATTACCAGACCAGACAGCATTTTCACAACTGTGGCCAATACGCTCAGCATCGATGTTTTAAGAAAATTCAATATCTAACCTTTTTCAGTTACTCTTCTATAAGGTAGCATATGCCAAGGTATTAAGTAATACAATAACTAAACCTGAACGGCATAAAACTTTATTAATTACACTTATAAACTTTCATTACTCATACTTATACTTTTCCAGATTCAGAATCAGTTTTTTGATTTTTAATACGCTTAATACTACGCCCCAACTTCCATGCATACGCCAAGCAAAGGGAATAAGCCACAAACAACAACAAATAGAGCCCCATCATCAGCCACTCTGGCAATTTGGCTTGTTCGGCCAGAATACCGAAGAACACAACCCCTAGGTTGGCAACGACAATCAGCAATAGGGATTCGCGAGGGGTAAAACCGGCGTGGAGAAGAATATGATGCAGATGATTGCGATCCGGGCGCAGAGGGGATTGGCCTTTGCGAATACGGCGGATCATGATGCCCACCATATCCATCAGCGGCAGGCCGATCAACCAGAGTGCGGTCACAGGGCGAAATGCAGGTTCCAGCTCATTATGTTGTGAACCAAACAGCACCAGGTAGCCGATGATAAAGCCGAGGAACATGGAGCCGGCATCACCCAGGAAGATCTTGCGTTTGAAAGGAGGAATATTGAGATTGACGATCAGATAAGGCACCAGGGCAATGGTGATCACCAAACAGATATGAGCCATATCAGACATGGTGCTGGCAAACAGAATAGATAGCCCCACGAGTGAAATACCCGCCATGCTGCCAGCCAGACCATCAATGCCATCCATCATGTTATAGGCATTGATCGCCGCACAGACCGCAACGATGGCAATCAGCAAGTCAATAAATGGAATTGTGATGTTCCCGATGCCCAGCACATCACCAAACTGGTGGAGGCTGATATCAGTCGACAGGCAGAGGATAAGGATCAGCAATGCTTGCAGAGTCAGTCTGATCCAGGGGGAGATATCCTTGGCATCATCGATTGCACCAATCACCATCATACAACCGGCACAGGCCAGCATGGTGATGATCGCGCTCTGTAGTGGAAGGGTGAAGAAGACGCTGAGGTATACCCCCAGACAAACCGCAATCCCACCAATCAGGGGGATCGCACCGACATGTTGTTTACGTTGATTCGGTAAGTCAACGAGTTGTAGCTTGGCAGACAGTGGACGCAAACAGGCGATAGCCAGCGCGGTTCCAACGAATGCAACCAGACCAGACGTTTCCATTATTGTTTTATCCCTAGAAATTTCAGGTTCGCTTCTGATGGCGACCTGCTTTTTATTTGCTTGATAACTGCCTGCCATCCAATCGATAGCAAAACAGCCAATACTCGCTCAATAAACAACCAGATTATTGAAAAATTGAATGGCTACCGCCCCTGAGTTACAGCTCCCAGTGTGCATGCAGTGTTTTTATATTGTTAAAAGAGTTAGTAAATGGCGTTGTGATTTACAATCATCAACCTCTGGCAAGGGGGGCGACAAAACCAGTCGCCACGCCAGCTATTCGCCATAACCCCTACACTGTGCACCAATATTTCACGCCAAAATGTAGGATAATTCCGAAATAGCGGGGGGGAATTGTACCTATGGTTCATCGAAATGAGTAGCCAATCTAGTCCACAACTGGCTCGATCGATTAAAAAACAAACAAATAGGTGGGAAAGCAAAAAAAAAAGCGCCCAATACTGGGCGCCCATATAAAAACTCAGTGATTAGCAAGCAAAAAATCTATGTTATGTGAGGGCAATTTAACAACATTATCACTTGGTGGTAGCTGCTGTTTGGCCAGCCACACCAGATCACAAATACCATCCGTCGGTTCGAAGGCTGCCGGGGCATGCATCAGGATGTCACGCACTTGCTGTTGATCAAAACGGTGACAAGCATCATCCAGCGAGACCAGCAAGGGGCGCAGTCGCGACCAGGGCAGCCAGCTCTCTTGTGCCACCATGATCCGGGGATGCTCGGTTCCTCTGGCATCATCACCAATCAGTAACTCTTCATAGAGCTTTTCACCCGGCCGCAACCCCGTCACCTCAATGGCAATATCCCCATCTGGCCGCTGCTCATCACGCAGTGTCAGACCGCTCAGGCGTATCATGCGTTTGGCCAGTTCCATGATCCGTACCGGTTGACCCATATCGAGCACAAAGACGTCGCCCCCCTCCCCCATGGCGCCAGCCTGGATCACCAGCTGGGCTGCCTCAGGTATCGTCATAAAGTAACGGATGATATCGGGGTGAGTCAGGGTGATGGGCCCCCCCTTATCGATCTGCTGCCTGAATAACGGCACCACTGAACCGGAAGATCCGAGAACATTGCCAAAACGCACCATACAAAAACGGGTGCTGTGCTTCTCGCGGGTCAAGGCTTGCAAGATCAACTCGGCCAGACGCTTGCTGGCCCCCATGGTGTTGGTTGGCCGCACGGCTTTATCGGTAGAGATCAGCACGAATGTTTCAACCCCTGCCTCAATGGCCGCCTGTGCCGCATAAAGAGTGCCGAATACGTTGTTACGTACCCCTTCAATGATGTTGAACTCAACCAGCGGGACATGTTTGTAAGCAGCCGTATGGTAAACAGTCTGGATCCTGAAGCTCTGCATCACCGTCTTGAGACGATGCTGGCGCTGCACTGACCCCAGTAACGGCACCAGATCCGTTTCGATTTCTTCACGCTGACACTGCTCCCGCAGGTTCTTGTGCAGGACATAGAGGGCGTATTCGGATAGTTCGAACAGTACCAGAGTGGATGGCCGGCACCGCAAGATCTGGCGACAGAGCTCAGAACCAATAGAGCCACCGGCACCTGTCACCATGACCGCTTTGCCTGTGATATTGGCTTCCATCAAGGTGGTCACCGGCTCTACCGGATCTCTGCCCAATAGATCGTCGATGGAGACCTCATTGAGCTGATCTATGCGGGCAGAGCCATTGACCAGATCGGCCATCCCCGGGATAGAGAGCACTTCGCAAGATAGGTGCTCAAGTGCATTAATCACCTCCTGACGGCGAGCCCTGGTGCTGCTCGGCATAGCCAGCAAGATCTTCTGCACCCCATGGTGGTCAATCAAGGTTGGCAGCTGGGCGCTGTTATAGACAGTACACCCCTGGATTACACACCCCTGCTTGGCAGGATCATCATCAACAAAGGCAACGGGATAAAACTCATTGCCTTGCAACAAGGCCATTTGCAGCTGTCGGCCCGAAGAGCCCGCGCCGTAAATCAACACCTGGGTGCGAGCTAAACGGGTGGTATTAAGGAGCGCCCGGAAAAACAGCCGCACACCGCCAACCAGTAACACCAAAAAGGAGAGATAGATAACCGAGACCGTTCTCGGCAGAAAGATATCGAAATAAAACGCAGAGAGAACAAAGAAGCAGGTTGAAAGAAATGCCCCTAGCGCGATTGTCCATAGCACCCGAAAGCTGACATATCGGAGCACTGCGCGATAAAGCCCCAGCCGTACAAACAGACCGATGCTGACAAT
The DNA here is from genome assembly GCF_040907925.1 of Aeromonas sp. s12. Classification (NCBI taxonomy): domain Bacteria; kingdom Pseudomonadati; phylum Pseudomonadota; class Gammaproteobacteria; order Aeromonadales; family Aeromonadaceae; genus Aeromonas; species Aeromonas sp. s12. Next base: position 28,894 of record NZ_JBFOCT010000023.1, on the reverse strand, counting down.
GATAATTGCGCCAAGCAGTGCCCAGTGATGCGGGCTATCGATTGGCCAGTTATGTTCAAGCCGGATCCAGTACGCCCCCCAATAGGTCATGGTGATCAGGATCATATCAACGGTGACAGATACGGCACGCTTGCTGGCTCGTGACAGGGAGCCTAGGCAAGTCAGTAGCCAGCTCCCACCGGGTAAAAGCTCATTTCTCATTCTGGTACTCCTGCATTCAGGTGATACGCAAGAAAAGCTAACGGCAAGTAGGCAATGACCAGACCGCTCACACCATCGAGCTGGCCCAATACAATCATGACAGCGATTGGCGCAAGCCAGAGGCTATTTATAAGAAGCACAGCCAAGGTCACGTTTCGATGGCTCTGCCAACGCCTCGCCGCATACTGAAATGCATGAGTCCGATGAGCCTGGCTCAAACGGCATTTCAAACGAAAGCGATTCAGCAACGTCCAGGTCGCATCAACCACAAAGACTCCGAGCATGACGAGCCATGCCCACAGGAATTGAGGTGCAGAAGCAGCATCCAGCAGCATCAGAGAAGCCAGCATCAAGCCAAGAAATCCGCTGCCACCATCTCCCATAAAGATCCTGGCGGGTGGAAAATTCCAGCACAAGAAGCCCGCCGCCGAAATCCCCAGTAGCAGGATCAAACAGGCAGACGACCACTCCCCCCCAACCAGATAGTGAAATAACGCCATGAACAGACAGACGACAACAGCCTCGCCAGCCGCCAAGCCATCAATGCCATCCATAAAGTTGTAGAGATTGATAAACCAGATCACCCCCAGCCAGGCCAGCAGGTAACCAAACCAGGCCAGATCAAGCTGCCAACCAAAGAAGGCAAGCGCTGGCAAACCATTAACCGCAGAGACCACCAAAGCTGCCGCCATGCTCTGCACAATCAGGCGGGTTCGGGGCTTGAGAGAGATGTGGTCATCGATAAAACCAACCAAGGCAATCCCCAACGCCGCAGCCCATATCAATGCGAAGCTGCTCTGGGATATGCCGGAGGGAAGTGGGATCAGGGTGACAAACAACGGGGCTGCCAGCAGAAAGGTCGCCACGATAGCCATGCCACCGCCTCTCGGGGTTGGCACCTGATGCGAACTGCGATGATTGGGTTGGTCAAGCAAGCGGGTCTGTGCGTAGCGCCTGAGCAGGCCGGTCATGGTGATTGAAAGAAAAAGACAAAATATCGACAACAAAACAAATGCCAGCATCAAGACGACTCACTATGGATTGACGCCATCAGAGATAGGGTCTGAGAGAGCGAATAGGGTGCCGACCATTGTAATCGGCTCTGAGCCTTGCGGGTATCCATTTCCAGAGAGCCATAAATCCGTTGTAGCTTGGCATCAATCCCCAAACAGCGTCCAAGCACTCTTATTACTCCTGGTGGGAGATAAAAGAGCCGACAGTTAACTCCCTCTGCTTCTGCAATCGCCGCCAATAACTGCGACGTCGACACTGCGACAGGATCTGCGACTAAAAAGACCTGATTCACTGCAGCAGGGTGCGCCATCGCATGGGCAATGAAGTTACACAGATTAGGTAACGCCAACAGGCTACGCGCATTGGTCAAACGGGCAAAAGGGAGCGGGATCCCTTTGCGCACCCAGGTCATCATGCTGGCAAAGTTAGCCTTCACCCCTTCCCCGTAAATAAGAGGAGGACGGATGATGGTTACAGCCATACCACACTCTTTCGCGAGTACCATCAGCCCCTGTTCCGCCTCATACTTCGAGCGTCCATAGGGATCTTCTGGCGGACTTTGCACATTCTCATCAAATGGCTTGCCTGGCTCGGTCTGCTCGCCATTCACTTTGATCGAACTGATAAAGATGAAGCGCTTTACTCCTGCCTCAGCAGCCTGCCGGGCAAGAGCGAGGGAGCCCTCTGTATTCACCGCTCGAAACGCAGCCAGGGGATCTGTCGCGGTATCCGACATCACATGTACCCTGGCAGCACAGTGAACAACCACATCCACCTGTTGCAATTGAGCTGTCCAGTTGGCATCCGCAGTCAGAGAGGGAGCCTGAACATGGTAAGAAGCCCGCAAGTGACTTCGCACCGCACCTTTAACATTCGCCCCCAGCGCCAGCAAGTGTTCACAGACCGCCTTGCCTACAAATCCGTTGGCACCTGTGACCAAGACTGTACTTTTGATATCTACCATTACCACCAACGCCAACCGTGAATATTGAAGAAAGTCACCATGGAGCGCCCAAACATCCAGATATGGCGCCAGCCTTTGCGGGATGCATGCCCACCGTGATGAACGACCTTCACCTGAGGGACATAAGCAATCCGGCTGATCTTTCCAGCCCGCAAACTGATGTCAAAATCTTCAAAATAGAGGAAGAAGCGAGGGTCAAACCCTCCGAGCTGCTGCAGAACATCTGTGCGAAACAGCATAAAACAACCACTGACAATGGGTGGGTCCCACAGCACGTCACGATCGTTGAGCTGGTCTGCCATCTCATATTTCGCCAAGCGCGTCTGGAATAACCTCTTCACAAACGCGGGCGCAAAACCGCGCAGCAATAAATCAAATACGGTTGGATAGCGTTTGCAAAGCCGCTGTACCTCACCATCTTCCCATGTAGCGAAAGGCGTCAATAATCCACAATCCGGATGTTCTTCCATAAACTCGAGAGCCCTTTGAAGAGCATCAGGCGCAACATCCAGATCTGGATTCAGGATTAGATGAAAATCACTTTGGCTAAAATATTTATTATGCCCAACACCATAACCCAAGTTACTTCCATCTTGAATATACATTAGACTTAACTTATCACGAAATTCTTCTAACAAAGAATCTACATCATACGAACGGAATTTGGAATTATCTCTTATTATCAGATTTATTTTAAACGATGTATTTTGTGATGCATAATAAATGTTGCATAGTGTTTTTTGTAACAGGCGTATATCAGCATTGAATATAACTATGCTTATAGTAATAGTGTAAATTGACATCCCTTGGAGGCTCTGTATATTGGCGAAAGTGTAGACCACTTTCGCCACAAACATGAATTCACGGTAAACTGTTACCGCGTCAGCACAATTGATTCAGATTTTTCTCTAATACCAGTTAATGGCGAATATAACCCATATTCAACTTTACCTATTTTTGAAATGTTGAAATCCTTCTTATGTGTATAAAGCTTATAACAACCCCCACCAAAATGACTTATATCACCCTGAGGGTCAACATTTAAAAACCCAGTATATTTACCATCAACAATGTTGTAATAAACGTGTGTAAACACCGCCAAACCATTATCTTTAGAATCCTTGATCTGTGCGCAATCAAAACCTACAACTATTTTATTGTTAGAAAAACCTTCCTTATAAGGCCAAATACCAATGATCATCTCATCAGTTTTATTTATCTGAGAGGAATTTAAGGCATTTAACTCATCTCTAAGTTGAGAATAATCAAAATGCACCTCTACTGAGGCTATATTTTTTTTATTATAGAACTTTTGCATTGATGCAGCACTATGATGTAAATAATCTATAGAATCACTATCCCTCATGAGCTTTGTCATATAAAAGCCGGGAATGGTAATGTCATTACTCTTACTTTCAATGATTTTCTCTCTAATATCATTTTGCCTGTTAATACTAACTATAGCAGAAAGCATCAAGTAATATGAGACACTAAAATATACTGTAATGACTGAAATAATAATATATATAACTGATTTTTTCTCAACGCTCAGATCATGAGTGATTGCTAGCAAAAAAGATAGCGCACACAACATTAGGATAAAAGCACCATTAGTACTCCGCATTGGAATATAAGGAGCCCCGACTAATGCACCAATAGAAACTAACGAAGCGACAAAGAAAATCATGGAAAATTTTATTTGGCAATATTTCTTTTCATTTGCATTATTATTTATTGATGCCGATGAAACTAAACCAACAATAACAATCGACACAAGCAGAATCCAAAATCCACCCAAAATAGTTGGTACTCGATTACAGAAATGCTCGTAAACTCGTTCAACAAAAGTTAAGGAATACCAATCTGAGAAGGCGTCAATATTAGCTCTTTTTGATTGCCCTGGGCTCAATATTAAAACACAAAAACCCATCACAGCCCAGATAACATAAGAAAAATAAGTTACTTTATTTTTCTTAACTACCAGAAACATAACAAATGATATTAAAACGACAGCAACCGCCAGGCTTTCATTTGATACACCAGACAAAAAAGCAAGAAATGATATTGTCGCAACAGTTAGAGCATTGGGTTTTTCAATATAAGACATTGTTTTAATTGAAAAATAAAAATATATTACAGCAATAAGAGCAACCCATAAGTAATTAGCAGCCCCCACAATCCAAAAACTGGTATGTCCTAACTGTGGGTTTGCGACCCAATATAGACAAAAAATTAATAAAAATGAAAAAGCTGAATGTCGATCTAAAACAAAAGAGAATTTTTTGCTAGATACAGCGTATGGAATTTGCACTACAAAGAAAATAAGGGCAACTATCACAATACCATTTAATATATTAACTATATTTGTACTAAATAAAGTTAATATAATAGAACTAATGTAATCGGCAAGAATCCTACCGCTCCAATTCATGTAGTGATTCAAGTGTTCAGTAAGACCTAAACCAAGATTGAAATAGAAATAATCATCGGAATGCATTGGTACAAATATTGAAAAACCAAAGATAAGTAATGACACCAGTATTAATGTCGCAAAGAAAAAATACCTTCCAGAATTCACCATTATATTTCCCGATATATTAAATCTTGGTTTGGTTGCACGTTATAGACAAAAACAACATCAATTAAAAAGTGGCCATACCGCATAAATATATATTCACGAGACATAACCACTATTTACACTATTCAATGATGAAAGGCTTAAGCTCTATCAATAAGCGCTTCAAGTCTTTTAAATGACTCGCTCCAAGGCCATTCGCATGCTGTTTTAGCACCGTTAGTTAGAAGAGTATTATAGAGATCACTATCATAAATCAAGCTATTAACAGCATCTCGTGCAGAATTAATATCGCCAAGTTCAACTGCAATAGCATTATGTCTATCTATAATATACTCATCCCAACCTGTAACCTTTCCAACAACAGGTACACACCCACAGCCCATAGCTTCAAGCGGAGGGCCAAAGAAGCCTTCAATCCTGCTCATTTTGATAAAAATATCACAAGAACTATAGATAGATGGCATCATGCTCATAGGCACCTTTTCAAAAAATTGATCATATCGCCATCCACTTTTAGGCTTACCAGCACTACTTACAATCCATATTTCACAATCAAGATCTTTTACTGCATGATATGCATCTTCCACTGCCTTAAATGGAATATCAATAGGTCCTTCGATTAAAACACGCTTTTTAGTGCCTTTGGGAATAAATGGCTCAACGGGCTTAAAAAGCAATTGATCAAGACCATTTGGCACATAAAATGCTGAACGCTGGAACTCGGAATGGAACATATTCTGAATCCAAAACGCCTCGGTAAAATATTCATATTTTTTATCATAACCAGATGAAATAAGCTCTTGAACTCCTTTCTCATCAATAAACCGGCGTTCATCAGACTGTACAAAATATAATTTACGGCGTGATAAGATGCGGCTTAAATATGGTTCTGTATTCCATGCTGTAGCTATTAGCAAATCAATATTTTTAATGGCATCGCCGTTGCCAATATGATAAACAGGAACACTATTCTCCATCCAGGAGATATTGCTTTCTTCTGATAAACAAATAAATGAAACATCGTGGCCACGAGAAAGCAAATAATTGGCATGCTTGATAATAATTGCCAGCCCACCAGAGATTCCGAGGCCAGCTACAATCCAACATATTTTTTGTGGGCGAGATACCTTGGTATTGTATTGTTTTAATAGCTCTCGATACCAAACATCATCTCCATTTTGAGAGTGGAAATTCAGCTCATTATTACCTGCATGTAATCTAAGAGAAACAAGAACATCAGGGAGAGACTTCAATTTATAGTTATAATAATTCAGCCTAGCCCATAACTCATGGTCCTCTCTATATTTCATATTTCTATTGATGCATCCAACAGCCATAAGAGCATCCCGTCTTACCATAACTGTGCTCTGACATGGAATACAATTTTCAAGGTGTTCTTTAAGCGTTCCATCTGGGCTATGCACAACCATCCCATCTTCTATACCAGAAATTTGACGAGATCCATCAACAATAGCTCTCCAAGAGCCATACACCCCAGAATATGAAGAGTTATTACTTAAAAAAGAAACTGAAAGTTCTAAGCGATTATTAGATGCAATATCATCACTATCTAAAAAAGCAATATATTCACCCTGTGCTTCTAAAATTCCCTTATTGCGCCCTCTAACCGCATTTCCAGATGAACGTGGGTATTTAAAAATTTTCACACGCTCATCATTTCTATATTGCTCGACGACTTGAAGCGTCTCGTCTGGTGAACCATCGCAGACAAGAATTAGCTCTATATTTTTATATGTTTGATTTAATATTGAATCTATTGCAGCTTGCAATTCCCATGTCCGATCATATATAGGAATGATAACTGAAACTAAATTTTCTATACTATTATTACTTTCAGTCGCAGACACCATGTTGATACTTTTTTTATTAATATTCTTGCCACCAATTGACAGCATGGATATCAACTGCTTTCTTTTAGAGAGAGCCAATGACAATGAATATTTTAAACCTCTATCTCTAGTTAAAAGAATAAACCGCTTCAATGCAAATTTAAGAATAGAAAAATTATATTTCATATTAATGTTCTTCAGTTGTTCTGTTTTTATTAAAAATGACGAATAAAAGTTTTAAGTTTTCGCCTTAACAAAGCCACAAAGCTGTTATTGATCATTGATTTTACATCGTCAGTTATAGCGCTCAATATATCTCTATTTTCTGCTAAAAGCCCTCTATGCTCAGCCAGCATATATTCATATTCTTTGCATTGCGCAACTAATATGTTAACTGTATCATTACAAATTAAGCAATCATTATTTAATTTTTCAATTAGGCGAGCCTGATGCATAACACTATCACTAAGAGTTAATATGTTTTGGCTAATAGCTTTATTATCAGAACCATCTACAATTTTTTGCAAAAATCTATTACTAAGTAATAGTTTGCTATAGGCAAGTGCATGTTTAACTTGTAGAGCATCGCAAATTATTTTTTTAAACTCAAAACCATTCAAATTAAAATATTTATCAATATTTGATGCTATATCTCGCTCGGCAGCCATACGTCCATATACTTGCTGAAAGGTATCGAGAGCTGAAGGAAAACCATCTATTAATTCTTTAATAATAGTGCTAGCATCTTTTTTACTACAGGCTGGACGACCTGAAAAATTGTAGTAAGAATTTAATTCATAATTATCAGCATCAAGATATCCATCCCCACCAAAGTGGTCATATATATATACAGGCACTTTCGCTGAAACAGCAAAAACAACTGTATAGCCTATAGTAATGACCGCATCATACTTTGAAAGTATAGAATCATTCAGCATTTCAACCTTGGCTGCTGAGCCATAATAGTCGAAATGTAAGTTATGGTCTAATGATGGTAACTCTAATAATTCCTGTGGAGGATGATTAGAAACAACTGCCACTTTATTCAGAGTTTGCTTCAACTCAAATGCATCATTTTGAAAAGAACAAGAGTTATGAAATACATAAATATCATCTGCCGCAATACCACACCGAATCAGCTCTTCTTTTGTTTCATCTGAGTTGCATAGATAGCTATCAAATAGCTGACCTGAGCAAAGTGGAGCCTCTATAGGCTCATAAGGGCTTAGTGAGAAGTAGCATAACTTCCTACAACTTACACCTTTTGGGAAAAAAAACGGGAGCGTGTGGGTATGAAAACAAATAACAAGATCATATTCATGATCCATACCATCAACCAAGTCATTTATTCTTACACCAGCCAGCTGCTGATGATAAAAGTCACCTATATCGATGCATCCTATATGTACCTGATGATTTTCTCTAATAAATGCCTGTGTGAGTTCATAAACAACTCTCTCAGCCCCCGCATAATTTCGCAAGGATTGGCATAATATAGCAATCTTAAACATAAGATATCACTCTTTCGCCACGCTTATAATATGACCAAATAAAAGCACCAATATAAAACTTAGCTAAGCTTCCATGAATGATCTACTATGGCCACTAAGCCTTCATATTTATCTAAGCCTTTCTCATTTTTTGGTACAACAACATTAAAATGAGCTAAATAGTCAATTCTATCATAATGAAATGTATTCAACTCATCAGTTATTGAAACAGATAAACTATAATTTCCAAATAAAAGCGGAATGTTTTTTATATCTATAACAACCGACTTAGGAACATTCTTAATACTAACAGAATCTCTTACCGTGCTAAAGATTGACACTATCTTATCAGAAGAATCTCTGACTATCACACCAATACCGATACCTGACTGGGGAATCGGTTGAATCAACTCTATAGCAAAAGATATTATGAGATCTCCACCAGTCTCAATTACATCACTGTTAATATTGAAATCTTTTATTCTCAGTTTTGGAGAGCTTGGAGTCATGGCTAACGCCTGTTTCGACTCGATAGTAACCATAGGCATAGTTTCTCGCATGTATGCGCTACATACATCTTTAGCTGAGGCATCCATTTTAATCTTGCCATGCTCTAACCAAATCGCGCGTGTACAGAAGTTCCTTACCATTGGGATTGAGTGACTTACAAAGAAGATCGGGATACCTGAGTCTCGAAGTTCTTTCATCTTGTTTATAGACTTTTCTTGAAATGCCATATCACCGACACTTAAGGCTTCATCCACGATCAATAAGTCAGGGGAAGAGTGCACAGCAATAGAGAATGCAAGCCTGGCAAACATACCTGAGGAATATGTTTTAACAGGCCTGTCTATAAAATCCAAAATTTCCGAAAAATTTATTATCTCTTGCTCTTTTTCGGCTATTTCCTTGCTACTCATACCGATAAGGGAACCGTTTAATGATATGTTTTCCCTGCCAGTATATTCAGGATTAAAACCGGCCCCTAACTCGAGCAAAGCTGCTATTTTCTTTGGCTTGGATACATTACCAGTAGATGCTTTCAATGTTCCACAAATAATCTGAAGCAAGGTTGACTTACCAGCACCATTCTTGCCGATAATACCAACAGTCTCACCCTTTGAAATTGAAAATGAGATATTATCTAAGGCATGAAAAAACTCACTGCTCTTAACTGCTGATTTAATACCGAGATTAAAAAATATTCGCCGCCACGGGCTTCTACTAATATTGAATTTTTTACTAACATTCTCAACTTTTAGCATATTAAAAACTCACGTAAGATCGGCAAAATCTTCTTCCAATGCTTTGAATAAAAAGACACCCATAGCACATGCAAGTAGACTAAAAAAAGTAACCATCATAATGGAATTAAAATCAACATATGATTCAAGTACAATTTTACGGGCCCCTGAAATAATTGGCGACAGGGGGTTGTATTTTATAACACTTTCGAAGATGGGGCTAACCTTCTTAGCATCAAAGAAAACAGGAGATATAAACATCAATACAGGATTGATAAAGTTGGCAACATTGCCTAGATCTTTTATATAAGAACCAAGAGCAGAAAGTATTGTTGAAATTGCAAACCCAATAAAAAACAATGGAATTGCATATAAATATATCGATAGCCAGATAATATTTATCGTGCCAGCATCATATGCTCTATATAGCAAAACCAATGTCATATTTATAACCAAGATAAATAATGCACTAATCGTTGAAGACAATGGTATTGATAGTCTATTGAAAACAACCTTCTTAATTAAACTAGCATTATTATTAATCAAGTCAGATGATTTCCCAATCATCTCCGTCATAAAAAAATAAGGGGTTAGACCACAAAACAATGCAACAGTATAGTTAAATTCTAACCCATCGATATCCCACCGCGCCTTAAAAACATATTGAAAAACAGCAGAATATAACGCTAACAATAAAAGAGGGCTCAACACAACCCATGCAGGTCCCAATACACTACCTTTATATTTTGTTAGCAATTCCCTGCGACTAAATTCAAGCGAAAGCCTTAATAACTGCATCATCAAAAACCTTATTCAAAGCATTCTGCAAATGAAAAACCAACAGCCATTTTATCTTTTTCTGACAACATAGGAATAACATCCCCCCAATTGACATTGATCTCTTTATCATTCCAAAGGATGCTCCTTTCATGTTTAGGAGAGTAATAGTTTGTCGTTTTATATAAAAACTCAGCTGTCTCACTTATAGTGAAAAAACCATGTGCAAACCCTTCCGGGATCCACAACTGTCGCTTGTTTTCACCTGACAAGTGAACGCCAACCCACTGGCCGAAGGTCGGTGAGCTTTTGCGAATATCCACCGCCACATCAAACACTTCACCTGCAACACAACGCACCAGCTTGCCCTGGGCATGGGGAGGCAGTTGATAGTGCAAACCACGCAACACCCCTTTCGAGGATTTGGAATGATTATCCTGCACAAAGTTAACCGGATATCCTACCGCCTCTTCGAACAACTTGTGGTTGAAACTCTCAAAGAAAAAACCACGCTCATCACCAAATACTTTTGGTTCAAAAATAAGCACGTCAGGAATCGCTGTCTTGATTACATTCATCTGTCTATCCACATTTGATTCTATTTTTATGGGGGGAGCATCTTCCCTCCCCCCTATATCACATCAGGCTTTGGCAACCATTCTTAACAAATATTGTCCATAGGCATTCTTCGCCAATGGCGCAGCAAGCTCACGTATCTGGTCGGCACTGATAAACTTCTGGCGATAGGCGATCTCTTCCGGACAAGCCACTTTCAACCCCTGACGGGTCTCGATGGTCTGAATAAAGTTGCTCGCTTCAATCAGGCTTTCATGGGTACCGGTATCCAGCCAGGCATAACCACGGCCCATCATGGCCACCGACAGATTGCCTTGCTCCAGGTAGATACGGTTCACATCGGTAATTTCCAGCTCACCACGGGGCGATGGCTTCAGGCTCTTGGCGATCTCCACCACGCTGTTGTCGTAGAAATAGAGGCCGGTCACCGCATAGTTGCTCTTGGGCTCCAGTGGCTTCTCTTCCAGAGAGATAGCGGTACCCTCTTTATCAAATTCCACCACCCCATAACGCTCGGGGTCATGCACATGGTAGGCAAAGACGGTAGCGCCACTCTCTTTGGCCGCTGCCGCCGCCAACTGCTTCTGCAGGTCGTGGCCGTAGAAGATGTTGTCCCCCAGCACCAGCGCACAGGGGTCTGACCCGATAAACTCTTCACCCAGAATAAAGGCTTGTGCCAACCCGTCCGGACTTGGCTGCACCTTGTACTGCAAATTCAGGCCCCACTGGCTACCGTCACCCAGTAGTTGCTCAAAGCGGGGAGTATCTTGCGGCGTGCTGATGATCAAAATATCGCGAATCCCCGCCAGCATCAGGGTGCTCAGCGGATAGTAGATCATCGGCTTGTCATAGATGGGCAGCAGCTGCTTGCTCACCGCCATGGTGACTGGATAGAGACGGGTGCCCGAGCCACCGGCCAGAATAATGCCTTTACGTTTGATCATGATGCTTGTTTCTTATTTTTAAATTGCAAAAGTAAAGGGTGGCTTGCGGCCACACCTTCCTGTTTTATCCCTGCCAGCCAGGGAGGCAGTCACTACATCCCAGGCCAGTAATTTACTTACCGAGGATCTCGGTCAACATACGCTCTACACCGACGGTCCACTCCGGCAGCACCAGATCGAAGGTGCGCTGAAATTTGCTGGTATCAAGGCGGGAGTTATGGGGGCGTTTGGCCGGTGTCGGGAAGGCACTGGTCGGCACCGCATTGAGCTGCGCCACCGCCAGTTCAACGCCGGCTTCTTTGGCTTTGGCAAACACCAGCTGGGCGTAGTCAAACCAGGTGGTGGTACCGGAGGCAATCAGATGGTACAGCCCGGCGACCTCGGGTTTGCGCTGCGCAACACGGATTGCATGGGCGGTGCAATCGGCCAGCAACTCGGCGCCGGTCGGTGCGCCGAACTGGTCATTGATCACTGACATCTCGCTACGCTCTTTGCCAAAGCGCAGCATGGTCTTGGCAAAGTTGGCGCCGCGAGCGGCATAGACCCAGCTGGTACGGAAGATCAGATGACGAGTGCAGAGGGACGCACCTTGTTCACCCGCCAGCTTGGTTTCGCCGTAGACGTTAAGCGGTGCAGTCGCATCGGTTTCAACCCAGGGGCGCTCACCGCTGCCATCGAACACATAGTCGGTGGAGTAATGCACCAACCAGGCACCCAATGCTTCCGCTTCTTTGGCGATCGCCGCTACACTGGTCGCGTTGAGCAGCTCGGCAAACTCACGCTCGCTCTCCGCCTTGTCGACTGCGGTATGGGCCGCGGCGTTGACAATCACGTCCGGCTTGACCAGACGTACCGTATCGGCCACCCCTGCCGGGTTGCTGAAATCGCCACAATAGTCGGTGGAGTCAAAATCAACGGCAGTGATGCGCCCGAGCGGGGCCAGTGCACGCTGCAGCTCCCAGCCTACCTGGCCGTTTTTGCCAAACAGCAGGATATGCATCAGATACGCTCCCCGTAATTCTGCTCAATCCAAGACTGGTAGGCACCGCTCTTGACGTTACTGACCCACTGCTGGTTATCCAGATACCACTGTACAGTTTTGCGAATGCCAGACTCGAAAGTTTCTTGCGGTTGCCAAGCAAGTTCGGCACTCATCTTGGTCGCATCGATGGCATAGCGGCGATCGTGGCCGGGGCGATCCGCCACATAGGTGATTTGCTCACGATAAGAGCCTACCTTTGGCACCATCTCGTCCAACAAATCGCAGATGGTGTATACCACCTCCAGATTCTGCTTCTCGTTATGACCGCCGATATTGTAGGTCTCCCCCACCAAGCCCGTGGTCACCACCTTGTAGAGCGCGCGCGCGTGATCTTCCACATAGAGCCAGTCACGGATCTGGTCGCCTTTGCCATAGACAGGTAACGGCTTGCCATCCAGCGCGTTAAGAATGACCAGCGGGATCAGCTTCTCGGGGAAGTGGTACGGGCCGTAGTTGTTGGAGCAGTTGGTGACGATGGTTGGCAGACCGTAGGTGCGGCGCCAGGCGCGCACCAGATGGTCGCTGGAAGCCTTGGAGGCAGAATAGGGGCTGCTGGGGGCGTAGGGGGTGGTTTCGGTAAAGAGCGGCAATGGTTCACCGGCAGCCACTTCATCCGGATGGGGCAGATCACCATACACCTCGTCAGTGGAGATATGGTGGAAGCGGAAGGCCGCCTTGCGCACCTCATCCAGACCGTTCCAGTAGGCGCGGGCCGCTTCCAGCAACATATAGGTGCCGACGATATTGGTCTCGATAAAGTCAGCCGGCCCTGTGATGGAGCGGTCAACATGGCTTTCGGCAGCCAGATGCATCACCGCATCCGGCTGATGCTGGGCAAAAACCCGATCCAGCTCGGAACGGTTGCAGATATCTACTTGTTCGAAGGTATAACGATCGCTGGACGAGACATCGGCCAGGGATTCCAGATTGCCAGCATAGGTGAGTTTATCGAGATTGATAACGGAATCTTGGGTATCACGGATGATATGGCGCACCACGGCAGAGCCGATAAAACCAGCGCCACCGGTAACGAGAATTTTCATAGATATGTTATCTCTTGCAAAGAGTTGATATGTGACAGGTGCGGACTGAAATGGAGTAAAACGCTGAAGAGTTGAGGCAATGTCTAAAATTCACTCAATATCCGAGATCCGGGGATCTGACATTTTAAACAAAGCAAAAGTTACATTGATAACAGGTAAACATCATGGCTACCGCCCCTGGGTTACAGCCCCCAGCTTGCTGCTTTTTACCATATTGTTCACGCCTTTGGTCATCATGCCTCCAGCATCGTTATGTCTTGGCAGCGTTGATCGCAACCCTCTCTCACGGGCACGCCGCGAGTTGGCACACTGCACCAGCCCGATTTTATAGGGAATTCTATCCCGTTTTTCCCAAGGATGAACAGTTGAAAGTAATTCGTGATGGGTGCAACTTGAGGCTCATCACAACCTCAAGAGCGCGAAACGCCTACTCATACCTCGCTTTTTCAATTACAACCACGCAATCTTTGCTTACATTTTTCACAAAAAACAGGGCAACCCATGGGGTTGCCCTGTTTGATTGTCAGCCAGACCAAAGCTGGCTGGCGATTTATTGAACTCCGTTCAAATTAGCTAAACCTGCATGCCATCAGTCACCTTTTGACTCAACTGCTGCGGCCATGCGCGCCTCTTTACTCTTGTGGCTGGTGAAGTAACGCATCACCAGCACAAAGAAGAGCGGCACGAAGAAGATGGCCAGCACAGTGGCACTGATCATCCCCCCCATCACGCCGGTACCGATGGCGTTACGGCTGCTGGCACCGGCGCCGGAGCTGATCACCAGCGGCAGCACCCCGAGGATAAAGGCGAGCGAGGTCATCAGGATCGGGCGCAGACGCAGACGCGCCGCCTCCACCACCGCCTCACCCAAGCCCATCCCTTTGTCGTAGAGCTCTTTGGCAAATTCCACGATCAAAATCGCGTTTTTCGCCGACAAGCCTATGGTGGTGAGCAGACCGACCTGGAAGTAGACGTCGTTCTCCAGCCCGCGCAGGGTGGCAGCCACAATGGCCCCCAGTACCCCGAGCGGCACCACCAGCATCACCGAGAACGGAATGCTCCAGCTCTCGTAGAGGGCCGCCAGACAGAGGAACACCACCAGCAAGGAGATGGCGTAGAGCGCAGGCGCCTGTGAACCGGCCTGCCGCTCCTGGAAGGAGAGCCCGGTCCACTCGATACCCACCCCTTCCGGTAGCTGTTTCACCATCTGCTCGATGGCGGCCATCGCATCACCGGTACTCTTGCCGGGCGCCGCCTCACCGACGATCTCCATCGCCGGCACGCCGTTGTAACGCTCCAGACGCGGTGAGCCGAAGCTCCATTCGGTGCTGGCAAAGGCGGAGAAGGGCACCATCTGACCGGCACTGTTGCGCACATACCAGAGTTTCAGATCTTCCGGGTTCATCCGGAAGGGGGCATCCGCCTGCATGTAGACCTTCTTGATCCGGCCACGATCAACGAAGTCATTGACGTAGGACGAGCCCCAGGCAGTGGCCAGGGTGTTGTTGATATCCGCGATGGAGAGCCCCTGCGCCAGCGCCTTCTCGTAGTCGATCTTGATGTCGAGTTGCGGCGTATCTTCCATCCCGTTCGGGCGTACCCGCACCAGAGTAGGATCCTGCGCCGCCATGCCGAGCAGTTGGTTACGCGCCGCCATCAGCTTGTCGTGACCGATACCGCCGCGATCCTGCAGGAAGAAGTCAAAACCGGTCGCCGTACCCAACTCCGGGATCGGAGGCAGGTTAAAGGCGAACACTTGCGCCTCCTTGATGCTGAACAGATAGCCCATGGCGCGGCCGATAATGGCATTGGCACTGCGATCCGGGCTCTTGCGCTCGCTCCAGTCCTTGAGCTTGATAAAGGCCATCCCCGCGTTCTGGCCACTACCGGCGAAGCTGAAGCCAGATACGGTCAGGACGGAATCTACGTTATCCTTCTCGTTTTTCAGGAAATAGTCGCGCATGTCTGCCAGCACCACCTCGGTGCGCTGCTTGGTGGCCCCCACCGGCAGTTGCACCATGGACATGATGACCCCCTGATCCTCTTCCGGCAGGAAGGAGGTGGGCATTCGCATAAAGAGCACTGCCAGTACCGCCAGCATGGCACCGTAGATCAGGCTGTAGCGCACGCCCTGTTTGATCACCTTGCGCACGCCGCTCTGATAGCGGTTGGTACCGGCATCAAAGGCGCGGTTGAACCAGCCAAAGAAGCCTCGCTTGGCTCCAAATTCGCCATGTTTCATCGGCTTGAGCAGGGTGGCACAGAGCGCCGGGGTCAGGATCAACGCCACCAGCACCGACAGCACCATGGCAGAGACGATGGTCAATGAGAACTGGCGATAGATGGCACCGGTCGAGCCGCCGAAGAAGGCCATCGGCACGAACACGGCGGAGAGCACCAACGCGATCCCCACCAGCGCGCCGGTGATCTGGGTCATCGACTTGCGGGTCGCTTCCAGCGGGGAGAGATCCTCCTCACTCATCAGACGCTCCACGTTCTCCACCACCACGATGGCGTCATCCACCAGCAGGCCGATGGCCAGCACCATACCGAACATGGTGAGGGTGTTGATGGAGAAACCGAACGCCGCCATCACCCCGAAGGTACCGAGCAGCACCACAGGCACCGCAATGGTCGGGATCAGGGTGGCGCGGAAGTTCTGCAGGAACAGATACATGACGCAGAACACCAGGAAGATCGCCTCGATCAGGGTCTGCACCACCTCCTCGATGGAGATCTTCACAAACGGCGTGGTGTCGTAGGGGTAGACGATCTCCATGTTGGCCGGGAAGTAATCCGACAGCTCATTGAGCTTGGCACGCACCTTCTCGGCGGTATCCAGCGCGTTGGCACCGGTCGCCAGCTTGATGGCGACCGCGGCGGTAGACTGGCCGTTGTAGAGCGCATCGGCGTCATAGCTTTCGCCCGCCAGCTCGACCCGGGCCACATCTTTCAGCCGTACCTTGGAGCCATCCTGATTCACCCGCAGCAGGATGTCGTTGAACTGCTCCACGGTAGAGAGACGGGTCTGCCCCATGATGGTGGCGGTGAACTGCTGATCTTCTACCGACGGGGTACCACCCAGCTTGCCGAACGCCACCTGGGCGTTCTGCGCCTTGATGGCTGCCTGCACATCACCCGGGGTCATCTGCACCCGGTTGAGCTTGTTGGGATCGAGCCAGACCCGCATGGAGTACTGGCTGCCGAACAAGGTTATGTCCCCTACCCCGTCCAGACGACTCAGAGGCTCCTTGATGTTGGAGACCACATAGTCCGCCAGATCGTCGTTGTTCATACTGCCATCGCTGGAAATGAAGGCCGCGACCATCAGGAAGCTGCTGGAGGTCTTCTGCACCCGGATCCCCTGCTGCTGCACCTCTTGCGGCAGCAGCGACATCGCTTGCTGCAGCTTGTTCTGCACCTGCACTTGGGCGATATCGGGATCGGTCCCCGGCTGGAAGGTGAGGGTCACCGACACCCGCCCCGCGGAGTCAGACTGGGAGGACATGTAGAGCAGGTGATCCAGCCCGGTCATGTTCTGTTCGATGATCTGGGTCACCGAGTCTTCCACCGTTTTGGCGGATGCGCCCGGATAGCTGGCGGAAATACCGACCGCGGGCGGCGCAATACTCGGATACTGGGCGACCGGCAATTTGATGATGGCCAGGCTACCCGCCAGCATGATCACCAGCGCGATCACCCAGGCAAAAATGGGTCTGTCTATAAAAAATCGAGCCATGAGGCGACTACTCCATCCTACTTGTTGGCCGGGGTGTTGGACGCAGCTTGAGCAGACGGTGCATCAGCACCCTGCTCGGCGGGATTGACCACGGCGCCCGGTCGTACTTTCTGCAAGCCAGCCACAATTACCCGCTCGCCGGAGGTGAGCCCTGACTCCACCACCCAGTTGCTGCCGACGACACGGCTCAGCTGCACGTTGCGCAGCTCCACCTTGTTATCAGCGGTTACCACCATCACGGTGGCGCCGCCATTGGGGGTGCGAGTCACGGCCGTTTGCGGCACCAGCAGTCCTTGCGCCCGTTCTCCCTCTTGCAGGGTGGCGCGCATAAACATGCCGGGCAGCAGCAGCTGGTGAGGATTGGGCACAATCACCCGCAGGGTCACCATGCCGGAGGTCTCATCCACGGTCACATCGGAGAACTGCAGCGAGCCCTCTTCGCCATAAGTGGAGCCATCTTCCAGCTGGAAGGTCACCTTGGCCCCTTTCTGCTCGTCCTGGGTCAGCTTGCCCTCGGCGACCAGTCGCTTGAGGCGCAGCAGATCGGCGGTGGACTGACGCACATCCACATACATGGGATCGAGCTGCTGAATGGCGGTCAGGCTGTCAGCCTGCTGGGCAGTCACCAGCGCCCCCTCGGTCACCGCGGATTTACCGATGCGGCCACTGATGGGGGCGGTGATGCGGGTGTAACCGAGATTGATCTCGGCAGTGCGCAGGGCCGCCTTGCTCGCCATGATCTCCGCCTTGGCCTGCTTCCAGCTGGCGTCGGCGTCGTCATAGTCCTGACGGCTGATGGATTTGA
This sequence comes from Aeromonas sp. s12, assembly GCF_040907925.1. NCBI lineage: Bacteria > Pseudomonadati > Pseudomonadota > Gammaproteobacteria > Aeromonadales > Aeromonadaceae > Aeromonas > Aeromonas sp. s12. The sequence continues at coordinate 10,627 of NZ_JBFOCT010000023.1, read as the reverse complement.
CCTTGAGCAGCTCCTGATAGCGCTGCGCCTTGAGGCGGGCACTCTGCTCGTTAGCCTCGGCCTTGGCCAGATTGGCTTTGGCGCTGGCGACTGCCGCCTGATAGACAGCCGGATCGATCTGATAGAGCAGATCGCCCGCCTTCACATCGCTTCCCTCGGTAAAGAGGCGCTTGAGGATGATGCCGCTCACCTGCGGACGCACTTCGGCCACCCGCAACGGGGCACTGCGACCGGTCAACTCGGTGGTCAACATCAGCGGACCGCTCTGCAGAGTCACCACGTTGACCGCCGCGGGGGGCATGTCGCCCTGTCCCTGGGGAGCGCCCCCCTTGTCACCACAACCTGCCAGCAAGCCTGTAGCCAGCAAGGCAAGACCAACTGAACGAGCAAGAATATGTTTATGCATGAAACACCTGAGCCTTTGCCAGTCAATGAACAATCAGGGCCACATGGGCCCTGTTGGTAAATAGTCGAAAGATGAGGCAATATACATACATTCATAAATGTATGTAAGTGACTTTTTGCTTGCATGAGGCACAAATTTCGATGGCCAGACGAACCAAAGAAGAGGCGCAGCAAACCCGCTGCCACATCATGAGCACGGCGCTGGATCTGTTCTGCTCTCAGGGCCTGGCCAAGACCAGCCTGACCGACATTGCCAGAGCGGCAGACCTGACCCGCGGGGCCATCTATTGGCACTTCAAGAACAAGGATGAACTCTTCATTTCGCTCTGGCAGGAACTCTGCAGCCCCCTTGCCCACCAGCTCGATGCCTGCCTCAATCCAGATGAGCCGGATCCGCTGGGGCAACTGCGCCTCTTCTTCGAAGGGGTGCTCCACAGCTTCATTCACAATCCGGCCCAGCGGCAGATGTTCACCATACTGTTCAATCTCGAATCGCTGGAGGGGGAAGCCATCTCACTGCGCGAGCATATCCGCAGCCAGTCCGCCAACTTCTTTCGAGACCTGGAGACCACCCTGGCCAATGCGGTACGGCGGGGCCAACTGCCCGCCAACCTCAACCTGCAGCGCGCCGCCACCCTGCTCCACTGCACTCTGGATGGCTACATCATCAACTGGCTCCACTTTCCGGGGCGGATAGACCTGCAGGGCGAATCAGCCTTCCTGATAGAGAGCATGTTCACCATGCTGGCCCAGCCCCACGGGCCTGCCTGCGGCCGCTAACCGGCTCCGGCAACGTCCTCACATCCAAATCGGGGCCTGACCGCGCGCTTTGGCAGTCAGGCCCCGATTTGTTACCCTGTGCGCCCCCTGCTTGAGGTAACCCCTGTGCCACACTCTGACGCCATCCCCGCTTCCCGGCCATTTAACGACCAGCACGCCCGCGCTCGGGCTGCCTTTGTGGCGCGTCTCAAACCCGGTGCTCACCTGCTCAATGGTCAGTGCGGTATGGGGGAGGATCTGTGCTGGCTGCGTGCAGAAGGGTATGTGGTCACCGCCTGTGAAGCTGTGCTGGCTGACGCCAAAGTCGCCTCACAGCAATCCGGACAAGCAGTGCGGGTCTGCTCGCTGGCGAAGATGCACTCGGTACTCCCTTACGATGGCATCTGGCTGAGCCGCCCGCTTGATAGCGACACGGCCACCCTTGTCCCCCTGTTGCAACAGTTGGCGACCCTGCTCAAAGCGGGCGCTCCGCTCTGCTTCCCCCTGCCGCCAAGAGGCAAGATAAGTCACGCTCAGCTACAGCAACTGGTCACCACATCCGGGATAGCACTGCAACTGGCGCCGATGGAAGCCGTATCAGCCAGTACGTCAGATTCCTCAAGTCAAAACGCCAACCAGTACGTCATGTTGCTGCGTGGCGATCATCAGGCCACCTAACGGGCTAATTCATCACGGATTTTCCCGTTCAACGCCAAGCCGACAGCTAGTCGGCGATCTTGACCTTCGACAATATTTAACTCGGCGTTAACGCAGAAAAGGCAGACATAACACGGCTTACGTGTTAAAAAGTGTGATTAATATCAAAATTTAATAACAAAACAGACAATACAACCAACTCCGGATTTCCTTATGAAACTTGTCCTGAAACTCATTGCTGGCATCCTTGCCGGTCTCTTGCTCGGTCTCTACGCCCCTGAGTGGGTGGCGCGCGTGCTGTTTACGGCCAAGACAGTGATAGGTCAGCTCATCACCTTCACCATTCCGCTCATCATTCTGTTCTTCATCATGAGCGGCATCGCCAGCCTGCCGAAAAACTCCGGCAAGCTGCTGGGCAAAACCGTGGCCCTCTCCTACTGCTCCACCATTCTGGCGGGGCTGTTCGCCTTTACCGTGGCGAGCCACCTGATCCCGCAGTTCACCACCGCCGCCGAGCCCACCACGGCCACGGCCATCAAGCTCGCCTCCTACGTCAATCTGGAGATCCCGCCGCTGTTTGGCGTGATGTCAGCACTGGCCGCCGCCTTCGTGTTCGGTATCGGGATCAGCGCCACCCAGGCCACCGATCTGCGCCGGGTCGCCGATCAGGGCCGTGACATCATCGACCGCCTGCTGGCCAAGGTGATCATCCCGCTGCTGCCGTTCTACATCGCCGGGGTCTTTGTCGAGATGACGGTAGAAGGCACCGTGTTCGCCACCCTGAAAACCTTCGGCGTGGTGCTGGTGATGGCGATCCTGATGCACTGGATCTGGCTCTCCGTACTGTTCGTGGGTACCGGTCTGGCCCTTGGCCGCTCACCGGCCCAGCTTATCAAGAACATGCTGCCCGCCTACTTCACCGCGCTTGGGACCATGTCGAGCGCCGCCACCATTCCGGTCGCCCTGCAATCGAGCAAGAACAACGGGGTGAGCGACGGTATCGCCAACTTTACTGTGCCCCTGTGCGCCACCATTCACCTCTGTGGCTCCACCATTACCCTGGTCACCTGTGCCACCGCGGTGATGTTCCTCTCCGAGCATCTGGCCATTCCGGGCATCGAGACCATGCTCCCCTTCATCATGATGCTGGGGGTGATCATGATCGCCGCACCAGGCGCGCCGGGTGGTGGCGTGATGTCGGCGCTGGGCCTGCTCACCTCCATGCTCGGTTTCGGTGAAGCCTCCATCGCCCTGATGATCGCCCTCTATCTGGCGCAGGACAGCTTCGGCACCGCCTGCAACGTCACCGGTGACGGCGTGATTGCCCTGTGGGCGGATCGCTTCGCCAACGGTAGCGAGAGCGCAGCTCCAGTGGCCGAGGCCGAACAGGCATAAGCTCGCCGGGAAGGCCCGACCATCCTCTGCAAAAACCGCAGGCCCGAACCATGTTCGGGCCTGCGTCGTTTCTGCCACCTTCACTGCTTTTGTACGTATTCCTCCTCCCCCCTCTTTACCCCTCTCTGCCATGAATAGCACTGGCGCAGCTCTCTACACTCGACAAAATTATTGGCATATGCCACATATGAGCGTATAAATAGCTTATGCCAATTAGGAGCCACCATGCCAAGACCCAAGATTGCCCGCCAGATCTGTGGCCGCCCCGCCAACAGCTGCTTCAAACCCAACGGCCGCCCCATGCATCAGCTGGAACAGGTCACGCTGGCCCCTGACGAGTTCGAGGCACTGCGCCTCGTCGACCTTCAAGGAATGCAGCAGCAGGAGGCAGCCCTGGTGATGGGGGTCTCCCGCCAGACCCTGGCCAATATCCTGAAAAAAGGGCGCTATAAAGTGGTGGAGTGTCTGAGTCTGGGCAAGGCATTGATGATGCAACCCGCCGAGCCCGACCACCCAACCAGTGGAGAAGAGCCGACATGAATGCTGTCACAACCATGACCACCAACCCCAGCAACAGCGCCCTGATGCTGAGTCAGGGGCTGCTGGCTGGCCACTTTACCCGTGCCGAGCAGCTGCAAATTCTTAACCCAGAAGGGAACGTCATCGCCACCCTGGCCAACCCGGCCGCCGCCGAAGGCTGCCACGGCAAGCAAGCGCTGCTCGACGCCCTCGCCCATCATCAGGTGGGTCAGGTGGTGGTACGCAATATCGGCGAGCGGATGCTAAGTCGCCTGCTGGCGGCCAATATCCGGGTGCTGCAGTGCCGCACGGCCCGCCTGCCGCTGCCCGCGCTGCTGGCCCCCGCCAATTTGCAACCTCTTACCGAGGCCAGTCAGGGCCGTCCATCTCGCCGTCATCAGAGCAAGGCGACTATCCGTGCCATCCAGCCCCTCGGCGCAGGCCAGAGTCATGCGAATTGCCACGGTGGGTGCAACAGTGGCTCCGATCACTGTTGCGCCAGTAGTGGCAATCAGGCAGAGAGCCCACTGCAAGGCCATACTTGTTGCCACGGCCGTGAAGGCGCCAACCAGCAGGGCGGTTGCTGCCATCATCACTGATGCCATCGCAGTGCATGTCATCACCATCAAGGAGAAGAGATCATGTCCATCTGGTTGTTGAGCCTGCTCGCCTCGTTCGTGTTGATCCTGGCCATGGGCACCATCATCTGGTGGCGCCAATACCAGCTTGCCCAGAAGCGGGAAGATAAAGAGGTGCGTCCCTGTGGCTGCTCCAGCGCCTGCGCGGATCACCTCTATCAGATCAGCGAGCCGACGCCCAAAAAGTAACCTGACCGCACACGCCATAGCCGCAGATAGAAGGTCGGCAAAATAAGGGCGCATGAAATAGAAAAGGCGCATAAAAGAGAGGGGGCACCTGCTGGTGCCCCCTCTCTTGTTATGCTTTCTATTCATGCTTGAACCGCCTCTTCCCCCCCTTACGCTCATCACACACGCTCAACCCGGCTCGGCGCCGCTGGCCGCCACGCTCGCAGAGCAGGCCGGATCCTGATACTGCTGATAGATGGCATAAAACTCGGCCTTGTTCTGCAGGGCTGCGGCGACACAGGCGGGATCAAACTGGCTGCCGGCATGCTCCTCCAGATAGGCAAACGCCGTCTCGAACGGCCATGCCTTCTTGTAGGGGCGCTCGCTGGTAAGGGCATCAAACACATCGGCCACCGTCACAATGCGTGCTGCCAGCGGGATCGCCTCCCCCGCCAGCCCCAGCGGATAGCCTGTGCCGTCGAAACGCTCGTGATGGCTGGCGATGATGTTGGTCAGCATGTCGGTGTGGTGAATGCCATCGAGACCAAACTCGTTGATCATCAAGCTGATCATCTCCCGCCCCTTGCCGGGGTGGATCTTCATGATCTCGAACTCTTCCGGTGTCAGCTTGCCCGGCTTGAGCAAAATGGCATCCGGCACCGCGATCTTGCCGATGTCGTGCAGCTCGGAGAAGAGGTAGATAAACTCCACCTCCTCATCGCTCAGCCCGCAAGTCGGGGCCAGCGTCTTGGCAATCAGCCGGGAGTAGGCCGACATCCGGTGCAGATGGTTGGCAGTCTCCTCATCCCGATAACGGCTGAACTCCCGCGCCGTGGTCAGCGCGCCGCCAAGGGTCTGGATGGAGAAAAACTCAACCGCAATGATGGCCGAGAGCGCCTGGGCATAGGCCGACAGCTCGCTACGGATCGGCTCCTCGAAGTATCCCGGCTCCATGGCATCGCAAAAAAGAAAGCCAAACAGCTTGCTGTTGAACAGCAGCGGCTCGGTATAGCTGGAGGCATAGCCCGCCTCCAGCACCTTGCGGCGGTGCTCCGACGCCGAGCCACGCAGGGCATCGAGATTGCCGAGTACCCGGGGCTGCTTGTGCTCCGCCAGATAACTCAGGGAGGGGACATCGCTCAACTTCACCTCATACTGCACCAGTGGCGAGGGCCCCTCGGTGCTGTGAGCAAAGGTCTTGAGCTGATCGGTATGCGGGTCATAAATCGCGATGGCTACCCGACTCAGCTTGTCAAAGCGCTGCCTGAGCGTGGCATGTACGCTCTGCATTTTTTCGCCAAATGAACTTTCCATCGCCTTCTCCAACGGGACCCCGTGATGGAAGTATAGTGACTCCCTTTGACGCTCTCCCCGCCACAGCAGCAAAATTGACAGAAAAATCAACAAAGCAGCATCCCCACAACAAGCCCGCACGGCAGAGGCAATAGCCCTACCAAGGGCGCGCCATCAGCGGCTGCTGGTGCAGCACAATCTTGCCTGGTCGGAGATATTGTTCGGTTCTGCCATGCTGGCTGTATAGTTTTTGGTTAACCATTCCGGTAAAATCCGCGCCCTTAAAGAAGAGCCACCTAAGAGTGATTGAGCGATGTCCAACACAAAACAGGCCCCCAAAGTAGGATTCGTCTCCTTGGGTTGCCCCAAAAACCTGGTCGATTCAGAACGCATCCTGACCCAGCTGCGTACCGAAGGGTACGATGTGGTGCCCAGCTATGACGATGCCGAGCTGGTCGTCGTCAACACCTGCGGCTTTATCGACAGCGCGGTGCAAGAGTCGCTGGAAGCAATCGGCGAAGCGCTGGCCGAGAACGGCAAGGTGATCGTCACCGGCTGCTTGGGTGCCAAAGAGAACCAGATCCGCGAGATCCACCCCAAGGTGCTCGAGATCACCGGCCCCCACGCCTATGAAGAGGTGCTGGGTCACGTCCACAAATATGTGGAGAAGCCGCAGCACAACCCCTTCACCAGTCTGGTACCGGCCCACGGCGTCAAGCTGACCCCGCGCCACTACGCCTATCTGAAGATTTCCGAGGGCTGCAACCACCGCTGCACCTTCTGCATCATCCCCTCCATGCGCGGGGATCTGGTGAGCCGCCCCATCGGCGACGTGCTGGCCGAAGCCAAGCGCCTGAAAGAGGCGGGCGTGAAGGAGCTGCTGGTGATCTCCCAGGACACCTCCGCCTACGGCGTCGATGTGAAGCACCGCACCGGTTTCTACGACGGCATGCCGGTCAAGACCAGCATGGTCGCCCTGTGCGAAGAGCTGGCCAAGCTCGATATCTGGGTACGCCTGCACTACGTCTACCCCTACCCGCACGTAGATGACGTCATCCCGCTGATGCGTGATGGCAAGGTACTGCCCTACCTCGATATTCCGCTGCAGCACGCCAGCCCGCGCATCCTCAAACTGATGAAACGCCCGGGTACGGTCGAGCGCACCCTGGAGCGGATCCAGAAGTGGCGCGAGATCTGCCCGCAGATCACCCTGCGCTCCACCTTTATCGTCGGCTTCCCGGGCGAGACCGAGGAAGATTTCCAGATGCTGCTGGACTTTATCGACAAGGCGGAGCTGGATCGCGTCGGCTGCTTCAAATACAGCCCGGTCGAAGGGGCGCTGGCCAACGAGCTGCCGGATCCGGTACCGGAAGAGATTCAGGAAGAGCGCTTCCAGCGCTTTATGGAGCTGCAACAGCAGGTCTCCATCCGCAAACTGGCCCGCAAAGTGGGTCAGGAGATGACCGTTATCATCGACGAAGTGGACGAAGAGGGTGCCACTGGCCGCTCCTTCGCCGATGCGCCGGAGATCGACGGTCTGGTCTACCTCAACGGCGAAACCGGCTTCAAGCCGGGCGACATGGTCAAGGTACGGATCGACGAATCCGACGAATATGACCTGTGGGCCAGCCTGATCAGCTAATTGAGGCCTTACCAGCCAAATGAAAAAAGCGCCTGCGGGCGCTTTTTTATTGGCTCAATGTCACAGGCAAAACCGCTGAACTAGCTCAAATCATGGAGCGCCTTGCCAAGAGGCGGCGTGAGGCGCAAGTCAGAGAAGCGCACCGTCAGCCCCTGCCGCTCCGGCGTGCAGCACATCACCCCGATAAAACAGCGCTCGCTTGGCGGGAACGGGGCGAGGCGCAGCAGCGGCCACACCTTGCCATCGGTGGAGTATTGCAAACGCAGGCAATCGGCCAGCCGGGTCAGCCGCAGCCAGAAGCGACGCGGATTACCGGTAAAGATGCCGGTGGCCCAGTCAGAGCGCGGATTGGTCAGCACGCTGCCGATCATCGGCTGGGCATCGTTGTACTCGATCCCCGCTTTCAGCCAGTGCGCCTCGTCTTGCAGCAGCATCAGCCCCGCCTGATCGTAGAGGGTGGTGAACTCCCCCTCGACGCAGACCTGAAAGGTAAACTCCCCCGCCACCTCGCAGCCATAAAGATGCCCGCTGTGGCGCTCGAAGCCATACCAGGTGCTGCGCCAAAAATCGGTCTGCTTGTCCGTGACTACCTGCAAACCGTCGTCTGTCTGGTGCCACTCGGCAGGCTCATTTAGCCAGCGCCACACCGTCCCTTCCATCATCCTGCTTTGCTCCCTTATCGCGCGTAATCCCGCAAAAATGGGGCTCGCCAACCCCTCGACCGGTCACGGCAGGTAATGGGTGCGCCTCTGCGGAATCCATAAAAGGAGTCAATAGTGTCGCTATTGCAGCCCCGATACAAGGCTTGTGCGTTGCGCCATAAGTGCGCCCAAAAAGCGCGGGGGGCCTGATGGCCCCCCGCAAACACACCGGATGAGAAAATGCCTTACTTGGCGGCGCTATCCTTCATGCACTTCTGGATAAAGCTGTTCTTGGCCGCGCCAGCCAGCTTCTTGTCGGCCGCCGCCTTCTCGCACTTGGTCGCCGGATCGATCGCCGCGCCCGTCTTTACGCACTTCTGGATAAAACTGTTTTTGGCCGCTCCGGCCAGCTTCTTGTCGGCGGCCGCCTTTTCGCACTCGCCGGTCGCAGCGCCAGCGGCATCTTTCACACACTTGCCGACAAAGCTGGTTTTGGCGGCGCCGTTAAGCTTTTTGGCCGCGGCTTGCGCCTCGCACTGCAACTGGGCTGCGTCGTTGGCAAAGACCGGATTGGCCAGCAGCACGCTGCCGCAAAGCAGGCCGAACAGGATGGTACGCTTCATGGGAGATCTCCTCTCTATCTAGTGATGTGTTTGCCTGGTCATATTGGCATGACGATGTGTTGCAAATGGCTGTGATTGCAACAGCTGATTGTTGCCGCAGATCCCCCACCTCGCCAGCTTGAGAGACGGAGCAGAGGGCAACCATCGCCCGCACTATAGCGCCGATTGGCTGAGCGGGATTGTCCCTAGCCAACCTTCGCCACCAGCAAGCCAGCCACCCTCTTCCCCACCACGCCTACCAACCCCAATAAAATCAAGGGCCATGGGAATCCAGTGCCCGATCCGTGCGATTTGTTGAGCCAGCGCAAAAAAGGCGATTTTTCTGATAGTTACGTCATTTTTTGACTGGTGAGAGCAGATTCGATTGGCTTAACATAGCCATCAGGTGCCTATTCATCAGTGATGGGCTGCTGCCCCCCGCTGGTTATGGAGCATATTGGAAGCTGTAATCCACGAGCAGTAGCGTGGGTTTTGGTGGCGTTACGCCTCACCCAAAAGGTGGGTGTCCCAAATTTAAAATTTCGGTTCCAAATTTCGGTTAATATAAATAAGGATTATTAAAATGATTTTTGAAGAAAAAGATATGAGAGATTTGGAGAAAGCAGTAAATTTATTGGAGCAAGATACAATCACAGAAAAAATGACTCAGGTTGTTGGAAAACCAATAGATTACTTGATGAGTAAGCTTCCTAAAGGTGCTGAAAAACAAATTCATAACCTAGTAGAAAAAGCACTTCACAAGGCTGCAGACGCGGCTCTGGGGAGCTTAAACAATGAGCCAAATCGCGAAGCATCAACTAAAACGGGAATTCAGATAATAAGTGCGACACTCATGGATGAATGGCGAGAGGTGGCCAACTGCTGATTGGTGGTACCCTTCTGCTCGCCAAAGTAAAAGCAGTATCACCATGAGCTATCAGCAGTTGACCGAGGGGCAACGATACCAGTTATCGGTGCTTCGCGCACAGGGGATGTCCATCCTTGCCACCGCACGCGCCATTGGCGTTCATCGCTCCACCCTCTACCGGGAGCTGCGTCGTAACGCCGGGCCGCAGGGCTACCAGCCAGACAATGCGCATCAGCACGCCACCCACCGACGGGCCAGTGCGGCCAAATCTCGGCTATCTGCCGATGTCATCCAGTTTGTCGAGCTGACACTCGCCTGGTGGTGGAGCCCGGAGCAGATAAGCGCGGTGGGCAAGCAGATAGGCCTCATGGTGAGTCACGAGTGGATATACCGCCATGTGGCCGCCGACAAAGCCCGGGGTGGCCAGTTGTACCGCCATCTGCGCCAGGGCCACAAGCGCTACCGCAAGGGGGCGAGCAGCCTGCGTTCTCCCATCAAGGAAGCCCGCTCTATTGATGAACGGCCGGCTATCGTCGATAGCCGGGAGCGGCTCGGTGATTGGGAGGCGGACACGGTGCTGGGCAAGCAAGGCACAGGTGCACTGGTCACCCTGGTGGAGCGCAAGAGCCGGCTCTATCTGGTCAAGCGGGTCGCGAGCAAACAGGCTGGGGTGGTGCGGGATGCGATAATCGAGATGTTAACTCCCTACATCGAGCAGGTGCATACCATCACCTTTGACAACGGCGGCGAGTTTGCCGAACACAAGGCGATAGAGGAAGCGCTGGGTGCCGAGACTTACTTTGCGCACCCTTACTCTTCGTGGGAGCGCGGTCTGAACGAGAACAGCAATGGGCTGTTGAGGCAGTTTATCCCAAAGGGAACAGACCTGAGAGAGGTCACGGACGAGGATGTCAGGAGAGCGGAGCAGTGGCTCAACCTACGACCTCGGAAATGTCTCGGATTCAGGCAGCCTGTCAAGGTATTCGAAGAGTACCGTCAGGCGGCATAGGCGAGTGTCGCACTTCGAAGTTGAATTCGCG
>NZ_JBFOCT010000022.1:0-312000 GCF_040907925.1 Aeromonas sp. s12 | reverse complement strand
CGGGAATTCAGATAATAAGTGCGACACTCATGGATGAATGGCGAGAGGTGGCCAACTGCTGATTGGTGGTACCCTTCTGCTCGCCAAAGTAAAAGCAGTATCACCATGAGCTATCAGCAGTTGACCGAGGGGCAACGATACCAGTTATCGGTGCTTCGCGCACAGGGGATGTCCATCCTTGCCACCGCACGCGCCATTGGCGTTCATCGCTCCACCCTCTACCGGGAGCTGCGTCGTAACGCCGGGCCGCAGGGCTACCAGCCAGACAATGCGCATCAGCACGCCACCCACCGACGGGCCAGTGCGGCCAAATCTCGGCTATCTGCCGATGTCATCCAGTTTGTCGAGCTGACACTCGCCTGGTGGTGGAGCCCGGAGCAGATAAGCGCGGTGGGCAAGCAGATAGGCCTCATGGTGAGTCACGAGTGGATATACCGCCATGTGGCCGCCGACAAAGCCCGGGGTGGCCAGTTGTACCGCCATCTGCGCCAGGGCCACAAGCGCTACCGCAAGGGGGCGAGCAGCCTGCGTTCTCCCATCAAGGAAGCCCGCTCTATTGATGAACGGCCGGCTATCGTCGATAGCCGGGAGCGGCTCGGTGATTGGGAGGCGGACACGGTGCTGGGCAAGCAAGGCACAGGTGCACTGGTCACCCTGGTGGAGCGCAAGAGCCGGCTCTATCTGGTCAAGCGGGTCGCGAGCAAACAGGCTGGGGTGGTGCGGGATGCGATAATCGAGATGTTAACTCCCTACATCGAGCAGGTGCATACCATCACCTTTGACAACGGCGGCGAGTTTGCCGAACACAAGGCGATAGAGGAAGCGCTGGGTGCCGAGACTTACTTTGCGCACCCTTACTCTTCGTGGGAGCGCGGTCTGAACGAGAACAGCAATGGGCTGTTGAGGCAGTTTATCCCAAAGGGAACAGACCTGAGAGAGGTCACGGACGAGGATGTCAGGAGAGCGGAGCAGTGGCTCAACCTACGACCTCGGAAATGTCTCGGATTCAGGCAGCCTGTCAAGGTATTCGAAGAGTACCGTCAGGCGGCATAGGCGAGTGTCGCACTTCGAAGTTGAATTCGCGAACTACAGTTGGTTTTCACCAACGAGTTAAATGTGCATGGAATTTTACGATCGAACCGGAATGTCTGTTTGATGAAATAGATATCGAAGAGTTTGATGCCCTAGTAATACCGGGTGGTATGAGCCGTGCAGGCTTTTATGATGATGCATATGACCCAAGGCTATTGGCATGGATTAAAGATTTTGATGCCAAGGGAAAAGTTGTTGCTTCGGTGTGCGTGGGGGCATTGCCTATTGCCAAAAGTGGTGTGCTAAGTGGTCGCAATGGTACGACTTATCATCTGAGTCAGAAACGGCAACAACAGATGCAAGAGTATGGTGTACAGGTACTGAATCAACCTATCGTTATCGATGGGAATATTATCACTTCACGTAGCCCGTCCACTGCAATAAACGTTGCGTTTCTTGTCGTGGAGATGCTTACCTCAAAAGCCAATCTAGAAAAAATTAAAGAGGGGATGGGGTTTCTCGACGGTGGCATCTGCTAAATGTACGAGTTCTTGTTGAAGTAAAAATAGCTTGGTGCTTTATATTGAGTGCTCAGGGTAGATCTTTTTGGCTATCAGTATGTCTTAATAATTTATCAGTTTGTTTATTTTTTTCAATATGGCTTGAGCAGGGAATGAGATGGATATTGAGCTGATTGATGTGTCGCAAAATGAATTTGATCAGGTCTTTACTGCCGTGAAACAGGGGATTTTTCCCTATGTTGAGGCGCTCTTTGGCTGGGATGACCAATTTCAACGTGAACGGATAACCAGCTCCTATCTGCCGCAATGGTTTTCGTGGATCTTGCATGGGGGAGAACGCATTGGTTTGTTATGTAGCAAGCCATATGAGGATGCCCAGCATGTCCATCTGCTGATCATTTTCCCTCAGTATCAGGGGCGGCAGCTTGGCGCTGCCGTGATGGAACGGCTTCATCAGGAGGCTGAGCGTGAGGGGAAATGCCGGGTCACCTTGTCCAGCTTCACAGAGAACCATGGGGCGATACGGTTTTATGAGCGCCTTGGTTACAACGTGGTTGAAGAGGATCAGGCGTTTGTCTCCATGTCCCGGCCGTTGGGCTGTGACCTCGGATTGAAAAAAGTGGTTAATGGAGAGTTGTGATGGCAATTTTGAATATTTTGACGGCTCCCGACCCCAAATTGAGGCTCAAGGCCGAGCGGGTTGAGGATATCGCTGCCGTACAGGGGCTGATCGATGACATGCTGGAGACCCTGTATGCGACGGAAAACGGGATTGGCTTGGCCGCGACTCAAGTCGGGCGTAAAGAGGCCGTCGTTATTATCGACTTGTCCGAGAGCAGGGATCAGCCGCTGGTTTTGATTAATCCACAAGTGATAAGCGGTACTGACAAGGTGCTTGGACAAGAGGGTTGTCTCTCCGTGCCGGATTATTATGCGGATGTCGAGCGTTACAGCTCGGTGGTGGTATCTGCACTGGATCGAAAAGGCAATCCGATTACGATTGAAAGCAGCGATTTTTTGGCCATTGTCATGCAGCATGAAATTGATCATCTGGATGGCAACTTGTTCATTGATTACCTGTCACCGCTCAAGCGGCAGATGGCACTCAAACGAGTTAAAAAATCTCTCAAGTCCGCCAGCTAATGTTTGCGGATAGTGGCTGGCCGTTTTAGTAATGTGGAGTGCAGGCAGAATGAAAGTGGCAAGATGGAATGTCAGGGCACTGTTTGGCCGCAATAGCAATGAGGTGCGGAGACGTTATGGGCTGAAGGCTCTGCTGTTGCTGGGAACATTGTGGGTAGCTCTCACTGTATCAGCCGATGAAGAGCAACTGCCGGCCGAATATCGCCCCTTTGTGCAGCAGTTGGTCGATGCGGCAGAAGCCCGGGATCATCAGGCCCTTGCCAACCAGATGAAGTACCCCTTCAAGCAGGAGCATCCCATTCCCGCCATCAAAACCCCGGCGGAGATGCTGACCCGTTTTGATGAGGTATTTGATGACGCCATATTAAAAAGCATCGCTACATCACGGGTCGGGCAGGATTGGCAGACCATGGGGTGGCGCGGCATTATGCTCGGCAGTGGCGAGGTCTGGATGGATTTTGATGGCAAGGTGATCGGTATCAATCATCAGACGGCGCAGGCCGCCAAATTTAAAGCCGAGCTTATCGCCAGGCAGAAGAGTGGTCTGCATCCCAGTGTGCGGGAGTACAAGAGCCCCGAGCTGATGTGGCAGACCGAGAAATTTACCATCCGCATCGACGAGCTGGACGATGGCCACTATCGCTACGCCTCCTGGGCCAAGGGCAAGACGCTCGCCGACAAGCCGGATCTGGTGTTGAAAAATGGCACCGTCAGGGTGGAGGGGACGGGGGGCAATCATACCTATCTCTTCACGAGCGGCCCCTATCGCTACGAGTGCGTTGTCACCGTATTGGGTGAGCGAGGCGTGCCACCGGGTGAGTTGGTGGTCTATAAAGATGACGTCGAGATAGTGCACCAACCGGTGATCAAGGTGCTGTGACGCCAACGCCATATCACGACTTATCAAAGAGCGGCCAGGTGCCGCTCTTTTGCTTTCGCAAACTGAAGAATGAGCTTCGCTAGCTTTGCGGCACCCTGACCCCTTTATCGAGATAGAGGCTGCTGTAGTGGGCGCGGTGGGTGACAAACATCACCTGATGGCGGCTGCCGTCGGAGAGGATAATAAAATCCCCCGCCTGAGCGGGGCTCTGCAAGGTGATCTCCTGCTCGGGGGCGGTCAGGCGATCGACATCTTCCTTGAAGGTGAGGGTGTAAGAGTACATATGGCGCTCCACTGCTGGCTCATATCAAACACTCCGTTGAAGGTAGTTGCTGGCATGGGCACGCGCGGCGCCCGATTGGCGCTGTTAGACCAAATATCAGCGGTGAGAACGTGCGTGGCTTCAGTCGGGTTGTTCTGCTGAGGTGCGCTTGAGGCGTTTACATCAAGGCCATTGGTATCAAAACGATGGTAAAGGGGCGAAAGGGGGATGAAAAAACCGCCTTTTGGCGGTTTCTCTTATGCGATGGGCCCTACTTCAGGGCCTTCTTTAGCTTCTTGATCTTGCCTTCATGCTTGGCAATTTTCTCAAGACGAGCGGCGATCTTCTTCTTGATCTCTTTCTTGCTTGCTTTGGCCATCGGTGGCGCTCCTTTGCAGTGAGGACACATGAGGTGTCAGTGTGGGTCTTCCCTTTGACGTCCCAGAGTGCCACAGGGCTCCTTTGTGAACCAGCACTCTGTTGCTTTAATAGCCAGCTCGCTATAACTGCAAGGGGCTGAGCCAGCGCAGCAGTTGCTGGCCAACCTGCGGGCTGGAGAGCAGGGCCATATGGCTGGTGCGATAGACAATCAGGGTATGGGCAGGAAGAAAAGCCAGCTGATGGCGCGCTTCATTGTGCTGACCGAGGGCGCTGCGTAGCGGCACCAGTCCATCGCCAATCAGCCGGTCGGCCAGCAGGCTGCGCTTGGTGGCAGTGGTCGCGGCAATGGCATAGCAGTTGACGCTGCAGGGCAAGGGGAGTGGGACGCGGGGATCGCGCAAGGGCGCGGCAAGGTCGGGTTGGGCGAGCGTCTCGGTCACCTTGCCGTGGCGCAGATCCTTGATGCCAGCACTGCGCAGCCGCGCCAGTCTGACGAAGGGTTCGCTGTAGGCGGTAGCGGGCAGTAACTGCTCCAGCCAGTGACCTGCATGTTCGAGCGGTGCGCCGTGGTGTGGTGTGCCGAGAAAGATCAGGTTGGCAAGGTGCGCAAGCCAGGTAAGCCCGGCCTGGTTGGCATGGTGGCAGGCGCTGCGTGCAACCAGTCCCCCCATGCTGTAGCCCATTATCGTTATCTCTTTGAGCTCTCCCGGCCAGTGGGCGAGCAACTGCTCCAGCAACAGGGCAAGTTGCTGCCCGTTTTGTGTAATGGGCAGGCCCGAGTTGTAGCGCAGGTAAAGAGGCTGATAGCCAAGCGCGGCGGCAAGTTGCTCTCCGTGATTGACCGGTTTGCCTTGATGTTCGGTCTGCCACTGCAGATCGTTCATGCAGAGGCCATGGATCATCAGCAGCACCCGTCCCTCGCGGGGTAGATCCTCCGGCATCGCCTGCCAATCGAGGGGCTTGCCCTGATAGCGCAGGGTCATGGGGGTGGCGAGGGCATTGTGGTGTTCGACCAGCTTGTCCCCCAACACGCCGTTGAGCGTGGCGATCAGGGCCGCGCGTTTCGGGGTTTCGGGGATCTTGTGGGGCGGCGGTGTGGCTGGCAGGCGGCTGAGCAGATGGTTGATGCCGCTGCTTAGGTTGTTGGCGGTGCCATGTACCCCCTTGTAGACCAGCCCGGTGATCCCGGCTGTTTTTCCCTCATCCCGTCCCTTGAGCCCCATACCGCTCAGTACCGCCTGATGCACTGCTTCGGTGATCTCTACCGCGGCGGGCAGCGCCAGAGTCAGCAGGTGCGCCAGTTCGCGGATATCCGAAAGATGCCAGGAAGAGGATGGCGATGGGTCTGTGGCGTCGGTCATGGCAAGCCCTTGTGGAAGCGGGTATCGCGTTGTCGTGCCGCGAAGAGCGCAGCGTATCTCTATATCAAACCAGCTTGCGCCCTTTGTGGCGGGTTTACCAGTAACGGGCCATGCATGGCGGGGCTGATAAGAACCGCTTGCGAAGCCGGTCACGGTAATGACAGGGAAAATCACCTCTACTTCGTCATATGAAGCCACATGGAGAGGTGATGATGTCGCTGTTTAATGAGGTGCGGGTACAGGATTTGTGTGCACGGTTGCTCGATAGCCAGAACGAGAAGGGCTGCTCCCTTGAGAGTCGGCATGGCCGCGAGTTGAAGGAGTTGCTGCAGGCTTTGGGTGGAGTCGAGTCAGTTGGGCGCAGTTCCCGTCATATATTGACCGACGCGGGGCGGACTTTTCTGACCGGACAACTGGCACGGGCTGCGCCCCCCGAACCGGACAAGGGGGAGCATCTGCAACGTCTGGGAGTGAGTTTGCCTGCACGGCTCAATCAGGCCTGCTTTTATGCCCTCTGGCATGGGGACAGCAAGCATCCGCGATCAGCATCCCTTGCCGCGCCACAGCTTGCGGACTTGTCGCTCACGCAAGATGAGGTGATCCGCATCCGTACCCTCGAACCGCTCTCACTGGTCGATCGGCAGGGTCAGCTGCACGATATGACGGCAATGATGGCACTGCTGGAGGAATTGGCGTTGCCGGAGCGGACTCTGGGCACGCTGGCGGCCATCGGCTGGCAAGGGGAGCGGGTTATTACGGTGGAGAATAAGGGGGCCTTCGTCGACTACCCGCTGCAACCCGGGCAACTGCTGCTCTTTGCCCCCGGTCGCAATACCACCCTGGCCAAACAGCTGATCCCGCTGCTGCCTGCGGGCGTGCAGTGGGCCCATTTCGGTGATCTCGATCAACGGGGTATCGATATTGCCATCGAGCTGGCGCGCGAGCTAAATCGTCCTGCCATGCTCTGGCTTCCCTGTGAGCTGCAGCCTTATCTGGAGCACTATGCCCGTCCGGTACGCACCTTTGCGGCGGGCAGTGGCAAGGTGCCCTGGCGTGTGACGACGCAGGCCGATCAGGTCGATGATCATGGCTCGCCGGCAGACGTCCCCTGGCTCGATAAACTGTTCACAGACGGGACTTGGCTGGAGCAGGAGGTATTGATTCTGGCCCCTCACTGGCGGAGCTGGTCATTGGAAGAGATGGGCAATCAGGGGTGAAACGGGGAGTCCGCGCTCCCCGTCATTTCGTGGTCAGCTGTTTACTTGGCGTTGATGGGCCCCTTGGTTCCGGCATCATTATCGACCCAGCCATCTTCACCCTTGATGCGGCGATCCCCCTGAATGGTGTAGATGACCATGCCATCCTTGAACACCAGCGCGCCATCGGATTTCTTGGCATTGACCTTCTTGTCGTTGACCCACACCTGATCCTTGCCATCGATGCGGATATTGGCCACGGTGGCGCCGGTTTGGGGGAAGGTGGCGATCCAGTTGCCCGCATAGGGGCTGGCGCTGGTTGCCGCGGCCGGAGCATTGCCAACACCGGCAGCCGCGTTCTCAGCCTTGGTTTTGTTGATATCGCAGCCATTAAGCTCGCTCACCTGAGTGCAGCCCGAGCGCTCGAGCTTCTGCTCATAGCTCAGATTCAGACCGCCCTCCGCGGCTGGGGCGGCCGCGCCAAATCCCGCCTTGGCATTTTCCGCTTTGGTTTTGCGAATGTCACAGCCCTGCGCCTCGGTAACCTGGGTGCAGCCGGAACGCTCCAGTTGCTCGGCATATTTGGCGCTGATGGCGTGGGCAGGGGCGATCCCGAGCAGGGTCAGGGTGATGAGCAGAGCAGCATTCCTGGACATAGATAATCCCTCAAAGATGTAAGTCATGCAGGTTCATCCGCGCAGTTGCGGCAGTGAACGTCGGCCTCTTCTGAGCATCCGAGACAGATGCGCAGCTGGCGTATTCACGTTAGCACCTTGGGCCAACCGCGCCCAGCAATGTGATCGGAAGATAAGGCGAGAGGCGATACGGGCGGGGAGTGCAAGGGAGGTTAAATGGCCGTGACATTTCTGCAGAAGAGGTGGTAACAAAAGAGCAAGTCACTGCACGGCATTATCATAATGATAACGGCAACCCCGCTGATATCATTTCAGCCCCTGAAACTGACCTTTGATGATAATTCTCACCGATGCCGAGATATCGCCTCTGATTATTATCACCCGGCTATTTTATCGCTTGGCCACCCTATCCATCCTTTTATGGAATAAACCGCTGAAATAGCCACTGATTTTGTGGGTGGCATCACACACTTTCGTCATTTATTAATATCTGCCTGCATTTTATTGGTTTGGCACGGTTATTGATTGCCTCATATCGACGCTAACCGACGCGCTCACCCACAACCGGGATGCTGGTGACATCGTGAGTGAAAGGGGAGCTATCCATATCTCATCCAATGATTGGGGCGAACGATGAAAGCAGTTAACGAATTAATCAAAGAGATCAGAGCACTCAAATCCAACTTGCATGAAAAAGATTTTCTGCTGACCTGGGAGCAAACCCCTCAGGAGCTGGAGCTGGTATTGAAACTGGCCGAATCACTCAAGACCCTGCGCGCCGAAAATATCTGCACCAAACTGTTTAATAGCGGGCTCGGTATCTCGGTTTTCCGCGATAACTCCACCCGAACCCGCTTCTCTTACGCCTCTGCGCTGAACCTGCTCGGTCTGGCCCAGCAGGATCTGGACGAGGGCAAATCCCAGATCGCCCACGGTGAGACCGTCCGTGAAACGGCCAACATGATCTCCTTCTGCGCCGATGCCATCGGCATTCGTGACGACATGTTCCTCGGTGCCGGCAACGCCTATATGCGCGAAGTGGGCGCCGCACTGGATGAAGGGTTCGAGAAGGGCGTACTGCCCCAGCGTCCGGCGCTGGTCAACCTGCAGTGCGACATTGATCACCCGACCCAGTCGATGGCTGATCTCGCCTGGTTGCAGGAGCACTTCGGCAGCCTGGATAGCCTCAAGGGCAAGAAAATTGCGATGACCTGGGCTTACTCCCCGAGCTACGGCAAGCCGCTCTCCGTGCCGCAGGGCATCATCGGCTTGATGACCCGTTTCGGTATGGACGTGACCCTGGCCCATCCGGAAGGGTATGACCTGATCCCGGACGTGATCGAAGTAGCCAAAGAGAATGCCAAGGCATCTGGCGGCAGCTTCCGTCAGGTCACCTCCATGGAAGAGGCGTTCAAGGATGCGGATATCGTCTATCCCAAGTCCTGGGCCCCCTACAAGGTGATGGAGCGGCGCACCGAGTTGCTGCGCGCCAATGACCACGCTGGCCTCAAAGAGCTGGAGAAACATTGCCTTGAGCAGAACGCCAAGCACAAGGATTGGCACTGCACCGAGGAGATGATGAAGCTCACCAAGGGTGGCGAAGCGCTCTATATGCACTGCCTGCCCGCCGATATTTCCGGTGTCTCCTGCAAGGAAGGGGAAGTAACCGAAGGGGTATTCGAGAAATACCGTATCGCCACTTACAAAGAGGCGAGCTGGAAGCCCTATATTATCGCCGCCATGATCATGGCCCGTAAATTCTCCGCCCCGGCAGAAACCCTGGAAAATCTGATTAAAGAGGCGCAAAAGCGGGTGAAATAAATAACGGCAGGGCAGGGTGAATATTCATCCTGCCCACGCTGTCGAATCCATTATTTCGAGTTTTCTCCCCGTGGCATCTGAATAACGGATCTCCCGGCGAGGCAGCTCTTTGTCAGGTAACGCCTAGTGAGGTAAGCATGTCCCAATTTTCTTTGAAGATGGATATTGCCGATAACCGCTTTTTTACCGCCGAGCCATCTCCGCTGTTTTCTCGCGCCGAAGCACAAAAGGCTCGCGCTTTTCATAAAAAACTGGCCGGTTATGAACCGACCCCATTGTGCGACCTGAAAGCTCTGGCCGCCTATATCGGGGTGAAAAATATATTGGTCAAGGACGAGTCAAAGCGCTTTGGCCTCAATGCCTTCAAGATGCTGGGTGGCGTTTATGCCATCGCCAACCTGCTCTGTGAAAAATATGGGGTGGCCATCGAGGATTTCTCCTTCGATCTCATCAAACGCACCATCAAGGAGCCGATGACATTCGCCACTACCACAGATGGCAACCACGGTCGCGGCGTTGCTTGGGCCGCCAAGCAGGTGGGTCAGCATGCGGTGGTCTACATGCCCAAGGGCTCGGCCCGGGAGCGGGTTGACCACATTCTCAATCTCGGTGCCGAGTGCATCGTCACCGACATGAACTACGACGACACCGTGCGCCTGACCATGAAGATGGCCGAAGAGCGCGGTTGGCACATAGTGCAGGACACCGCCTGGGAGGGCTACACCAAGATCCCGACCTGGATCATGCAGGGTTACTCCACTCTGGCCGACGAAGCGGTCGAGCAGATGCAGGCCATGGGCATCAAGCAGCCGACCCACGTGCTGCTGCAGGCCGGGGTCGGGGCGCTGGCGGGCGGTGTGCTCGGTTATCTGGTGGACTGCTTCGGGGCGAAAAACCTGCACAGTATCGTGGTCGAACCGGATCAGGCCGACTGCATCTACCGCTCCGGTGTGGCGGGGGAGATGGTCAACGTGGGGGGCGATATGCGCACCATCATGGCCGGTCTCGCCTGTGGCGAACCCAACCCCCTCGGCTGGCCGCTGCTCAGAAGCTGCACCACCCAGTTCATCTCCTGTCACGACAAGGTGTCGGCGCTGGGCATG
Source organism: Aeromonas sp. s12 (assembly GCF_040907925.1). Lineage (NCBI taxonomy): Bacteria > Pseudomonadati > Pseudomonadota > Gammaproteobacteria > Aeromonadales > Aeromonadaceae > Aeromonas > Aeromonas sp. s12. The sequence goes on along the minus strand of NZ_JBFOCT010000022.1, from coordinate 301,665 downwards.
CGGGTGCTGGGCAACCCCCTTGGCAATGACCCCCGCATCATCTCCGGTGAGTCCGGCTCGGTCGGCACCGGCGTGCTGGCTGCGGTGCGCCACCACCCGGATCGCGCGGCGCTGATGGAACGTCTGGGGCTAAGTCGCGACTCCGTAGTGCTGATCATCAACACCGAAGGGGACACCGATGTGACCCACTACCGGGAAGTGGTGTGGGAAGGCAAACACCCGGCCTGCGAGTAAGCAACCACAAATCAAAGAACTGATCGCGCCTCGCCAACGGGGCGCGGTAACGGGCACAGGGCGCTGCCGACGAACAGGCCGCGCACTCTCAGTTGTTATGGAGAATCACAATGAGCAAGCAAATTCCGTTTGAAATGGTGTTGGAGAAGGCCTACCAGTACAAGGCCGAGATGAGTCAGTTCCTGCGCGACATGATCGCCATCCCGAGCGAGAGCTGCAATGAAGAGCGCGTGGTGCTGCGCATCAAGCAGGAGATGGAGAAGGTTGGTTTTGACAAGGTTGAGATCGATCCCATGGGCAACGTGCTGGGCTATATCGGCCACGGCCCGCACCTGATCGCCATGGATGCCCACATCGATACCGTCGGTGTCGGCAACCGCGCCAACTGGACCTTCGACCCCTATGAGGGGATGGAAGATCACGAGATCATCGGTGGCCGCGGTGCATCTGACCAAGAAGGGGGTATGGCCTCCATGGTTTACGCGGGCAAGATCATCAAGGATCTGGGGCTGGAAGATCAGTACACCCTGCTGGTGACCGGCACCGTGCAGGAGGAGGATTGCGATGGCCTCTGCTGGCAGTACATCATCGAGCAGAGCAAGATCCGCCCCGAGTTTGTGGTCAGTACCGAGCCCACCGACTGCCAGATCTACCGTGGCCAGCGTGGCCGCATGGAGATCCGTGTGGAAGTGCAGGGGGTGAGCTGCCACGGCTCCGCGCCGGAGCGCGGTGACAACGCCATCTTCAAGATGGGCCCCATCCTTGGCGAGCTGCAGGAGCTGAGCCAAAACCTTGGCAACGATGACTTCCTCGGCAAGGGCACCCTGACCGTCTCCGAGATCTTCTTCACTTCGCCAAGCCGCTGCGCCGTGGCGGATAGCTGCGCCGTCTCCATCGACCGTCGTCTGACCTGGGGCGAGACCTGGCAAGGTGCGCTGGATGAGATCCGCGCCCTGCCAGCGGTACAAGCCGCCGGTGCCGAGGTCTCCATGTACCAGTACGACCGTCCGGCCTATACCGGTCTGGTCTATCCGACCGAGTGCTACTTCCCGACCTGGAAGGTGGAAGAGGATCACATCACCGTCAAAACCCTCTCCAAGGCTTATCGCGAGCTGTTCAACAAGGAGCCGGTGGTAGACAAGTGGACCTTCTCGACCAACGGGGTCTCCATCATGGGGCGCCACGGTATTCCGGTCATCGGTTTTGGCCCGGGTAAAGAGCCGGAAGCCCACGCGCCGAACGAGAAGACCTGGAAAGAGCATCTGGTCAAGTGCGCCGCCATGTACGCCGTGATCCCCATGCTCTATCTGGCCGAGCTGGACAAGTAAGGGGGCTGCCGGGTGGTGACTGCCATCGCCGCCCGGCTGTCGCAAGTGTGGCAAGTGCCCCGTCTGTGTTGAGGCGGGGTTTTGCTGTTTGAAGTGATGTTCGAGGTGGTGGGGATGAAACGGCTGATCAAAAACGGTGTGTTGGTCGATGCGCAGGGTGAATATCGTCAGGATCTGCTGATCGAAAACGGGGTGATCCGCGCCCGTGCCGCCGATATCCAGCCCGATGGCGAAACCGAGGTGATCGATGCCAGCGGCTGCTATGTGATGCCGGGTGGCATCGATGTCCACACCCACTTCAACATCGATGTGGGGATTGGCCGCAGTTGCGATGACTTTTTCAGCGGTACCCGTGCCGCCGCCTGTGGTGGCACCACCACCATCATCGACCACATGGGATTTGGCCCGGCGGGGTGCAATCTGCATCACCAGCTGGCCCGCTATCACGACTATGCCGCCGATCAGGCGGTTATCGATTACAGTTTTCACGGCGTTGTCCAGCATGTGGATGACGCCATCCTCCACGAGATGGCCGCCATGGTGCAGGAGGAGGGGATCAGCAGCTTCAAGCTCTATCTCACCTACCAGTACAAGCTGGGTGATCACGACGTGCTGCGCGCCCTGGCCCGCCTCAAGGAGGTGGGGGCGCTCGCCACCGTCCATCCCGAGAACGATGCCGCCATCGCGGCGCGCCGGGCTGCCCTATTGGCCGCTGGCCATCATGAGCCCTGGTATCACCCGCAAAGCCGCCCGCTGGAGTGCGAAGCCGAGGCGGTGGCCCGGATGATCAATCTGGCGGGGCTCGCTGGCAATGCGCCACTCTATATCGTCCACCTCTCCAATGGCTTGGGACTGGAGTATCTGAAACTGGCGCGTCGTCAGGGTCAGCCGGTCTGGGTGGAGACCTGCCCGCAATATCTGCTTTTGGATGATTCCTGCTACTACTGGGAGAACGGAGTCGACTATCTGCTCAGCCCGCCGCTGCGCTCACGCCGCGAGCAGGACAAGCTGTGGGTCGGTATCGCTGCGGGCGACATCGATACAGTGGCGACCGATCACTGCAACTTCTCCCACGCCCAGCGCATGACCCTGTCAGGCGGCGATTTCAGCCGCTGCCCCAACGGCTTGCCCGGGGTCGAGAACCGGATGCTGCTGCTGTTTGCCCACGGGGTATTGGGCGGGCGCATCTCGCCGTCGCGCTTTGTGGCCCTCACCAGCGCCAATTCGGCACGCCTGTTTGGCCTCTGGCCGCGCAAGGGCAACTTGCAAGCGGGGTCTGATGCCGATCTGGTGCTGATGGATCCCCGTGGCGAGACTCTGATCCGCCATGCCGCGCTGCATGACAACGGTGACTACAGCCCCTACGAGGGGATGCGCTGCCCCGGCCAGATCAGGATGACCCTCAGTCGCGGCGAGATAGTCGCTCGCGACGGCGAGTTTACCGGACAACGGGGGCATGGCCGGTTTTTGGCCAGAGCACCCTTTGATCCACTGCTGGGCGAAGCGGTCAGAGAACAGCAATCAGCACAGCAATAGACAGAACAACAGAGTCGGTATGACACCGGCCCACCCTTATCATCGGAGAGCACAAGATGAAACAGCGTATCGTACTGGCCCTGGGGGGCAACGCTCTGGGCAACAACCTGCCCGAGCAGATGAAGGCGGTGCAGAGCACGGCGCACACCATCGCCGACCTGATCGCCCAAGGGCACGAGGTGGTGGTCACCCACGGCAACGGGCCGCAGGTGGGGATGATCCAGCAGGCGTTCGAAGTAGCGGCCCGCCACGAGCCCAAGTCCCCCCATCTGCCGATGTCGGTCTGCGTGGCTCTGAGTCAGGGGTATATCGGCTATGACCTGCAAAATGCTCTGCGCGAAGCCCTGCTGGAACGCGGCATCCACAAGCCGGTCGCCACGCTGGTGACCCAGGTTGAGGTGGATAAAAATGATCCCGCCTTCCACGACCCCAGCAAGCCCATCGGCGGCTTCTTCTGCAAGGAGGAGGCCGAGGCGCTGATGGCCAAGGGCGAGCGGCTCAAAGAGGACGCCGGTCGCGGCTATCGCCGTGTAGTGGCCTCCCCCAAACCCGTCGACATCATCGAGAAAGAGACCGTCTCTGCCATGCTGGCCGCTGGTCAGGTGGTGATCACCGTCGGTGGCGGCGGCATTCCGGTGCTGCGCGAAGGCAATCACCTGCGCGGTGCCAGTGCGGTGATTGACAAGGATTGGGCCAGTGCCAAGCTGGCGGAGCTTATCGACGCCGACATGCTGATCATCCTTACCGCGGTAGAGAAGGTCGCCATCAACTTCGGCAAGCCCGATGTGCAGTGGCTCGATCAGCTGAGCGTGGCCGATGCCAACAGCTTTATTGCACAGGGGCAGTTTGCCAAGGGTTCCATGCTGCCCAAGGTGGAGGCGGCGCTCTCGTTTGCCACATCTCTGCCGGGGCGAAAATCCCTCATCACCCTGCTGGAAAAGGCAGCCGAGGGGATCGCTGGCAAGACCGGTACCGTGATCAGCTTGTAATCATGCGTATTGACCCGCAGGGGCATCCGGCCCCCTGATAGAGTGTGGAGCCTTGGCTCCACACTCAGTTTTATTGGGATGGCGGTGACGGATCATCACTGTCGATCGTGTTCTGCAGGCCAGATGAACCGCTCTGTGGGAGTGGCAATGGGGCTAGTTGGAGTGGCAACCGGTTTTTGTGGATGGCAGAAACCTGTAGAGGCCGATACCGGCGAGCAAACCAATCATCGCCAGCAGCAGCCAGATGACTGTGGCGGGGTGGCTGCCCGCATCCCCCAACATAAAACCGATGAGCAGGTTGCCAAAGAGCGCCATGCAGCCGCCAGCGCTGGCATAGAAGCCGTAGTAGCTGCCGAGCTGCTCGGGAGGGGCGTATCGGGGCAGTTGGGCGGAAAAGAGTGGGAAGCAGAGAATGGATCCGAGCGATAGCAGGGCTACCTGCGTCAACACGCCTGCCGTCGGCCAAGGTGCCAGCAGCGGTAGAGCCAGGTAGCTCAAGCCCATCATCCCGATACCCAACCCCATGGCGAGCGGCACTCCCAGGTGCCTCTCTACCAGACGGGAGGCTGGTAGCTGGAGCAGGACGCCGATCACCGCCGAGAGGGTAAAGACGCCGCCGAGCAGGTGGGTGGCATCCGGCAGACTCTGGATATGGGCGGGCAGGGCGAGATAGAGCTGGTGGAACAGGATCTGGTAGCTGCCCGCCAGCAGGGTAAACACGATAAATGGGCGCTGGCGCACTATCTCTCTCCATTGGCGCAAAATGGCGCCACGCGGACTCTGGTGGCTCACCGGGCGTTTGGGCAGCACCCGGTATTGCAGCACGCCGAGCAGGGCGAACAGACTCGCCGCCAACAAGCCGGTCAGGGTATAGCTCTGCTGGGTCAGTGTCAGTCCAACCAGGGGCCCGAGCAGCATGCCCGCCTCGCTGGCGAGATTGTGCAGGGCAAAGGCGCGCTGACGCTGGCTCGGGTTGTGGCATTCGCTGGCAAGATACGCCTGGGCGCAAGGGGTGAACAGGGCCCCCGCAAAGCCGGTGAGGGCGGCGGCCAGCAGCAGGATGGGCAGGGACTCGGCCCAGCCGAGCAACACGAAGCCTATGGAGCGCACCAGGCAGCCCCAGACGATGGCGGGGTGATAGCCGATGCGATCCCCAAGGGTGCCCCCCAAGAGAAAGAGCCCCTGCTGGCTGAAGACCCGCATCCCCATGACCAGGCCACAGGCCCAACCGGCGAGACCCAGCCCGCTACCCATGTGCTGGGCGAGGAAGGGCATCATCATGTAGAAGCCGAGGTTGAAGGCCAGCCCGTTGGTGATAAGCAGGCGGGCAGCCGGGCTCATGCCCTGCCAGTCCCGCCAGTAGGAGGCGCCGTTCATGTGCGCCTCCCGCCAGCGCGTGGGTAGGTGGTTGCAGGGGGGGCGCAGCGCTGTGTCATGAGGCCTTTCGAACGGTTCTGAGGAAGGGGATGCCGCTCTGATCGTGGCTTATCTCCACCGGCACATGGTAGAGGCGCTCGATGAGGGCCGCGTCGAGCACCCGGGCGGGGGGGCCGAAGGCCTGCAGATCGCCCCCTGCCAGCACGATCAGCTGATCGGCAAATTGGGCTGCGAGGTTGAGATCGTGCAGCACCACCAGGGTGATCCACTGCTGCTCGCGGGTCTGCTGACACAGGTGCTCCATCAGTTGCATCTGGTGGTGCAGATCCAAGGCGCTGACCGGCTCGTCCAGCATCATGATGCGGGGATCGCGCAGCAGCACCTGGGCGAACAGTACCATCTGTCGCTGGCCGCCGCTCAAGGAGTAGAGGGGGCGATCCGCCAGATGGGCGATGCCGAGCGCCTGCAGGGCGCGACCTGCAGCCAGGATGTCCTCGTCCGCCAGACGCATGGAGAGGCTGTCGAGGCGACCGAGTACCACCACTTCGATGACGCTCAAGTCCAGCTCCAGCTGGATGTTCTGGGGCATGTAGCCAAACTGCTGGCGCCATTTGGCCTGCGTCATCTGGCGGGCGCTCTGGCCCCCCAGGCGGATGTCGCCGCTATCCGGGGTCAGTTCACCAAAGAGGGCGCGCATCAAGGAGGTCTTGCCGGTCCCGTTCGGACCGATGATCACGTGGACCTGACCCGGATGCAGGGTGAGGCTGAGATCTCGCAGCAGGGTCTGCTGGCCGAGGGAGAGGGAGAGGGAGAGTCGGGATATTTCAAGCACGTTTACGCCCCCTGCCGAGGATCAACCAGATGAAGAAGGGCACGCCAATCAGGGCGGTGACAATGCCGATGGGAAAGAGAGCCCCCGGAATAATGGACTTGGAGAGCACCGAGGCCGCCGAGAGCATGCAGGCGCCGCACAGGGCCGAGAGCGGGATCAAAAAGCGCTGATCCTCCCCCACCAACATGCGAGCAATATGGGGCGCCACCAAGCCAACGAAGCCGATGACACCGACGAAACTGGTGGCGGTGGCGGTGAGCAGGGCGACCAGGATCAGGGTCTTCATGCGCAGTCTGTCGACATTGACCCCGAGGCTGCGGGCGCGGGCTTCCCCGAGGCGAAGGCTGGTGAGGGCCCAGGCATCCCGGTAGATGAGCAGGGTGCAGATCAGGGTGACGGCGGCGGTGATGATCAGGGAGTCCCAGGTGGTGCGCATCAGGCTGCCAAACAGCCAGAACAGGATCTGCTGGTTGAGCTCGGGGGAGGAGAGAAACTGCAGCAGGGAGAGCAGGGATTGGAACAGGAACAGCAGGGCGATGCCCGCCAGGATCAGGGTCTGGCTGCTGACATGGCGCATCATGGCCAGGCCAAATAAAAGGCTCGCGGCAAACATGCAGAGGATGAAGGCGCCAGCCGGAATGGCAATCAGGGGAGGGAGCCCAAGACCGCCGGTATAGAGCGCCAGTGCGGCACCGAGCCCCGCTGCCGCCGCGAGCCCCAGGGTGTAGGGGCTGGCCAGCGGATTGTCCAGCAGGGTCTGCATCTGGACGCCGCCAAGGCCCAGCGCCGCACCGACCACCAGCGCCATCAGGGCGATGGGCAGGCGCATGTCATGGACTATGGTGCGGGTCATGGGATCAGCCTGGGCGGGGGTGAGCAGGGCATCGACCACTTTGCCCAGTGGCAGCAGAGAGGGGCCGGTGGCGATGTCGAGCACCAGGGTAATGCACAGCACCAGGGTGAGCAACAGGAGCCAGTGCCCGCGACGGCGCTCCCGTTGCCGCTGGCGGGCGAGGGTCTGCTGCAGGGCAGCCAAATCATTCATGATGACAATCCTGAAACGGGCGCCATGAGAGGCGCCCACAAGGGTGAAAGAGGGATTAAGAGGGCTTTGCCTAGACAGGCAGAGCCCGAACGACCAGATTCAGTTTGCCTTGCCCGGCTTGATGCCCAGCATAAAGGTGCCCTGGGGACGGATGGGCAGATAGCGCTGGTAAAAGCCCTGATAGGTGGCCAGTGGATCGAGATCCTGGAACAGATCCGGGTAGAGGGCCTTGGCCATGAACTCGATGAGCGCGGCATCCATGATGCTGCGGGTGGCGCCGTGATAGACCGCATAGAGACGACCCTGCTGCACTGCGGGCAACTCGCTCCAGCCCGGGCGGGCGGCAAAGCCCTGTAGGCGCTGGCGCACCGTCTCGGCCGACACATCCTGGCCGACCTGCATCGCCTCTGCGCTGCTCACGCTCTCGTAGCCAGCCATCAGGATGACCTCGGGTTTGCTCGCCAGCAGTTGCTCAGGATGGATGGGGCCCCAGCGCTCGACGAAGGGAGCCGCGACGTTGTCACCCCCGGCCAGTAGGGCCATCGCACCCCACATGTCCTTGCCATAGGTGTAGCTGTATTCTGCAGGTCCCTTGTCACCTAGCTCGATATAGACCCGAGGGGGCTGGCGCTTCGCGGCGGCGATGCGGGAGGTGATGATGTCAATCTTGGCCTTGTATTCGTCGGCCATCTGTTGGGCACGAGCTTCCTGACCTGTCACCTTGCCCAGCAGCAAGGTGCTCGCCATGTGGCGCTCCAGGGTCTGGGCGTTGTAGTCGATGACCACCACCGGGATCCCAGCCTGTTCGAAGCGTGGCAGATCCGGGCCGAGGGCCTCATATTGCCACTTCGCCAGGATCAGCAGATCGGGCTTGACCGCCAGGGTCTTCTCGATGGAGAAGCTCTGATCCTGCACATTGCCAAGGTCAGGCACCTTGGCCAGTTGCGGCAGGCTGGCCACATAGAGCGACCAGATGGCGGGGCGGGATTTGACGAACCAGCCACGGGACATGCCCACCAGCCGATCGGCGCCGCCTTCACCGGCCACGGCCAGATAATCCTCGGGATAGAAACCGAGCACGATACGGCTGGCCGGCAGGCTGAGGGAGACCTTGCGGCCCATCACATCTTCTATTTCAACCGGGGGATTTGCCTGCGCCATCCAGCTCATCAGGGCGAGCTGACCGAGCAGCAGCAACTTTGCCAGGGGGTGACGAAACATCTTGTGAAAACCTTAAACGGATTTTGGGGTGAGAAGTATTAGCATTTGCGTTTAATGGTGGCAATCGATTTTACCAGGGGTCAGATAAGGGACGTATATAGCGTGTTGGTCGTTCGAGGCCCACCTTGGCAAGGTTCTTCGCCAACGCCCCTCTTCAGGGGGCGTGCACGTTTGGGCTGTCGGCCCCCACAAGAGTAAGATGGCACTTTTCGGGGCTGGTTAGCCCGGCATGCAGGCGCACAGGCGCCAAAAAGGCAGAGTAATGAGCACAAAGATCAATATGGCGGCGCTGGTGGGATTGATCCTGCTCACCGCTATCTGGAGTTACAGCTGGATCGTGATGAAGCAGGTGATGCTCTACGCGGGGGCCTTCGAGTTCACCGCCCTGCGCTGCCTGTGCGGATCTCTGGTTTTGCTGCTGGTGCTGGCCCTGCGCGGCCGCCGTTATCTCAAGCCCACCCCGTTTCGCTATACCTTGGCCATCGCCCTGTTCCAGACCTGCGGCATGGTGGGGCTGGCCCAGTGGGCCCTGATCAGCGGCGGGGCGGGCAAGGTGGCCATTTTGAGTTACACCATGCCGTTCTGGGTGGTGATCTTCGCGGCGCTCTTTCTCGGCGAGCGGATGCGCAAGCTGCACTATCTGGCGGTCGGGGTGGCGGCCTGCGGGCTGCTGTTGGTGATCCAGCCCTGGCTGCTGCACCTTGAATCCCTCAAGAGTGCGCTCTTGGCGATCCTCTCCGGCATCTGCTGGGGGATCAGCGCCATCATCGCCAAGCGGATGTATGCCCGCCACCCTTCGGTGGATCTGATGTCCCTCACCACCTGGCAGATGATCTACGCCACCCTGGTGATGACACTGGTGGCGGCGCTGGTGCCGGAGCGCCCCATCGACTGGCAGCCCTATGTGATGGGGGCGCTGGCCTATAGCGCCATCTTCGCCACCGCCATCGCCTGGAGTCTCTGGCTGTTTGTGCTGAAAAAGCTGCCTGCGGGGATTGCCAGCCTCAGCACCCTGGCGGTGCCGGTGACCGGTGTGCTGCTCTCCTGGTGGCTGCTCGGCGAAAATCCGGGGCCGGTGGAGGGGAGCGGTATCGCCCTTATTGTGCTGGCATTGTTGGTGATTAGCCGCAAGGGCAAGCGCTCCGTGGTATCGGTGGCGGGGGAGACCCGCATCAAGCACGGCTGAGCCGATTGCTGGCAACGAAATAAAAAGGGCCCGCCATCATGGCGGGCCCTTCTGGTTTTAAGAACACTCTCTTATCTGCGCTGAGCCAGATGCATCATGGCTTCCAGCACGGCGCCGCCGATAGCGCGCGCCTTGTCAGAGACGGTGGAGGCATCGGCGCGCTCGCCACGCGGATCGATATCGCCAATCTTGAAGCCGACCGGGACTTCAATGCCATCACTGAGCAGCCCCCGCACCATGCCGGAGAGGGGCGCGATAATGGGGGCATCCCCTACATGGGCAATCACATCTCCCTCCTGCACCAGATCACCGAGCTTGATAATGCTCTTCATCACCCCGGCGACGGGGGCGCGCACCACCCGGCGGGCGGAGTGCCCCTCGATGACACCGGGAATGCCGGTATTGGGCTGGGCGGGGCCCTGATAGATGACTCGGCCCAGATGGTGGCCACGGTTGGTTTCGATCACCGCATCGCAGTCGCGCCCCGCCTCAAAGCCCGGGCCGAGGGCCACCGTAATGTGGGCCATCTCCTTGTGGGTGCCGAGGTTCTGCTTGGCGAGGATGGCATCCACCAGATAGCGGGGCTTGAGCTCGGCGAGGGTGGCGCAGTCGGGGTCAACCAGTAGCGGAATGACGCCCCGATCCAGCTGCTCGAACGCTTGCTCAACGCTCTCGACCCGCTTGGCGCACACACCCTCGACCCTGGTTTCGCCATCGAACATCCCTTGAGCGAAGGCGACGGTGCGGCGGATCACCGTGGGTTTGTCGAGATCCAGCATCACCACCTTGAAGCCGGCATTGTGCAGGCGCAACGCGACGCCGGTGGCGATGTCGCCGGAGCCGCGCATCACCACCAGTTGATCCCGCTTGAGGCGCACGTCATCCTGCATTAGCCCACCCGATTTGCCGTTTTTCACTTGCAGCAGCTCGGCGAGGATGCTGATGGCTATCTCCTCGGGGGTCTCGGCACCTATGTTGTAGCCGATGGGGGCGTGCAGCCGCTGCAGTTGTTCGTGGCTCACCCCTTGCTGGCGCAGGGCCTGGGTGAAGGTCTGCACCTTGCGCTTGCTGGCGAGCAGCCCCAAATAGGCGAGGGGGCGGTTGATGAGCCGCTCCAGCGCCTCCTTGTCCTGATGGTTGGTGGCGATGATGACGAAGTTGGCGGGCTCGATGGCCAGCGCCTCGATCACCGCGCTGATGGTATCGGCCTGTTTGAGATGGGTGCCGGCGGGGAAGTGATCGGGGTTGAGGCTCCCTTCAAAACAGTCGCCCACATGGATATCAAAACCCAGAGTCGCCGCAGCATGTGCCAGCGCCCGGTTGACGTGACCAGCACCAATGAGCACCAGCCGGGGGCGCAGACCATAGACATCGATATAGACCGACATGGCGCCGCCACAATCCGACCCGACCGCATGCTCGCCGTTGCGGGCCATCCGGCCGTGGAAGATGCGCGGCTTGCGCTCGGCAATGGCGGCTATCGCTTCCTCGATCACCAGCCGCTCGATCATGCCGCCGCCGATGGTGCCGAGGATCCGGCCATCGGCCATTACCAGCATCTGGGCCTGATGGCGAGGCGTGGATCCACGGCTCTCGATGATCTGGGCCATGGCAAAGGGAGTGTTCTCCTGTTCCAGTCGGGCTGCGTGTGCAAAAAGATTCATAAGGTACCTCTTCTTATCCTTAAACCATCATGGGCGAGGCGGCTGTGCCTCATCCTGAGCGAAGTAACCGAGTGCGAGGCGAATGGGCTGTGGTTCGCGAACCGCCCCCTGCCAGATGGCGTGGATCTCGGGGTGGCGGCTATGCAGCTTTATCAATTCATCGAGCCACGACGCCTCATTTTGATAATCCCCATTGATAAACCAGATCCGGCGCGCCCTGGCCGGGGTGCCCTTGAACAGCCCCTCGGGGTGGGAGAGCAGCTGGTGAAACAGGGCCCAGTCGAGCGGGGCACCGGCCTCTATCCCGCACAGGGCCTGAAGCTCTGCCCAGCGGTGGATCTGCTGCGGGTCGGCCTTGGCCCCCACCATGGCACCTCCCGTCAGGGCGATCACCCAATCACTGCTCTGGGGAATGCAAGGTTCGTGCAAAGCGGGCACTTTCAATAACTTGTGATTGGCGCCATCCGCCTCGACCAGGATCAGATCGAAGCGCTGCTGCCCCTTGATGAGATCAATCTGCTGGGGCGTGGGGCCCGCCACCTTGCCGCTGGCCTGATCGATATGGCTGAACAGGGCGACCAGAGTCGGTTCATCGGGCAGCTGCTGACAGCGGGTCAACTGGCGGACGGGATCGGCTTCCAGGATCAATTCCCGATAGTGTGACGGGGCAGGCAGAAACATCCTGGTGGTGGTGGTAATTAGCACCCTTTTACCCTGTTTATAAAAATATTCCGCCAGCCTGAACAGGGTGCTGGTTTTTCCACCGGCCCCGCAGAGGCTAATTAAGGTAGTATGGCTATCAATATTTTTGGTGAGCGGGTTTAATAGCGGATCTATATCTGGAAATGCGACAGCAACAGCGTGTGGGTGCGACATAATGACGACCAAAATAAATATCGAAGGGAGTGGAAAACAACGTTGCCAGGAACAGGTGCAGTGTGACTGTATAATAACGGCGGCGGGTTTATCTTCCCGAATGGGCACCTGGAAAATGATGCTACCTTATTGCCAGGGGACAATGCTTGATGCAAGTCTCAAAAATGCCCTGGCCTTTTGTCAGCGGGTTATTCTGGTGGTGGGCCATCGTGGCGAGGAGCTTCAAGCGCGCTACGGATCACGGCCGGATATTGTTGTCGTCTACAACCCCGACTATCGGCAGGGGCTGGGCAGCTCCATCCGCTGCGCTCTGGCGGCCAGTGACGCTGACTACCTCTTTATCAGCCACGGGGATCTCCCCTGTATCCCGCGCGAGGTCTATCAACAGCTCTGGCAGGCACGGGGTTGTGAGGCTCTCTTTCCCACCTGGCAGGGGGAGGCGGGCCATCCGGTGTTGCTGCCAAAATCCCTTGCCCACGAGCTGGCTGCAGCCCCGGTGCAGCCGTCGGTACGACGCTGGTTGCAAGGGCATCCGCACCGTATGGTGCCCGTTGACAGCCCCGCCATCCTGTTTGATGTGGATACTCCGGAGCGCTATCAGGCGCTGCTGGGTGGTATTCTTGAAAATGAGAGCGAGCCCACGAAATAACCCAGTTTAAAAAGATAACGGGGAGATAAATGGCGTATCAAAGTGATATTTCTCGCACTTGATCTGATAGGGTGAGTTCTTTTTGAACTGCTCATTAAGTAAATTCCAGAGTGATTGATAACTACTCGCAATACCCATAATGGTGGCATCGTAAATTCTCTCCATTAATTGGAGCTGCCTCACGCTTTTACCGTAAAAAATAGTTTTGTAACTGTAGTGGCCTGATTGTTGCTCCTCTCCTTGCCAAGGGGGAACACCCGTGCGGGATACCCCATTTATTCATGCTGCCAATGGGCAGAACAGCTGCAAGGAGATAGCCATGGGCGATATTATGCGACCCGTTCCCTTCAAGAACCTTCTGACCCGTATTTTTGCGGAATATAAAGAGAGTCAGAGCATTTTCGGTATTCCCGCCGCACAATTTTATCGCAAGCAGGACGAGCGCAAGATCAAGGTGTTCGGTGAAACCTGCGAGACCCCCATCGGCCCGGCAGCCGGCCCCCATACCCAATTGGCCCAGAACATCGTCACCTCCTGGCTGACCGGCGGGCGCTTTATCGAGCTCAAGACGGTGCAGATCCTGGACCGTCTCGAACTGGAAAAGCCCTGCATCGACGCCGAAGACGAGTGCTTCAACACCGAGTGGTCTACCGAGTTCACCCTGCCCAAGGCGTTTGACGAGTATCTGAAGGCCTGGTTTGCCCTCTATCTGCTGGAGGAGGTGTTCGACCCCCGTCTCGACGGAGAGGCCAAGTCCTTCATCTTCAACATGAGCGTGGGTTACAACCTCGATGGCATCAAACAGCCACCGATGCAGCAGTTCATCCACAGCCTGATGGATGCCAGCAGCAATCCGAAATTTGCCGAGTACCAGCAGGTGGTACGTGACCTCGTGGCCGACGAGCAGTTTATCGCCGAGCTGGGACTGGGGGCGCGCCGCGATCGCCTGCAACAGCTGGTGGAGCACATCCCGGCCAATCTGGTTCACGGCGTTACCCTCTCTACCATGCACGGCTGCCCACCGAACGAGATTGAGGCCATCTGCCGCTACATGCTGGAAGAGAAGGGGCTCAACACCTTCGTCAAACTGAACCCGACCCTGCTGGGCTACCCGCGGGTGCGCGAGATCCTCGATACCTGTGGCTTTGATTACATTGGCCTGAGCGAAGAGTCGTTCGATCACGACCTCAAGCTGGAGCAGGCCAAGGCGATGCTGACCCGTTTGATGGCGCTGGGGGTCGAGAAGGGGCTCACCTTCGGGGTCAAGCTGACCAACACCCTGGGCACCATCAACCGCAAAGGTGCGCTGCCGGGGGATGAGATGTATATGTCCGGCCGTGCGCTGTTCCCGCTCTCCATCAACGTGGCGGCCGTGCTGTCTCGCGCCTTCGATGGCAAGCTGCCCATCTCCTACTCCGGTGGTGCCAGCAAGTTCAATATCGCCGAGATCTTCGAGACTGGTATTCGTCCCATCACCATGGCCACCGACCTGCTCAAACCGGGTGGCTATCTGCGCCAGCTGGAGTGCCTCAAAGAGATCGATGCCTCCGATAGCTGGGGCATGAGTCGGGTGGATGTGGCCAAGCTGGAAGCGCTTGCCGCCAAGGCCCTCACCATGGATTACACCCAGAAGGAGTGGAAGTCCGACGATCGCATCGAAGTGGGTGGCGGCCTGCCGCTGACCGACTGCTACGTAGCGCCCTGCGTCACCGCCTGCGCCGTGCATCAGGATATCCCCGAGTACATTCGCCTGATGGGCGAGGGGGAGTATGTCGCGGCCCTTGAGCTGATTTATCAGCGCAACGCCTTGCCCGCCATCACCGGCCATATCTGCGATCACCAGTGCCAGTACAACTGCACCCGTCTCGATTACGACAGCGCGCTCAATATCCGCGAGCTGAAAAAAGTGGCCCTCGAGTTGGGCTGGGAAGGGTACAAGGCTCGCTGGCATAAACCGGCAGGCAGTGGTGACAAGCACCCGGTTGCGGTCATTGGCGCCGGCCCGGCCGGTCTCTCCGCCGGTTACTTCCTGGCCCGTGCCGGCCATCCGGTCACCGTGTTCGAGCGCGAAGCGGATGCCGGTGGCGTGGTCAAACACATCATCCCCGAGTTCCGCATCCCGGCCGAGCTTATCCAGCACGATATCGACTTTGTCGCCGCCCACGGGGTCAAGTTCGAGTTTGGCTGCGATCCGGCGCTCACCATCGACAAGCTGCACGCCCAGGGCTTTACCTATGTCTTCGTCGGCATCGGTGCCGACAAGAACGGTGGCATGCGCCTCGAAGGGGGTCACGAGCGGATTTACAAATCCTTCCACTTCCTGCGCAGCTTCAATCAGGGCAAACCGCTGCCGCTGGGCCGCCATGTGGCGGTGATCGGCGCCGGTAACACCGCCATGGACTGCGCCCGCGCCGCCCTCAAGGTGCCGGGTGTCAGCGATGTGACCGTGATCTACCGTCGCAGCGAAAAAGAGATGCCCGCCTATCGCGAGGAGTATCTGGAAGCGGTAGAAGATGGGGTGCGTTTCTGCTTCCTCACTAACCCAGAGCGCTTTGACAAAGATGGCAAGCTTGTCGTGCGGATGATGGCGCTGGGGGATCCTGACGAGCAGGGCCGCCGCCGTCCGGTGCCCACCGAGCAGACCGAAGTGATGCAGATGGATGCGCTGATCACCGCCATCGGCGAGCAGCCTGACTGCGAGGTGCTCAAAGCGATGGGCATTCCCTTGGGCAGCGATGGCTGGCCCGAGGTGGACAGCCAGACCGGCGAAACCAGCCGTCGCAACGTCTTCCTTATCGGTGACGTGCAGAGCGGCCCGTCCTCCATCGTCGGTGCCATCGGTGGCGCCCGCCGCGCCGCGGATCTGGTGCTCTCTCGCGAGCATATAGCCAGCCAGCAGAGTGAAGTGACCATCCAGCCGTCGGGCAAGGATGAGATCTACCGCCGCAAGGGAAGCATCGCCGTCACCATGGTTGACAAAAACGAGCGCGATGCCTTCGTGGCGCAAGAGGCGCACCGTTGCCTCGAGTGCAACTACCTCTGCAGCAAGTGCGTGGATGTCTGCCCCAACCGGGCCAACGTCGCCATCGCGGTGCCGGGCTTCAAAGACCAGTTCCAGACCCTGCACCTGGATGCCTACTGCAACGAATGTGGCAACTGCGCCCAGTTCTGCCCGTGGCAGGGCAAGCCCTATCAGGACAAGGTCACCATCTTCAGCCTGCCCGAGGATTTCGACAACAGCCGCAACCCTGGTTTCTATCTGGCGGATGGTGGCGAACTGCGGGTGCGTCAGGATGGCGAGACCTATCGCCTGACCATCGACGCCCAGAGCCGGATCAAGGATGCGCCAGCGGCCCTTGGCGACATGTGCCGCATCATCAGCCATGTCCACGCTCATCACCAATACCTGCTGGGGGCCGTCGAGGCCTGAACGAACAACGAATAAGCGAAGGAGCACACCATGTTTATTCTGAAGAACGTCACCGCCGTCCAGCTGGAGCCGACCCGGGTGCTGGAAGGGGTGGATATCGCCATCGAAGGCACCCTTATCAAAGCGGTGGGGCCCAATCTGCGGGCCCTCTACCCGGAGGCCAACTATCGGGAGATGGGGGGCAAGCTGGTGATGCCGGGCATCGTCTGTGCCCACAACCACTTCTACTCAGGCCTGTCGCGGGGGATCATGGCCAACATCGCCCCCTGCCCGGACTTTATCTCCACCCTGAAAAACCTCTGGTGGCGGCTCGATCGGGCGCTCGATGAGGAGTCCCTCTACTACAGCGGCCTCATCTGCTCGCTGGAAGCAATCAAGAGCGGTTGCAGCGCGGTGATCGACCACCACGCGTCGCCCAACTTCATCAAGGGATCGTTGAATGTATTGCGCAAAGGGTTTGTGGAGGCGGGTCTGCGCGGCATGACCTGCTTCGAGACTACGGATCGCAACGGCGGCCTCGCCGAGCTGCAGGCCGGGGTGGAGGAGAACATCCTCTTTGCCCAACAGATCGATGCGGCCAAAGCCAAGGGGAACGAACCCTATCTGGTGGAGGCCCATATCGGCGCTCACGCACCCTTCACCGTACCCGACGAGGGGCTGGCCATGCTGCGCGAAGCGCGGCAGGTCACCGGTCGTGGTCTGCATATCCATGTGGCGGAAGACCGCTACGACATGGCCCACGGCCACCACCACTATGGCAAGGAGCCCATCGCCCGGCTGGACGAGTTTGGCCTTATCGACAGCAAGACTCTGATCGCCCACGGCATCTACCTGAGCCCGGCTGACATCGAGCTGCTCAACAGCCGCGATGCCTTCCTGGTGCATAACGCCCGCTCCAACATGAACAACCACGTGGGCTACAACATGCACCTGCCGGAGTATCGCAATCTGGCGCTCGGCACCGATGGTATCGGCTCCGACATGCTCGAAGAGCTCAAGTTCGCCTACTTCAAACACAAGGATGCCGGCGGAGCGCTCTGGCCCGACAGCTTTGCCCGGTTCCTCTGGAACGGCAACACCCTGCTGGAGCGCAACTTCGGCGCTAAATTTGGCCGCCTGGAGCCGGGTTACAAGGCTGACCTCACCATCTGCGACTACGCCGCACCGACCCCGCTGGCACCGCGCAACCTCGGCGGCCATCTCGCCTTTGGCATGGGCTCTGCCAGCGTCAACAGCGTGATGGTCGAGGGGCGCATGGTCTATCAGGATCGCGAGTTCGCCTTTGACGTCGAGCCCATTTATCAGCAGGCCAGCAAGGTGGCGAGCCGCCTGTGGCAACGGATGGATCAGCTGGCCTGAGGCCACCCTCCGCACGTTTGGACTGAATTGCCCGCCTTGTGGATTTTCCCGGCGGCGGGCAGCAAGAGTAAGGACGACACATGATTGAGCAATTCTTCCGACCCGAGCAACTGGGTCAGGCTTTGGAACTCAAGGCCCGCTTTGGCAACGACGCCGTCTACATGGGGGGCGGCAGCAAGCTCAACGCAGCCCCGACCCGCACCGACAAGAAGGTCGCCATCTCGCTGGACAAGCTCGGACTTGGCCAGATTGAGCAGCAGCACGGCCAGCTCCATATCGGCGCTACCGTTACCCTGCAGACCCTGAAAGATGATCCCCGTACCCCGGCCGCCCTGTGCGAGGCGCTGGGGTTTGTCTACTCCCGCCATCTGCGCAATCAGGCCACCATCGGCGGCGAGATTGCCTGCCAGCAGCAGGATTCCCCCTTGCTGCCGGTGCTGCTGGTGCTCGAAGCGGTAGTAGTGCTTGAAAACAACCTGCTGCAACCCATCGACGCCTATCTGGCGGGGCAGCGCAATGCCCTGGTGCTGGGAGTGGTGCTGCCGGAACCGGAACTGCGCTGCACCACCCGCCGCATCAGCCGCAATGCCGATGGCCTGGCGGTGATGACCGCCGCGGTGGCCCTCGACAGCATTGGCGAGATGCGGGTGGCCGTCGCTGGCGTCACCCCGCAGCCGATGCGCCTGCGGGATCTGGAGCGCCGCGATCTGCACGATGCCGCGCTGGAGGCCGCCGTGAGTGAGCTGATTTCGCCCCGTGAGGATCTGGCGGGCAGCATAAGTTACAAGCGGTATATCACCGGTGTAGTGGTAGCGGATCTGCTGGTGGACTGCCAGCAGCAGGAGGTGCAAGCATGATGGAACTCAACTTTACCCTGAACGGTGCCCTGCGCACCGTCATCACCGCGGCTGGCGAGAATGCCCAGCGGGTGCTGTTCAACCAGTGCCGGATGCACTCGGTGCGCAACAGCGACGACGGTTTTGGCTTTGCCGGCTCAGATGCCATTCTCTTCAACGGCAAGGTGATCAACGCCTCCCTGCTGATCGCCGCCCAGCTGGATGGATCCGACGTGCGCACCGCCGAGTCGCTCGGCAGCTGGAACCAGCTCAGTCTGGTACAGCAGGCGATGGTGGACGTGGGGGTGGTGCAGTCCGGCTACAACGATCCGGCCGCCGCGCTCATCGTCACCGACCTGCTTGATCGCCACCCCGAGCCCACCCGTGATCAAATCGACGATGCCCTCTCGGGCCTGTTTCACCGCGATGGCGGTTATCAGCAGTTCTATCAGGCCATCGAGCTTGCCTGTTCACGGATGAAGGATCCCGATTACCTGTGCCAGATCGCTCCCGAGTTTCGCGACGATTTGCGCCATATCGGCAAGAGCTGTCCGAAAGTGGACGCCGCCAAGATGGTGCAGGCCAAGCCCTGCTACGTGGAGGATCGGGTTACTGAGGATGCGCTGATCATCAAGATGCTGCGCAGTCCCCATCCCCATGCGGTGATCACCAAACTCGACGTGAGCCGCGCCGAGGCGCTGCCGGGCGTCGTGCATGTTATCACCCACCTCAACTGCCCGGATGTGTTTTACACACCGGGTGGTCAGAGTGCTCCCGAGCCGTCACCGCTCGATCGCCGTATGTTCAGCCGCAAGGTGCGTCACGTCGGTGACCGGGTCTCCGCCGTGGTGGCCGAGAGCGAAGCCATCGCATTGGCTGCGCTCAAACTCATCGAGGTCGAATATCAGGTGCTGCCTGCGGTCATGAACATCGATGAGGCGATGGCTCCCAACGCACCCCTGGTGCACGACGAGTCCATCGTCTACATGGCAGGGGCGCCGGCGGATCTCGAGCAGCAGAACGCCAGCTCGGTACGTCGCGGTGACGAGCACATGATCATCAACTTCCCCATCGGCTCCCGCCCGCACGAGAACCTGGCCGCCAGCGTCCATGGCCAGATCGGCGATGTGGCCAAAGGCTTTGCCGAGGCGGACGAGATTGTCGAGCGCACCTACGAATCGACCCAGGCCCAGCAGTGCCCGACCGAGCCGCACATCTGCTTCACCTACATGGATGGGGATCGTCTGGTTATTCACGCATCCACTCAGGTGCCGTGGCACGTGCGCCGTCAGGTGGCGCGCATTGTCGGCATGAAGCAGCACCAGGTGCATGTGATCAAGGAGCGGGTAGGGGGCGGCTTTGGCTCCAAGCAGGATATCCTGCTGGAAGAGGTGTGCGCCTGGGCGACCAAGGTCACCGGCCGTCCGGTCACCTTCCGCTACACCCGTGAAGAGGAGTTCATCAGCAACACCTCCCGCCACGTGGCTAAGGTGAAGGTGAAAGTGGGGGCCAAAAAAGATGGCACCATCACCGCCATCGACATGGATTTTCGCGCCAACACCGGCCCTTACGGCAACCACTCATTGACGGTGCCGAGCAACGGCCCGGCGCTCTCCCTGCCGCTCTATCCGTGCGACAACGTGCGCTTTACCGTCAACACCTACTACAGCAACATCTGTCCGACCGGGGCCTATCAGGGTTACGGCGCTCCCAAGGGCAACTTTGCCCTGACCATGGCGATTGCCGAACTTGCCGAGAAACTGGGCATCGATCAGCTTGACATGGTGGAGCACAACCGGGTGCACGAAGGGGACATCCTCAAGGTGCTGGGTGCCATCGGCGAGGGCAAGATGCCCACTTCGGTGCCCCATGCGGCCAGCTGTGCCCTCGAACCCATCCTCAAACAGGGTCGCGAACTGATTGCCTGGGATAGTCCCAAACCCGCCGACGGGGATTGGCGCATCGGTCGTGGCGTCGCCATCATCATGCAAAAATCGGGGATCCCCGATATCGATCAGGCCAACTGCATGGTCAAGCTGGAATCGGACGGCACCTTTATCGTCCACTCCGGTGGCGCCGATATCGGCACCGGCCTCGATACCGTGGTGGCCAAGCTGACCGCCGAGGTGCTCGGTTGCCCGCTCAGCGATGTGCACGTCATCTCTGGCGATACCGACCATGCGCTATTCGACAAGGGGGCCTACGCCTCGTCAGGTACCTGCTTCTCCGGCAATGCGGCCAAGATGGCGGCAGAGAACCTCAAGGCGAAGATCCTGTTCCACGGCGCCGCCATGCTGGGCGAGCCGGTGGAGGATGTGGAGCTGGTTCACCCGGGGATCGTGCGCGGCAAGCAGGGGGAGGTGAGCCTCGCCAAGCTGGCCCACAAAGCGGAGACAGGTACCGGCTTCGGCATTCTGGTGGGCACTGCCAGCTACATCACCTCTGAGCTTGCCTTCCCGTATGGGGCCAACTTCGCCGAGGTGGCGGTCAACGTCAGAACCGGCGAGATCCGGCTCGACAAGTTCTACGCTCTGCTCGACTGTGGTACCCCCATCAACCCGGAACTGGCGCTCGGCCAGATCTACGGGGCGACCATGCGGGCCATCGGCCACACCATGAGCGAGGAGATCTGCTACGACAGCAAGGGCATCCCGCTCACCCGGGACCTCAAGAGCTATGGCGCGCCCAAGATTGGCGATATTCCGCGCGACTTCCGGGCCTTCCTGGTACCGAGTGATGACAAGGTCGGCCCTTACGGCGCCAAGTCCATCTCGGAGATCGGGGTGAACGGGGCCGCGCCCGCCATCGCCACCGCCATCCACGATGCCTGCGGTGTCTGGCTGCGCAAGTGGCACTTCACGCCGGAGCAGATCCTGCGCGAACTGGGCAAGCTGGAGCAAAAAGTGTCGGCATAACAAAAGAAAAGGTGAGGGGCGGGCGCCAGCTCGCCCCCAGCGCCTGACGGTGGAATGAGTACTCCGCCTACATTCTGTGTGATGGGACAAATACGATGTCTAAAACAACACGCAAGCACTCGGATCTCATTTACGAGCTGGAAGACAAACCCCCGTTTTATCAAACCCTGATGGGCGCAGTGACCCATCTGCTGGCCATTTTTGTTCCCATGGTGACCCCGGCGCTGATCGTCGGCGGCGCCCTGGGCCTCTCCACCGAGACCACCGCCTATCTGGTTTCCATGGCGATGATCGCCTCCGGTATCGGCACCTGGCTGCAGGTAAACCGCTATGGCCCCATAGGTTCGGGGCTGCTCTCCATCCAGTCGGTCAACTTCTCCTTCGTGACCGTGATGATCGCCCTCGGCGGCGCCATGAAAAAAGATGGCATCCACGAGGAGCTGATCGTCTCGACCCTGCTCGGGGTCTCTTTTGTCGGCGCCTTTCTGGTGATGGGCTCCTCCTTCGTGCTGCCCTACCTCAAGCGGGTGATCACCCCGACCGTGAGCGGTGTGGTGGTGCTGATGATTGGCCTGAGCCTTATCAAGGTGGGGATCATCGACTTTGGCGGCGGCTTCTCCGCCATGAGCAGCGGTACCTTTGGCAAATATGAGAACATCGGGCTGGGGCTCTTGGTGCTCTGCGTCATCGTCGCCTTCAACTGCAGCCGAAGCCCGCTGCTGCGGATGAGCGGCATCGCCATCGGTCTGATGGTTGGCTATGCGGTGGCCCTGATGCTCGGCATGGTGGATTTCTCCGCCCTTGAGAACCTGCCGCTTATTACGGTGCCGATCCCGTTCAAGTACGGTTTCTCCTTCGATTTTCACGCCTTTATGTTAGCGGGCACCATCTATCTGTTGAGCGTGCTGGAGGCGGTGGGGGACATCACCGCCACCGCCATGGTCTCCCACCGGGATATTCAGGGGCCTGAATTTCAAAAGCGGCTCTCCGGCGGCGTGCTGGCGGACGGGTTGGTCTCGGTCATTGCCTCGGCCCTCGGTTCCCTGCCGCTCACCACCTTTGCCCAGAACAACGGCGTCATCCAGATGACCGGGGTGGCCTCGCGCCACGTGGGCAAGTTTATCGCCGTTATTCTGGTGCTGCTGGGGCTCTTCCCGGTTGTGGGGCGCTTCTTTACCACCATACCGTCACCTGTGATGGGGGGCGCCATGGTCATCATGTTCTCCATGATCGCCATCGCCGGTGGTCGCATCATCATCAGCCACGGTTTCGATCGGCGGGAGACCCTGATTGTCGCCACTTCGCTGGGTCTTGGGCTCGGTGTCTCCTATGACCCGAACGTCTTCAAGGTGCTGCCAGCGGGTATCTACATGCTGGTGGAGAACCCCATCTGCGCCGGCGGCATCACCGCCATCATCATGAATCTGGTGTTGCCGCAAAGCCGAAAGCGCAAGGCGGCCGTCAGGGATGCCGAGGCGGTGGAGGTGATCCAGCTGAGCGACAAGCCGGATGTGATCTTTACCGCCCGCAGTGCGGGCCAGCCATCGGCCAGCAAGGGGGAGGGTTCACCAGAGCCAGTGCCCGGGCAGGCGGTGGCGCCACAGGTGGAACGGATCTGACGGTTAAACCGGCAAAAAACGTCAACAGAACAAGCAAAACAGGGAAACGGTTATGAAAAACGACAACTCTGTCAAAGCGGTACGCGGCAGCTTCTTCGATATTACCCGGGTGGTGGATCAGCCCGAGGAGATTGAGTCCAACGCGCGCCTTATCGAGGATGGCCTGCTGATCATTCGCAACGGCTGCATCGACTGGTTTGGTGAGTGGGAGGAGGGGAAAGATCGCATTCCGGCCGAGGTGCGGGTGCGCGATTACCGCGGCAAGATGATAGTGCCGGGCTTTGTCGATACGCACATTCACTATCCCCAGAGCGAGATGGTGGGGGCCTATGGCGAGCAACTGCTGGAGTGGCTCAACCGCCACACCTTCCCGGCCGAGCGGCGTTACAACGATCTCGAGTATGCCCGCGAGATGTCCACCTTCTTTATCAAGCAGTTGCTGCGAAACGGCACTACCACGGCGCTGGTGTTCGGCACCGTTCACCCCGAGTCGGTGGATGCCCTGTTCGAGGCGGCCAGTCGCATCAATATGCGGATGATCGCCGGCAAGGTGATGATGGATCGCAACGCGCCAGATTATCTGCTCGATACCGCGCAGAGCAGTTATGTGCAGAGCAAGCAGCTTATCGAGCGCTGGCACGGCAATGGTCGCCTGCTCTATGCCATCACACCACGATTTGCACCCACCTCGACACCCGAGCAGCTGACGATGGCGCGGCGACTGCGCGAAGAGTTTCCCACCACCTATCTGCACACCCATCTGTGCGAGAACAAGGACGAGATCGCCTGGGTCAAATCCCTCTTTCCGGCGCACAAGGGTTATCTCGATGTCTATCACCAGCATGGCCTGACCGGCCACAACTGTGTGTTTGCCCACTGCGTCCATCTGGAAGAGCAGGAGTGGGATTGCCTGAAAGAGACCGGCTCCACCATCGCCTTCTGCCCCACATCGAATCTTTATCTGGGCAGCGGTCTCTTCAAGTTGCACAAGGCGTGGCGCAAGCAGGTGAAGGTGGGGATGGGCACCGACATCGGCGCGGGCACCACCTTCAATATGCTGCAGACCCTCAACGAGGCCTACAAGGTGATGCAGTTGCAGGGTGAGCGGCTCTCGGCCTATCAGGCCTTCTATCTGGCCACCCTGGGCGGCGCCCATTCGCTGGGGCTGGATGAGAAGATCGGCAGCTTTGCGGTGGGCAAGGAGGCGGACTTCGTGGTGCTCGACCCGGTCGCCACCCCGCTGCAGCAGTTGCGTTATGACAACTCCACCACCCTGCGGGACAAGCTCTTTGTGCTGTTGACCCTGGGAGATGACAGATCCATCTACCGCACCTATGTGGATGGCCAACTGGTGCATGAACGGGGGTAGGGGCTGGAGTGGGCTGCCGCGGCGCAGCCCCGACGAATACGGCGGCTGGCGTACCCAACAGGAGGCCAGTCTTGCCGCACCACAGGGGATCTCCCCGCATAGAACGTGAAATGGCCCGGTTTTTTTGATCAGCAAGGCAAACGTTTGAGTCAAGGCTGCCTGCCCTGGTCTGTCTGTCGCATCTTCTGCCACCATCGCCTGTTTCTCATCAGACTGGCGCGAGGCAGATCCGCAGATCCTGTCGCCATTTCGTCATGGAACATTCAGGCGCGTGTGAAGGAGTTGGGTATGACCCAAGCAAACAGCAGGACAAACAGCGTGGAACAGCTGGCCAATGATGACGCCAGCCAGAGCGCACCAAAGCAACAGCCGCTCACGGCTCTTGATCGCTACTTTATGATCAGCGAGCGGGGCAGCAATGTCAGACAGGAGGTTCTGGCGGGCCTCACCACCTTCCTTGCCATGGTCTACTCGGTGATAGTGGTGCCGAGCATGCTCGGCAAGGCGGGCTTTCCTCCCGGCGCCGTGTTTGTGGCCACCTGTCTGGTGGCGGGTTTCGGTTCGCTCTTGATGGGGCTCTGGGCCAAGCTGCCGATGGCCATCGGCTGCGCTATTTCCCTCACGGCGTTTACTGCCTTCAGTCTGGTGCTGGGGCAGCAGATCCCCATTCCGGTGGCGTTGGGGGCCGTTTTCCTGATGGGGGTGCTGTTTACCGCCATCTCGGTGACCGGGGTGCGTAGCTGGATACTCGACAACCTGCCGATGGGAATTGCCCACGGTACCGGCATCGGGATTGGTCTCTTCTTGCTGCTTATCGCTGCCAACGGGGTGGGGCTGGTGATCAAGAACCCGCTGGAGGGGCTGCCGGTGGCGCTGGGGGCTTTTACCTCCATGCCGGTCATTATGTCCCTGATCGGCCTTGCGGTGATCTTCGGGCTGGAGAAGCTGAGAGTACCGGGGGGGATCCTGCTGGTGATCATCGCCATCTCAATCTTCGGCCTGATTTTCGATCCGGCGGTGAAGTATCAGGGACTGTTCGCCCTGCCGAGCCTCTCGGACGATCAGGGCAAGTCCCTCATCTTCAGTCTGGATATCATGGGGGCCCTCTCGCCGCTGGTGCTGCCCAGCGTGCTGGCGCTGGTGATGACGGCGGTATTTGATGCCACAGGCACCATCCGCGCCGTGGCGGGCCAAGCCAACCTGCTCGATAAGGATGGTCATATCATCAACAGCGGCAAGGCGCTCAGTGCCGACTCGGTCAGCAGCATCTTCTCCAGTCTGGTGGGGGCGGCTCCGGCTGCCGTCTATATCGAATCGGCCGCGGGCACGGCGGCGGGGGGCAAAACCGGCCTGACCGCGACCGTGGTCGGCGGCCTCTTCCTGCTGATGCTGTTCCTCTCACCGCTCTCCTATCTGGTGCCCGCCTATGCCACCGCACCGGCCCTGATGTATGTGGGGCTCTTGATGCTGAGCAATGTCACCAAGCTCGATTTCGATGACTTTGTCGGGGCCATGTCCGGGCTGGTGTGCGCTGTCTTTATCGTGCTCACCTGCAATATTGTCACCGGCATCATGCTTGGCTTCAGCTCGCTGGTGATCGGCCGCATCTGCTCGAAGGAGTGGCACAAACTCAACGTCGGCACCGTGGTCATCGCCCTGGCACTGGTGCTCTTTTATGCTGGAGGATGGGCTATTTAGGGATAACCCGCCCGTTTGGGGCCGCACTGGCGGTCCCATTTTTATGCCTGCGGCTTTTTATGTCTGCGTTGCTCAGCCTGTCTTGGCTGGCTATCACGTCTCGGTCGTCTCCGTAGTTGGGTGGTCTCATCGCGATACCATTTTGATAAATCCCCCTACCAGATTGATAGGCTCCCACCCTTGCTCTCCTCGCTCTGCCGCTTTTTTCACCGCTGATGTGCCCCGTTTGCTCAGGGGCTGCCCCTGGCTTGTCGCTGCGAGCCAACAAAAGCGGGCTAGATGGGATCCCCTTCACACTTCTCCCCATTCTCCTGACGATGGCGGGAAACAGGCGCATATCTTGCTGTTTTTTATGCCGGTTCCAGATTTTTCCATTCGAAAAAGGACTTGCATATGTCCATAGGATTACCGCTCAAGCGGGTGGATGCCGAGGCCAAGGTGACCGGCAGCGCCCGCTATACAGATGACAACATCATGCTCGGGATGCGCCACGCCAAGTACGTGAGAAGCAATATTGCCCACGGCAAGGTGCTCGCCATCGATGCGACCGAAGCGCTGGCGCTGCACGGGGTCGAAGCCGTGTTTACCCATGAAGATGTGCCCACCACCTGTTTTCGCACCGCCGGTCACGCTTGGTCTCTCGATGAGGCGAAACGGGATGTGAAAGACCGGCGTCTGCTCACCGACCATGTGCGTCACTTTGGTGATGGGGTCGCCATCGTGGTGGCGCGCGATCCGCTGGTCGCCGAGAAGGCTGCCGCCCTGGTCAAGGTGACCTACGAACCGCTGCCGGTGATGACGGATGCCCACAGTGCGCTGGCCGAGGATGCTTATCCCATCCATCCGAATGGCAACCTGCTGCGGCAAAGCCAGATCCGGGCGGGTGAGCCGGAACAGGCAATCGCAGCAGCGGATCTGCAGTTCAAGGCGCACTATCAGACGCCGGTGGTGCAGCACTGCCATCTGGAGACGGTGACCTGCTACGCCTATATGGATCAGCCGGACCACATCATAGTGGTCAGCAGTACCCAGATCCCCCAGATTGTGCGCAGCCGGGTGGCCAAATCCCTCGGCCTACCCTGGTCCAGCGTGCGGGTGATCAAGCCCTACATGGGCGGCGGCTTTGGCAACAAGCAGGATGTGCTGGAAGAGCCGATGGCGGCGTTTCTGAGCTACAAGCTTGGCGGTGTGCCGGTCAAGGTTACCTTGAGCCGGGAGGAGTGCTTCTTTGCTTCCCGCACCCGCCATGGCTTTGCCATCGATGGCACCCTCGGTATCAACCGGGATGGCACCCTCAGGGGGTATCAGCTCGACGTGCTCTCCAACACCGGCGGCTATGCCTCCCACGGCCACTCCATCGCCAGCGCAGGGGCCAACAAGATCAGCTACCTCTATCCGCGCAGCGCCTTCGGTTATGACGCCAAAACCTTCTACAGCAACCTGCCCACCGCCGGTGCCATGCGCGGTTACGGCGCGCCGCAGGTGATATTTGCCCTTGAATGCATGCTGGATGACGCCTGCGCCGAACTGGGGCTGGATCCGCTTGATGTGCGCATTGCCAACGTGGCGAGGGAAGGGGACGTCAATCAGGTCAACCAGAAGACCATCTACAGCGCCGGGTTGCCGGACTGCCTGCTGCGTGGCCGCGAGATGTTCGAGTGGGATCGACTCAAGGCCGAGTGTCTGGGGCAGGATCCTGCCAGCCGGGTGCGGCGTGGCATCGGGGTAGCGTGCTTTAGCTACGGCTCCAACACCTATCCGGTGGGGGTCGAAATTGCCGGCGCCCGCATGCTGCTCAATCAGGATGGCACCGTCAATCTGCAGATCGGTGCCACCGAGATAGGGCAGGGGTCGGATACCGTCTTTGCCCAGATGGCGGCCCAGACATTGGGAATCCCGTTTGAGCAGATCCGGGTCATTTCGACTCAGGATACCGACATCACCGCCTATGATCCTGGCTCGTTCGCCTCGCGCCAGAGCTATGTGGCAGCCCCCGCCATCCATCAGGCGGCGCTGCAGTTGCGGGCCCGCATTTTGTCGCTGGCGGCCCAGCTCTGCCATCAGGATGTAGGGTCGCTGACCCTGATCGACGGCTACGTGGTGCTGGCCGGTGCGCCGGACAAGGTGCTGATCAGCGTCGCCGAGGTGTCGGTCAACGCCTATTACCACCTCACTATCGGCGGCCAGATCACCTCCGAGGTCTCCCACAAGACCACCACCAACCCGCCCAGTTTCGGATGCACGTTTGTCGATCTCAGCGTTGATATCGATCTCTGCAAGGTGACCATCAATCGCATCATCAACCTGCACGATGCAGGCAAGATCCTCAACCCGCAGCTGGCGGAGGGGCAGGTGCACGGCGGCATGGGGATGGGGATCGGCTGGTCGCTGTTCGAGGAGATGACCATCGACACCAAGAGCGGCGTGGTGCGCAACCCCAACCTGCTCGACTACAAGTTCCCCACTATGCTGGATTTGCCAGAGCTTGAGTGCGACTTCGTGCAGACCTATGAACCCCAGTCGGTCTATGGCCACAAATCCCTGGGGGAACCGCCCATCATCTCGCCGGGCCCTGCTATTCGTAACGCCATCCGCATGGCGACCGGCGTCGCCATCAACGAGCTGCCTATCACCCCCAAAACCCTGTTTCGGGAGTTTGTCGCGGCGGGTCTGATTGGCGAGGGAGCAGGGGAGGAGCAACACCATGTTTGATATTGCCCGTTACTACAAGGCGCACAGTGTGGCCGAGGCGGTCGCCCTGCGTCAGGCCGACTCTGAGGCGCGTCTCTTGGCCGGTGGCACCGATGTGATGATCCAGCTGCATCACCTCAACGCAGCCTATCGTCATATCGTCGATATTCACGACTTGCCCGAACTCAAAGGGGTGTGCGAGTTGCCTGATGGGTCGATCCGCATCGGCTCCGGCACCACCTTTACCGAGCTCATCGAGAACGAACTGGTACAGCGCCGCCTGCCGATGCTGGCGGAAGCGGCTGCCACCATCGCCGGCCCGCAGATCCGCAACGTTGCCACCTATGGCGGCAATATCTGCAATGGCGCCACCAGTGCAGACTCGGCAGCGCCGACTGTCGCGCTGGAAGCAGAGCTGGAAATTGCGGGGCCCGATGGCACACGCCGCATCCCCATCGCCGGTTTTCACACCGGCCCTGGCAAGGTGGCGCTGCAACCGGCGGACATTCTGGTGGCGTTTCACTTTGCCCCGGACTCACACCCCCATGTGGGCTCCCACTATTTCAAGTACGCCATGCGCGATGCCATGGATATCGCCACCATCGGCTGCGCCGCCTACTGCCAGATTGAGGATGGCCACTTCAAGCGCTTGCGGCTTGCTTACGGCGTGGCGGCACCGACGCCGGTGCGCACCCCTCACGCGGAAGCGGCGGCCGAAGGGCAACCCCTGACTCGCGCCACACTGGCAGCGATTGCCGAGGCGGTGGTAGCCGATGTGGCGCCGCGCTCCTCCTGGCGGGCAGAAAAGGAGTTTCGCCTGCACCTTATCAAAACCCTGGCGCAGCGGGTGGTCGCCTGCGCAGTCGAACGTGCCGGAGGGAAGATCCTATGATGCAACCGCAAAGCTGTCCCGCCGTGGAGATCCAGTGCGAGATCAACGGCAAACCTTACTCTTATGCTGTGCCGCCCACCATGTCGCTGCTCCACTTCCTGCGTGGGCAGGGGCTGATCAGTGTGAAAGAGGGGTGCAGTGTCGGTGAGTGCGGCGCCTGTACCGTGCGGGTGAATGGCACTGCCATCGACAGCTGCCTCTATCTGGCGGTCTGGGCCGATGGCAAATCCATTCGCACCGTGGAGGGGGAGCGTAAGGGGAATGTACTCTCCGATGTACAGCAGGCCTTTATCGATGAGGGGGCGGTGCAGTGCGGTTTTTGCACCCCGGGCCTTGTGATGGCGAGCGCCGCCCTGCTCGACAAGACCGAGCGCCGTCCGCTGACCGATGCGGAGATCCGCCGCGGGCTATCGGGGAATCTGTGCCGCTGCACCGGGTATCAGAACGTTGTGCGGGCGGTGAAAAAGTGCTGCAAGGGGTAACTGACTGGGCGCAATGAGCCTGAGTGCCGTTGTTTGAAAAAAGGAAATCAAGCCGCCCAAAAACACAGGCCCGCCTCGAAAGAGGCGGGCCTGCTGCTGAGTGGGGTCAGGAGAAATCACACTTTTGGCTGGTCGATCACCAATTTGCCATCTTTGACCGGAATGGTGGCGCCCGGGGCTTGCTTCATGCGGATCACCCCCTCCTGACCTGCGAGGCGATAGGTCACGTCATAACCTATGGTGTTGACGCTCGTATCCTGCACCGTCTTGCAGCGCTGTTCGGTGGTGGTGTAGGTATCGCCCGCCTGCATATTGCCCTGCACCTGATTACCGGCATAGCCACCCGCGACTGCCCCGGCAGCGGTGGCCACCTTCTTGCCACTGCCGCCACCAAACTGGTGGCCGACCACGCCACCCAGCGCTGCGCCAACCACTGTGCCGAGGATCTTGTGCTCATCCTGTATCGGCTTGCGGTGGGTCACGGTGACGTTGCGACACTCCTGTCGGGGAGTCTTGATGGTCTCGGTGATCGGCTTGCTGGCGATCACCTCGGCAAAGGTGGGTTGTGGTGTAAAGAGGGAGCCGCTGGCCGCGGCCGAGAGTGCCAGGGCCGAGGCGATGCCAATACCGATACCTGCCATCATGGATCTGTTCATCTTGTTGTTCTCCTGCATACCCATACGGGCTGTTCCAATCTGGCGTCATCTTGTCACAACCGGCTGGCCGGACAAGGCGAGGGGGATGGGCCTGCGACAGGCGCTGGCAAGGTCAAAAAACAGCCACCATGAAAAAGTGTCTGGCTTTGGCGACAACGGACTAAAAGTGACCAGTTTCCGACGCATGGCGGGCTTTGCTTTTGTGATAAGGGGCAATTCGAGTCGCAATTTGCAAGGCGGGCGGTGAGCAGAATGCCAGAGTGGCAAAGTGCTGACGGGGACAGGTCAAGGGAGGTCTTGAACAAGGGCTCTGTTCGTTGAGATGGCCACGCAAGTGGTTGATAAATGGCTCCAGCCCCATCGGATGTTAGCCGATAAGAGATCACGGCAAGCATTTTGCTTTGATTGAGTGAAGCAAAGGGTGAACGGGTCGGCAGACAACCGCGTAAGACCTGAAATGAAGAGGTTCACCCGAGATCACCGGATTAACGAGGGGGAGATATGTCAATGTTACCCAGCTGGATCACCCCGGCCATCCAGGCCAACATCATCACGGTGCAGCAGGCCGAACGTCTGCTTTCATCCCTCTACCGGCCCCTGGCCGAGCAGGGAGAGGAGCTTCCTGCCGATATCGCCGACATCAGCCTCAAGCTCTACTGCTTTCGCCAGCAGGGGCGGGTGCGCCACTAAGACTGACAAAAGAACACCCCGCGCCAGGCACGGGGTGTTGTCACTCATGTATCACAGGCCTATCAGGCCAACATCACTTGCGCCACCAGCATCAGAGCGCCAAATCCCAGCACAAAGCCCACCATGGGCAGCACGAACTTGACCCACTTGTTGAACTGGATGCCGAGCATCTGCAGAGTGACCAGCACCAGTCCGGTGGGGGCCAGAAACAGCATGGCGTATTGCCCCCAGTTGTAGGCCGACACCACGATATAGCGGGGGATCATCACAGTATCCGCCAGCGGCGCCATGATGGGCATGGAGAGCACTGCGAGCCCCGAGGAGGAGGGCACCACCAGCCCCAGCAGGGTGAACACCAGCATCTGCGCCACCGCGAACACGGCGCCGTGCATGCCGGAGACCAGATCGGAGGCGTAGGCCAGAATGGTGTCCGAGATCATCCCCTGATCCAGCACCAGATTGACCCCCCGTGCCAGCCCGATGATGAGGGAGACCGCCACCAGCTCCGACGCCCCCTGAGTAAAGGCCTCGACTGCCTCCTTCTCTTTGAGACCCGAGATAAAAATGATGATGATGGCGATGGTCAGGAAGGAGGCCGCCATTTGCGGAAACCACCAACCGGCCATGGAGACGCCCCACACCATCAATGGGAAGGCGAGGATAAACAGGGTCAGAATAATCTTGCGGCGCAGGGTGAAGGGCACCCCTTCGTCCATAGAGCCCTCTTTGAGAAAACGGGCGCGAAAGCTCTCTCTGTCCTCATAGGTGTAGGAGAAGGCCGGGGTGGCCTTGATCTTCTTGCAGTACCAGTAGAGATAACCGATCACCACCAGGGTGCCCACCAGACAGCCAATGGCGCGAAAGATCAGCCCCTCGGTAAAGGGAATGCCGGCGGCATTGGAGGCGATTACCACCGAGAAGGGATTGATGGTGGAGAAGGTGGTTCCCATGGAGGCGGCGAGGAAGATGGCCCCTACGCAGACGATGGAGTCATAGCCGAGCGCCAGAAAGATGGGCACCAGTATGGGGTAGAAGGCGACCGCCTCTTCCTCCAGTCCGCAGGTGGTGCCTCCCAGCGCCATTACGAAGCAGACCAGCGCCACAAACAGGAACTCGTTGCCCCGGGTCTTGTGTGAGAGGGCGACAAGCCCCGCACTGAAGGCTCCTGTCTTGTTGATGACGCCGATCAGCCCCCCGAGCACCAGAATAAAGACGATGATATCCGCCCCCTCTATGGTGCCCTTGACCATGCTGACCGCCACGTCACCGAGCCCCTTGGGTGCTTGCTCCAGCCGTGCATAGGTGCCGGGAATGGCGATGGGCTTGCGGATGGTGCCGTTGGTAAATTGCTCTACCGCAATATTGATATTGAGTTTTGCCAGGGCATCCTGGGTTGCGGGAAGTCGGCTTATTTCCCCCTGTGGGCTATTGACCATCAGGCTTTCACTGGCCGGATTATAAGAGAGTTTGGCATAGGCGCCCGCCGGAATTATCCAGGTCAGCGCAATGGCCAGCAACATAATAAGAAACAGAATGGTAAATGCAGTAGGGAATTGTCTGCGTGGTGTGGTATTCGGCACGGCACACATAAAATGCTCCTTGATAAAGCAGGTTTGGGCTCGGCGGAATATCGGGTCGATAGGGTTTCTGCGTCATACATCCAAGGTACGCGAATTCACTGTGGATTGCGTAGTGATTGGCGAGAAATCTGGCCTGATATTGAACATCCGGTAGATTGTTTCACGTTGTAACCGTAACCCGTGCGCGGCTTGATGAACATCTCACCATGCTCGCTTTATGGGATGGCTCACAAAATTTATTTTCCATGGATTTAACAGCTGATATGAAATAAAAGTTGTTATGCAATAACTATTTCAGCTTTCGTTTTATGCGGTTTACCTTAAATAAAGGTCATGAAAATAGTGCGTGCCGAGATGAATGAAATGACATATAAAGCAGTTTTGACGGAATAATATTCCGTTATCGTCATTTTTCGCTATTCGCCAAAAACAGCTTGTGAAAAAAATGGCACGCTTTCCCGTAATGAAATATTTTTTTTGCAACGAAAACAGGGGCCTCTGTTGGCAGCAGGCTGCCCCTGTCTAAGACGTTTTGCTAATACCTGCCGCCGCAGGCTCACTGTTAGGCTGTCATCCCCATAAGAGACCAGTAACGGGCAGGATGCCCATGTCGCTTGCTGATCTCTGAATCATCCCGGAACAGCCCGTTTTGTGCCACTTGTGAGGAAGGAATCCGATGACAGTGCAGAACATCTATGAGCGCGACCTTGCCAAAACCGCCGCCAATTTCGAGGCCCTGACCCCCATCAGCTTTTTGGGGCGGGCGGAGCGGGTCTATCCCGACTATCCGGCGCTGATCCACGGCCCGCTGCGCCAGAGCTGGGGCGAGACCGCCCGCCGTTGCCGCCAGCTGGCCTCGGCCCTGAGGCTTCGCGGCATCGGGGAGGGGGATACCGTCTCCATCGTTGCGCCCAATATCCCGGCGATGTTTGAAGCGCACTTCGGGGTGCCCATGAGCGGCGCCGTGCTCAACACCATCAATACCCGGCTCGATGCCGAGTCGATGGCTTTTATCTTCCAGCATGCCCAGAGCAAGGTAGTGCTGGTGGACAGGGAGTTTGGTGCCGTGGTGCGCAAGGCGCTGGATCTGCTGGAGCGCCAACCGCTGGTCATCGCCATCGACGATCCCCTCTACCGGGAGGGGGCGCTTGTCAGTGACCTCGACTATGAGACCTTTATTGCCACTGGTAACGGCGATGAGCCCGGCTGGTTGCCGCAAGATGAGTGGCAGGCTATCTCCCTTAACTACACCTCCGGCACCACCGGCAACCCCAAGGGGGTGGTTTATCACCATCGTGGTGCCCACCTCAACGCCATCAACAATGTGCTCTCCTGGGAGCTGCCCAAACATCCCGTCTACCTCTGGACCTTGCCGATGTTTCACTGCAACGGCTGGTGCTTCCCCTGGACGCTGGCGGCCACCGCCGGGGTGAGCGTCTGCCTGCGGCATGTGCAGGCGGCCGCCATTTATGAGGCGCTGCACGAGCACAAGGTGAGCCACTTCTGCGCGGCGCCCATCGTGCTCAATATGCTCAATAATGCCGATCCTGCGCTCAAGCAGGGGCTGGATCACCCCATCAAGGTGATGACCGCTGGCGCTGCGCCCCCCGCCACCGTGATCGCCGGGATGGAGGCGATGGGGATCGCTGTGACCCACGTCTATGGCCTGACCGAAACCTATGGCCCTTGCGTGTTGTGCGAACCGCAAAGAAGCTGGCAGGGGCAGGATGCCACTGCGCTCTCCCGCCTCAAGGCGCGCCAGGGGGTTGCGTCGCCTCTGCAGGGGGAGATGCGGGTCATCAATCCGGTCAGCGGCGAACCGGTGGCCAAAGATGGCAAAACCATGGGGGAGATAGTGCTGCGCGGTAATGTGGTGATGAAGGGCTATCTCAAAAATCCGGCGGCCAGTGCCGAGGCGATGGCGGAGGGGTGGTTTCGCAGTGGCGATCTGGCGGTATGGCACCCGGATGGTTATGTGGAGATCAAGGACAGATCCAAGGACATCATCATCTCCGGCGGGGAGAATATCTCCAGTTTGGAGGTGGAAGATGTGCTCTATCGCCATCCCGATGTGGACGAAGCGGCGGTGATCGCCATGCCCGATGAGAAGTGGGGGGAGGTGCCCTGCGCCTTCGTGAAACTGAAAGAGGGGCGAGAGACTACCCAGGCGGAGCTGATCGCCTTTTGCCGGGAGCAGATGGCCCACTTCAAGGCCCCTAAACGCATCATCTTCACCCCGCTGCCGAAAACCTCGACCGGCAAGGTGCAAAAATTCGTGTTGCGCAAACAGCTGGGGTAGCGGCCTGTTCGTAAGGAGCCAGCACAGCCATTCATAGGAGGGAGATACAAGGGGTCTGGAGGGCTGCTGGCCCTCCCGTGGTGTGGCTAGGGAGCCTTGCAGGCAACGCAGTTGCGGCCGCTCTGTTTGGCCTGATAGAGCATCTGATCGGCGCGGGCGTAGAGGCTCTCCATCAGCTCCCCTTCGCCATTTTCCACCAGTCCGGCGCTGATGGTGATGACCAGCTTATCCCCATCGGGCAGGGGCAGCGGGCTTTGCATCACCTGCAGGCGCAGCCGCTCGGCTAGGGATGCGGCGGCCAAGAGGGTGGTGTTGGGCAGCAAGATGGCAAACTCGTCACCGCCGATGCGGGCCAACACATCTTCGCTGCGCAGCACCGATTGCATCACCCTGCCCAGATGCATTAGCGCGCTATCCCCAAGGGGATGCCCGAAGCGATCGTTGATGCACTTGAACTGATCCACATCCAGCACCATCAGCACCGAGGTGAGGTGGTGGCGCATGTCCAGACTGAGGTTCTTCTCGCACATTTCGAAAAAGAAACGGCGGTTGTAGAGACCGGTGAGGCCATCGCGCACCGACTGCTGGTGTAGCTGCTCCTTGAGCTGGTGCAGCTCGGTGATATCGGAGGAGATACCGATCAGGGTCGGGGTGCCATCCCCCAGCAGAAAGGGCACCTTGACCGACCAGTAGTAGTGCTGATTGCCCTCGATATCGGTCAGCGTCTCTTCTCCGGCTTGCAGCTCGCCGGTTTCGAATACCCGGTTGTCCAGCCGCCACAGCTGGCAGGCGCTGGCAGCCGGGATCACCTCGTCATCGCGCCGGTTGATGATCTGCTCGGCAGGAAGGCCAAGCAGATCGGCGACCTTTTGGTTGACGTAGAGAAAGCGGTGCAGGCTGTCCTTCATATAGATATGGGCATCCACGTTGGCGAGGATGAGCTCCAGCAACTGGTGCTGCTCCGCCAGCCGCGCTTCGATCAACTTGTGTTCGGTGATATCGGTGGAGATGCCGCACAGGCCGATCAGGTTGCCATCCTTGTCATGGATGGGCTTTTTAACAGTCCAGTAGCAGCGCTTTTCCCCGGTGGATTTGAGGTAGTTGATCTCCTCCTGGGCGAGGGCAAGCTGCTGCTCCAGTACCAGTTGGTCGTTGCGCTGAATCGCATCCGAGAATTCGAGATCAAAAAAAGCCCGATCATCCTGTCCCTGCAACTCGGCGAGGGTGCAGCCAAAGAGATCCAGCACCGCTTGATTGGCATAGGTGTAACGGCCCGCCAGATCCTTGGTGAACATGTAGGCGTCCGTCTCGTTGAAGATGGCTTTGAGGTGATCCAGCTCATGCTGTAATCGAATGGAGAAGGGTTCATCCTTCATGGAGTTAACCATCCTTGGTTAAGGGCGTCGTTGTATACAGCGCGAATATATGTACCAACTGTTTAAATTAAGCACTTCACAGGCCATATTTCGCGTTTATTTCCGCAGGATCTGCGCCATGTCACACGATTGTCATCGTTGGTGTGGTCAAAGGAAATCAACTGAGTCCGTTGCTATTCAGATAACCGTCCCACTCATATCGGCCCGGCATCGTGGGCCAGCAGCAGAGAAATTGCCCGGCAATCAAATGCGCCACTCCGAGCGGTAGAAAGGGCAACAAACAGGTCTTTAATCAAACTATTTTCACTGTGCCCCTGATATCATCCTCAGCAACGCAATATGGAGAGATACGAGATGGCAGTGGCACCGTTTAATTGGGATGACGCAGTTCAGTGGGACGGGCCGGGGGCCATTGCGGGTAGCGAAGAGAGTTTGAGTGCCGATCGGCTTGATCGTGCCCGCTATGCAGAGTTTCTGACCAACTACCTGGCCGCCGAAGGCAAGCAGCGCAACTATGTGCTCAATCTCAATGCGGAGTGGGGCGCGGGTAAAACCTGGTTTATCAAGCGCTGGTATATGGAGCTGAAAGCGCACTATCCCACTGTCTATATCGATGCTTGGCAGCAGGACTTTTCCGATGATCCCTTATTGACGGTGATTTCATCGATTATCGATCAATTGAGAGATGCAACAGGAAATAAGGTAGCAATACCTGATGGCATCAAGTCCAAACTATTGGGTTTACTCAAAGTGGGCGGGAAATTGGTGCTCAAGTCAGCCATTAAAAAAGCTGGATGGGAAGATAGTGACTTTTCTGTGGAAGGAGAAGACGCAGACAGGCTGGTTGATACGCTTTGTAGTAATCACAAAGAGCGTTATGAATCTATTCAGTATCTTAAACAAGAGATAAGGCAATGGGTTGAAGGTGCTGTTGGATTAGGTAATGGAGAGCTTGATTATCCCGCTTTTATTTTGATTGATGAACTGGATCGCTGCCGCCCCTCCTATGCGGTAGAAATGCTGGAAACAATAAAGCATATATTTGACATTCCCAAAGTTGTTTTTGTATTGGCAACGGATACCGAGCAGTTGCAACATGCAGTGAAGGTGATTTACGGCGCTGATTTTGATGCACATACATATTTAAGTCGTTTTTTTAGTAGGCGCTTTAGCTTGTTAGCTGGCTCAAAACGACATTTTATAGAAAGTAATTTATCTAATAGTGTACTTGTAGATCATTCTTTTGATAAGGTCTGGCCTAAAGGGTTAAATATAGAAGCTATTACCACAGTATTGTCATCTATATCTGATGCATGCCACTTATCTTTGCGAAGTACTGAGAAGTTAATTGACCGTATGACATTGGTACTTTTAAATTTAGAGAAAGACGATATTAATGTAGTCTTCTTGGCTTATATGCTTGCATTACATGAGATAAAACCATCCGATTATGAAATGATAATCACAATGGCAAGAAGTAGACAGAAACTGGAAAGTGTAAAAATGCAGGAAATAAAGCCAAAAGCATTAAATGAACTGCAAGGATCAATAGATCTCTCGATGAGAACAGTACAGGGAGTCGAATTTGTTGCTGGCGACTATAGTATTAAAATTGAAAATTTAATTAGAGACTATCTTTGGGGTTATCTTGGTGAACACGATAATGCATCTGCTCATTTATTAGGTCAAAATAAAATTTTAATTGATCAACATCCTCGGTTTACTAGAGATGAGCATAGCGAGGCTTTGAAGTATTACATTTTAAATGCAGAGCTATATGAAAAATCCAGATTAGATATGTCGGTATATAGAAGCTGGGTTGAGTTAGCTATCTCATTTGAATGAGATTAACGGGCCAAATAGCCCGTTAATCAATAAGAAAATTTATTTATTATGCCGCTCATAAAGCCGCTGTACCACATCCTTTAATACCAGCCCTTCGTTTTGCAGCAGCACGGTCAGGTGGTAGAGCAGATCGGCGGATTCGTTGATGAGCTCCTCCCGATCCTTGGCCATGGCGGCCAGCGCCACTTCCACACCTTCCTCACCTACCTTCTGGGCGATGCGCTTGGTGCCTTTGCCGTAAAGGCTGGCGGTGTAGCTGGTGGCCGGATCGGCCCCTTTGCGTGCCGCCAGCACCTGCTCCAGCTCTGCCAGAAAACCGAGGGGGGGCAGCGGGTGGCCGTTAAAGCAGGAGGTAGTGCCCTTGTGGCAGGTGGGGCCGACGGGGTTGGCGGCAATCAGCAGGGAGTCCTGATCGCAGTCGGTGCTGATGGCCACGAGTTGGAGCACATTGCCCGAGCTTTCACCCTTGGTCCAGAGCCGCTGTTTGCTGCGGCTAAAGAAGGTGACCTGACCGGTAGTCTGGGTCTTTTCCAGCGCCTCGCGGGTCATAAAGCCCTGCATCAGCACCTCGCCGCTGGCGGCGTGTTGGACGATGGCGGGGATCATGCCATCGCATTTTTCCCAGTCGAGCTGCTCGGCAAGAGGGCGCGCGCTGGCGGTTGTTTGTGCATTTTCAGAGAAGTTATTCACGGATGGCGACTCCTTCGGTTTTCAGCCAGCGTTTCAATTCGGGAATGGGGATAAGGCCCTTGTGGAACACAGAGGCGGCCAGCGCCCCGTCCACATCGGCGAGGGTGAAGGCATCGCGAAAGTGCGCCATGGCACCGGCGCCGCCGGAGGCGATCAGCGGCACCTTGCAGACGCTGCGTACCAGCTTGAGCTGGTCGAGATCATAACCCTGACGCATGCCGTCCTGATTCATCACGTTCAGCACGATTTCGCCCGCGCCGCGCTTTTGCACCTCCTGCACCCAGTCGAGAGTGTGCCAGGCGGTGGTGCGGGTGCGGCTCTCGTCACCGGTAAACTGTTTGACCTGATAGTAGCCCGTGTCGGCGTCGAAGTAGGAGTCAATGCCCACCACCACGCACTGCACGCCAAAGCGCTCGGCCAGTCGGCTGATCAGAGTCGGGTCGGCAAGGGCCGGAGAGTTGATGGAGACCTTGTCGGCGCCAAATTCGAGGATCTGGCGGGCATCTTCCACGCTTTTGATGCCACCGGCAACGCAGAAGGGGATATCGATCACCTCCGCTACCCGGCTTACCCAGCTCTTGTCCACTACCCGCGCATCGCTGGAGGCGGTGATATCGTAGAACACCAGCTCGTCAGCGCCCTCTTCGGCGTAGCGGCGCGCCAGCTCGACAATGCCGCCCATCACCTCGTGGTTGCGAAATTGCACCCCTTTGACCACCACGCCATCTTTCACGTCGAGGCAGGGGATAATGCGTCTTGCCAGCATCAGTTGCCTCCTGTGGTATCAGATGCGGGGGCTTGCCAGCAGGCGATGGCGTCACCCACCGAGAATTTGCCTTCCAGCAGGGCACGGCCAAGGATGATCCCCTTGACGCCGGAGCCCTTGAGCGCCTCGATATCCGCGATGCCGCCAATGCCGCCGGAGGCTTGAAAGGCGACGCTCGGGTAGCGGGCGCAGAGATCCCGATAGAGTTCGACGTTGGTGCCAGCCAGGGTGCCGTCACGGCTGATGTCGGTGCAGAGCACATGCTTGAGCCCGGCGGGGAGGAAGCGCTCGATCAGTGCTTCGATGGTCACGCCGCTGTTCTCCTGCCAGCCCGCCACCGCGATATGGCGATTGCCCTGGGTATCGATATTGACGTCCAGCGCCAGCACGATCTGCTCGGGGCCATATTTCTCCATCCAGCTCGCTACCAGATCCGGGGATTTGACGGCGGTTGAGCCAATCACCACCCGGCTGGCACCGGCGGCCAGCAGATCTGCAACATCTTGTTCCGTGCGCACGCCGCCGCCGACCTGCACCGGCGCTTCGGTGGCTGACAGCAGTTGGGTCAGCAGGGGCAGCTGGCGCGCCTTGGCATCCTTGGCACCGTCCAGATCCACCAGATGGAGCTGCACCGCTCCCTGAGAGACATATTCATCGAAGCGGGCCTGCGGGCTGCTGCTGTATTCGGTCTTCTGCTCGTAATCCCCCTGATAGAGGCGAACTACCTGACCGTTGATAAGGTCAATTGCGGGAATGATCATGCTAGTCACAGCTCCAGAAAATTTTGCAGCAAACGGGCACCGGCTGCGCCTGAGCGCTCCGGGTGGAATTGGGCGCCGAAGAAGTTGCTGTGCTCTGCAACCCCACCGACGATGGCGGTAAACGGCTGGCCATAGTCGCAGGTCGCCAGCGTCGCTTCGGTCACCTCCAGCGCATAGGAGTGCACGAAGTAGAAGTAGCTGCCGCTCGGGATCCCCTTGAGCAGAGGATGGGTCTCGTCATGCTCAATCTGGTTCCAGCCCATATGGGGCAGGCGCAGGTTACCCACCTCCATCAGCCGGATCTTGCCTGGCACTATGCCAAGGCAGTCGATGAGATCGCCTTCACTGCCATCGGCACTCATGTTCTCTTCGGAGGCCTCCGCCAGCATCTGCATGCCGAGGCAAAAGCCCAGCAGCGGCTGCTTGGCGGCGCGAATGAGCGGCACCAGCCCCCGCTCATTGAGGTTCTTCATGGCGGCCACCGCGGTGCCGACACCGGGCAGGATCAGCTTGTCCGCCTGCTCGATATCGGCCGCCACGCTTGAGACCAGCGGCTGCACGCCGAGGCGTTCGAACGCCATTCTGACCGAGGCCAGATTTGCACAGCCGGTATCGATAATGACCAGCTTCTGCTTGCTCACATCCATCACAGCACTCCCTTGCTGGAGGGGAGCTCGCTCCCTTCCACCCGAATAGCCTGACGCAGGGCGCGGCCAAAGCCTTTGAACAGCGCCTCCACCTGATGGTGGGTGTTGCCGCTGCCCACCTTCATCTGCAATGTGATGGCCATGGCGTCCGACAAAGAGCGGAAGAAGTGGGGCACCATCTCGGTGGCCATCTCGCCCACGTTGTCGCGGCCAAAGCCGCTCGGGCAGTCGAACACGAAGTAGGGGCGACCGCTCAAGTCCAGCGCTGTGCTTACCTCCTGCTCGGTCAGCGGGCGCGCATCGATCACCGCCTGCACCTCGTCCATCGCCAGCACGAAGCCGAAACGGCCGATACCGCGCTTGTTGCCAAGGGCCTGACGCAGTGCCTGACCCAGCGCCAGTCCGACGTCTTCCACCGTGTGGTGATCGTCGATATGCAGATCACCGCTGACGTTCAGCTTGAGCTGGAAACCGGCGTGGGTGGCAATCTGATCCAGCATGTGATCAAAGAAGCCGATACCGGTGGCGATCTGGTTGCCACCGCTCTTGTCCAAATCTAGGGCCACCTTAATACGGGTCTCCTTGGTGTAGCGTTCCACCGAGGCTACGCGGCCTTTGGATAACAGCTGATCACGGATGGCGAGCCAGTTGTGATCCTGCGGGTGGTAGCGAATACCGCCAATGCCCATGTTCTCGGCAAGCTGCAGATCGGTCTGTCTGTCACCAATAACGAAGGAGTTGGCAAAGTCGATACGACCCGAGGCGAGGTACTCTTTCACCAGCCCGAGGTGGGGCTTGCGGCAGCTGCAGCCGTCGGTGGGAAAGTGGGGGCAGATCAGCACCTGTTCCCACTTCACCCCTTGCGATTCAAACAGGTGCATCATCAGGTCGTGGGGTGGCTGGAAGTTCTCCAGCGGCAGGCTGGCGGTGCCCAGCCCATCCTGATTGGTCACCATCACCAGCACGTAGCCGGCGGCCTGCAACTCGCGCAGCACCGGAATGACCATGGGCTCGAAGCGCAGCTTGGCGAGGCTATCCACCTGCTTGTCGGTCACCGGCTCTTCAATCAGGGTGCCGTCGCGGTCGATAAACAAAAACGGGGTCTTCATCGCTACATCCTTGTCTTACAAAGTGGGAGAGGGCAGATCACGCAGTACCGCCAGCACGGCATCCATCTCGCCCTGATAGCCGATGGTGACGCGAATGCTGTTGTCCAGACCCGGCTTGCTGGAGAAATCCCGCAATATGATGCCGGCGGCCTTCATGGCGGCAAAGACGGCGGCGCCATCCACAAAGCGCACCAGCACGAAGTTGCCCTTGTCTTCGAATACTTCCCTTACGCAGGCAAGCGTTGCCAGCTCTGCCTTGAAGGCGGCTTTTTGCTTATTGAGCTCTACCACTCGCTCGCGCATCAGCTCCAGCCCCATGGGGGAGAGGGCCTGCGCCGCGATCTGGGCGATGGGCTCGGGGATGGGATAGGGGGCGATCACCTTGGCCAGCATGGCGATCACCTCGGGGCTTGCCAGCGTAAAGCCGCAGCGGATCCCCGCCAGGGCAAAAGCCTTGGAGAGGGTGCGGGTCACCACCAGATTGGGGAAGCGGGCCAGCAGATCCACCACGGATGCCTCGGGACAGAACTCGATATAGGCCTCGTCCACCACCACGATGGCGCGATCCCGGGCTTTTTCCAGCAAAGCGATGAGGCCGTCACGCCCCACCAGATCCCCGGTGGGGTTGTTGGGGGAGCAGAGAAAAACCAGTTTCACGTCACTGAGGCGATCGGCGATGGCGGGCCAGTCCGGCTGGCGGCTGGCGGTCAGCGGCTGTTCGACGATACCGACGCCACAGGTCTCGGCGCTGATGGCGTACATGCCGTAGGTGGGCGGACAGATGAGGATCTGATCTTCACCCGCTTCGCAGAAGGTGCGAATAAGCAGCTCGATGGCCTCGTCGGCGCCGCGGCTCACCAGCACCTGATCCGGATTGACCCCGGCATAGGCGGCATAGCCGTTCACCACCTCGGCCGGTTGGCACTCGGGGTAGCGGTTGAGGCGGCTCCCCTCGATGGTGAAGGGATAGGCCAGCGGTGCTTCGTTGGCATTGAGCCAGACGTGGCCCTTGCCGCCGATGCGGCGGGCAGATTGATAAGGGGTGAGGGCCCGCACCACGCGGCGCGCCAGATTGGCAATACTCATAACAAATCCTTCTGCTGTGCTGTTGGCTGGGGCGCGGCGGCCAGGGCGTTCAATCTCAGCGTCACGGCGTTCTTGTGGCCATCGAGCCCCTCGGCCTGGGCGATACGCTCGACGATAGGGCCAAGGCCCTGAATGCCGCGCTCGCTCAGCTCCTGCACCGTGTAGCGGCGCTGATAATCGGCAAGGCCAAGGCTGGAGCAGGTGCGGGCATAGCCGTAGGTGGGCAGAGTGTGATTGGTGCCGCTGGCGTAATCGCCGACCGACTCGGGGGTCCATGCTCCCAGAAAGATGGAACCGGCGTTCTCGAGTTTATCCAGCAGGTCGCGGGGGGCTCGGGTCTGCACGATCAGGTGTTCCGGCGCGTAGGCGTTGGAGATGGCACACGCCTCGGCCAGATCGTCACAGAGGATCACCAGACTGCTGCCGAGCGCCTGCGCGGCGATATCGCGGCGGCTCAATTTGGCCAGCTGGCTTTTTATTTCCCCTGCGATGGCATCGGCCAGCAGCGGCGAGGTGGTCACCAGCACCACCTGGCTGTCGGGGCCGTGCTCGGCCTGGGAGAGCAGATCAGCCGCCACGAAGGCCGGGTTGGCGCTCTCGTCGGCAATCACCAGTACCTCGGAGGGGCCTGCGGGCATGTCGATGGCAGCGCCGCGCCAGTCGCGGGA
Organism: Aeromonas sp. s12; assembly: GCF_040907925.1. Classification (NCBI taxonomy): domain Bacteria; kingdom Pseudomonadati; phylum Pseudomonadota; class Gammaproteobacteria; order Aeromonadales; family Aeromonadaceae; genus Aeromonas; species Aeromonas sp. s12. The sequence goes on along the minus strand of NZ_JBFOCT010000022.1, from coordinate 257,264 downwards.
AACCTGCCCCTTTGCTTCGGTCACATAGGCGTTGCCCGGGCCGAAGATCTTGTCCACTTTGGGAATGCTCTCGGTGCCGTAAGCCATCGCCGCGATGGCCTGGGCGCCGCCGATGGCGAACACCTTCTCGACGGCGCAGGCGCGGGCGGCAAACAGGATCTCGTCGCTCGCCGGAGACGGGGTGCAGAGCACCACTTCACGGCAACCGGCTATGGCGGCCGGAATGGCCAGCATCATCACGGTGGAGGGGAGCGGCGCGCTGCCCCCCGGCACATAGAGGCCGACCCGACTGATGGGCTGGGTGCGCAGCTCGCATACCACCCCGGGTTGGGTCTCCACCCGTACCACCGGCTGCACTTGTGCGGCATGAAAGGTACGAATGTTGGCAATGGCCGCTTCGATGGCATTTTTGATGTTGTCATCCAGCCGCGCGCAGGCGGCTTCAATCTCATCTTCGCTGACGCGCAACCGCTCACGGGGAGCGCGCTCGAAGCGCTGGCTCAGCTCGCGCAGGGCCTCATCGCCACGGCTACGCACTGCAGCGATGATATCCCGTACCACGAGGCCGATATCGGCCTCGTCATTGAGGGCGGGTCGGGTCAGCACGTCGGCCTGCTGGGCGGGGGAAAGGGTCTTCCAGATCAGGGTCTGCATGATATCCCTTCCTTATTCCATCATTTTTTCGATGGGCAGCACCAGAATGGAGCTGGCACCGAGGGCCTTGAGCTGCTCCATGGTCTCCCAGAACAGGGTCTCGCTGGAGACGACGTGCAGGGCCACCTGATTGGTGTCACCGGCCAGTTGCATGATGGTGGGGCGCTCGGCACCCGGTAGCAGATCAGTGATGGCATCGAGCTTGTCTTTGGGGGCGTGCAGCATGATGTATTTGCTCTCGCGGGCCTGCTGCATCCCCTGAATGCGGGGCAGCAGTTTGTCGATGAGCTTCTGCTTGGCATCGGACAAGGGGTTGGGGGCCTGTACCAGCACCGCCTTGGAGCGGTAGATCACCTCTACCTCTTTCAGGCCGTTAGCTTCCAGGGTCGCACCGGTGGAGACCAGATCGCAGATGGCATCAGCCAGACCCGCGCGCGGCGCCACTTCCACCGAGCCGCCCAGCATCACGCTCTTGAAGCCGAGCCCCTTGTCGTCAAAGAAGCGCTTGAGCAACCCGGGGTAGGAGGTGGCGATGCGCTTGCCGGCAAGGCTCGCTGGCCCTGTGTAGTTCACATCTTCCGGCACCGCCAGCGAAAGGCGGCAGCCACCAAAGTCCAGCTGCTTGAGGGTTTTGACCTCGAAGGGGAGGCCCTGTGAGGCGCGAATAAGCTGCACTTCTTCCAGCACGTTTTCGCCGATGATGCCAAGATCGACCACCCCTTCCATCACCAGACCCGGGATGTCGTCATCACGCACCCGCAGGATATCGATGGGCATGTTCTCGACATGGGCGATAAGTCGCTGCTCGCGCAGGTTGATTTTCAGGCCACAGCTCTTGAACAGGGCTTGGGAGTCCTGGCTCAGACGACCGGACTTTTGCATGGCGATACGCAGACGTTGTGTTTCCATTGCTCGATTTCCTTCTAGTCAAAAACGAAAAAACCCTCGGAAGTGGGTGCTTCCGAGGGTTTATGAATCTTGCGGTCCTTTTGGAAGTCACCAGTTAAGTGTCTTCCAGCAGTCAACCTCCTGAAAGACTAGTCGGGATGATGGTGGTGGTGATGAGTCTTCAGGGTGGTGAACTTCATGTAATCAATCCTTTACAAAATAAGATGTCGTAATTGACGCCTGATTTAAACTACCTGCCTTGACAGAAAATGCAACCCGAAAATGTGATTTGATCGATTAAAGTGGCGAAAACGGTTTTCTGGTCGATAACTAGACAATAACCCCTGCAGGAGTCGCCATCATGCCCAGCCAGGACCTGTTGTTCCCCATTTTGCCCCGGGCGCCCGCTGCGCCCGGCAGCGAAGAGATCAAGCGGGAAGTAAATCAGATCAGCAAAAAGCACCAGCTGCGCAAGACCAGCACTGACAACAGTGACTCCCAGCAGCGCCAGCAGGCGTATAGCACGCCCGCCAAGCGTGATCAGCCCAAGGCAGAGGAGGACGATCACAAGCCGGACCCCGAGCATCAGATCGATCTGTTCGTCTAGGCAGATTATCTGTCCCGCTTTTGCCGCGCTTTTGGCATAATGGCCGCTTTTGCTGCGGGACGCCCTTTTGACCATCCAGACCCTGTTCAAGCCAGATGGCCCTCTGGCCAGCCATATCGACGGTTTCAAAGCCCGCGCTCCCCAACTGGAGATGGCCGAAGCGGTCGCGCGCGCCATCAAGAGTGGTGGCCGTCTGCTGGTGGAGGCAGGAACAGGTACCGGCAAGACCTACGCCTATCTGGTCCCTGCGCTGGAATCCGGCAAGCGGGTGGTGATCAGCACCGGCTCCAAGAACCTGCAGGAGCAGCTCTTCTATCGGGATCTCCCGACCATCACAGGGGCGCTCTCCTACACCCCGCCGGTGGCCCTGCTCAAGGGGCGCAGCAACTATCTCTGCATCGAGCGTATGAACCGGCTCTTGAGCGAATCCCATCTGCAAAAGCCTGAAATCCTGAACGATCTGGTGAAGGTCAAATCCTGGTCCACCGCTACCGATAACGGCGATGTGGGGGATATTCCGGGATTGCAGGAGAACGCCGAGATCCTCGCCCACGTCACCAGCACCAACGACAACTGCCTCGGTCGCGACTGCCCCTATTACGACGATTGCCATCTGGTGGTGGCTCGACGCCGCGCCATGGATGCCCAGGTGGTGGTGATCAATCATCACCTCTTCTTCGCCGATATGGCGGTGAAAGACACCGGATTTGGCGAGTTGGTGCCGGAGGCGCAAGTCTATGTGTTTGACGAGGCGCACCAGCTGCCGGAGATCGCCACCAACTACTTCGGCAAGTCGGTAGGCAGCCGAACGATTCAGGATTTGGCGCAGGATATCCAGCTGGCCTATCGGGCCGAGGCCCACGACATGGCCCAGCTCGGCAAGGCGGCGGACCGGCTCGCTATCGCCAGTCAGGATCTGCGTCTGGCCTTCGGGGTGGATGGCGGTCGCGGCAATACCCGCGACATGCTGCGCCAGCCGCTCTGGGGGCAGGCTCTGGCTCGTCTTAACGACGCCATCGGGCTTTGCTACGAGGTGCTGAAACTCGCTCTCGGCCGGGGCGAGCAGCTGGATCACGCCTTCGAGCGAATCAGTGAACTGCGCACCCGCCTGGGTGAAGTGCTGGCGGTCAACCAGACCGGTTTCTCCTACTGGTACGACTGCTCACGGCTTCATTTCACCCTCAATCTGACGCCGCTGTCGGTGGCCGAGCGATTCAGTGCCGAGGTGCAAAGACCGGAAGTGGCCTGGGTCTTCACCTCCGCTACCCTGACGGTGGATATGCGGTTTGATCACTTCAAGGCCGAGCTGGGGCTGGCGGGCAGCGCCGAGTTGATCCTCGACAGTCCGTTCGACTATGGCGAGCAGGCGCGGCTCTGTGTGCCCCGCTATCTGCCGGAGCCCAACGCCTTTGGCCGTGGCGAGCAGTTGGCCAATCTGATGATCCCGCTTATCAACAAGACGCCGGGGGGCTGTTTCTTCCTCTGCACCAGCCATCAGGTGATGCGTCAGGTGGCCGAGGTGCTGCGCCGGGAGATTGGCCGTACCGTCTTGCTGCAGGGGGAGGACAACAAGCAGCGGCTGCTCAAGGAGTTTGTCGAGAATGGCCGCGCTGTGCTGGTGGCGACCAGCAGTTTCTGGGAGGGGATCGACGTGCGAGGGGCGGCGTTGTCGTGTGTTATCATCGACAAACTGCCGTTTGCCAGCCCTGATGATCCGCTGCTCAAGGCGCGGGTGGATGATTGCAAGCTCAAGGGGGGGGATCCCTTCGCCGAGCTGCAGTTGCCCAAGGCGGTGATTGCCCTCAAACAGGGGGTGGGGCGGCTTATTCGTGATCGCACTGATCACGGAGTGCTGGTGATCTGTGATCCACGAATGGTCAACAAGCCTTACGGCGCCACCTTTATCAAGAGTCTGCCCGCCATCCCTCGCACCCGGGAGTTGGGAACGTTGGGGAGTTTTTTCGATCGCACTGAACGCGGTGAATAAGTGTGCCGCCAGCTAACAGATTTGAACAACGGGTGAGCATATCTCGCTTGCCGGTTATGTAATTGACTGATTTTATAGAGATTGGAAAGCATGAACGAGTTGAAGATCCTGGCCGTTGATACCGCCACCGAAGCCTGCTCCGCCGCCTTGCTGGTGGGTGACAAGCTGTTCTCCCGCTGGGAGGAGGCGCCACGGGATCACACCCGAAAAATCCTGCCCATGGTTCAGGCTGTGTTAGAGGATGCCGGGATAAGTTTGAGTGACCTCGATGCCATCGCGTTCGGCCGCGGCCCGGGCTCCTTTACCGGGGTTCGGATCGGCATCAGTGTGGCGCAAGGTCTGGCGTTTGGTGCGGGTGTGCCGCTGATTGGCATCTCGACCCTGGCCGCCATGGCGCAAGGCGCCTATCGACTGGATGGCGCCCAGCAGGTGCTGACCGCTATCGATGCGCGGATGAACGAGGTCTATTTCGGCCGCTATGAGCTAATTGATGGCCGCATGCAGCTGGTGGGGGACGAGGTGGTGAGCGAGCCTGCGGCACTGGTTGACGTCCGTGGCAAGCTGGCGGGCCCTGTGACCTGCGTCGGCACCGGCTTTGAAACCTATGGCGAGACCCTGAGTGGTCTGGCCGATGAGCTGGCGGTGAGCCAGGTGCGCTTCCCGGCGGCAGAAGACATGTTGCCGCTGGCCCGCGCGGCCTGGTTGGCTGGGGAGGCGGTGCCGGTTGAACAGGCGACGCCGGTCTATTTGCGTGACAAGGTGACCTGGAAAAAACTGCCGGGTCGCGAATAAGGGCAGGAGCACCTGACGTCATGTCGCTCTTGCCGCTCATCAGCTGCAACACCAGCGGGAAGCCCGACGGGCCACGCTGGCAACAGGAGAGTGACATGATGCGTAATAACAGAAGCGATATGATGAAACGCACTATGGTGGTCGGGGCGCTGGCTCTGCTGCTCGGGGCCTGCAGCTCGGTCCCCAAAGAGCTGGCTTATGAGCCTGAAAACCAGCTGGTGGCCTATCAGCCAGCCCTTGGCGGGATGGAGGGCAAACCGGCCCGCTGGAGCGGCGTTATCTCGGCGGTGCACAACAAAGCGGATCAGAGCGTTATTGAAGTGGTCTATCTGCCGCTCAAGTCCAACGGTGTGCCGGAGCAGACCGAGCAGAGCCCGGGCCGTTTTCTGGCCATCATGAAGGGTTTTGTCGATCCGACCCTCTACGCCAAGGGGCGCAGCCTGACTGTGCTTGGCACCATAGGCAAACCGGTTGATAGCCAGATTGGCGAGCACAAGTACCGCTTCTCTGTGCTCAATGTGACGGGCAGCAAGCTGTGGCCGCCAGTCAAGGAGGTGGAGGTGCGCTATATGGACCCCTACTTCTACGACCCCTTCTATGATCCCTTCTGGCCGAGACGGCCGCTGCGTCGTTAAGGCTTGCCATGATCAACAGCATCAAAAGCACTCTGCACGAACGTCTGCTCACCTTGGCAGATGGTCGGCAGGTGGCCCTGCTTGAGAATCAACTCGCGGATCAGGCTCAGCAGGGCAAACCCCTGCTGATCGCCCTGCATGGCTGGCTCGACAATAGCGCCAGCTTCTTGCCGCTGGCGCCGCATCTGTGGGATTTTCACCTCATCTGTGTCGATCTGCCGGGGCACGGTCACTCCGATCACAAAACTACCCCCTATGTCTTTGTCGACTGGCTGGACGATCTCTACCAGATCGTGCAGGCGGCAGGGTGGTCGCGCTTCACTCTGCTCGGTCACTCCCTCGGGGCGTTGATCGCCTCGGCCTATGCCGGGGTGTTCCCCGAACAGGTGGAGCGGTTGATCATGCTGGAGGGGCTGGGGCCGCTGAGCCAGCCCGATGAGGAGGTACCTGCCCAGCTGCGACGTGCGATTTTAAACCGCAGTCGCACTCGGGAGCGCAGTGCCAACGGCTTTGCCTCCATCGATGAGGCTGTCGCCGCCCGTTGCAAAGTGGCGGATATCACGTCGCAGGCGGTGCGTCTTATCTGTGAGCGGCAGCTTGAAGAGCGGGCAGGGCGCTGGCACTGGCGCAGCGACCCCCGTTTGCGGGATCTGTCGCCCCTGAGAATGAGTGAAGGACAGGCTCGTGCATTGATGGCGGCTATCCGTTGTCCTGTGCTGTTGATTCAGGGGGAGCAGGGCTTTGCTGCGCTTGAAGCCCAATGGCAGGCCCGTCAGGATGCCTTCCAGCAGATCCAGAGGGTCATATTGGGTGGAAACCACCATTTTCATATGGAAAATTCGGTTGATACGGCCGTTTGTATCGTAAAGTTTTGTCAAGTTCGGTAGAATCGCCAGCTTTCAATAATTCCAGGTTTGTTTTCTCCCTCACATTTTTCTGTTGTTAATTTGCTGTTAATTGATGTTGCGCTGTGTAAATATGTGCGGCATTAGAGCATCAGCTTAAAACAACCGATTAAAATGGATGTGAACCGGGATGGAGGCAACACAGTGAGCGCACAGGTGCTAGTTATGCAGGAGAAGTTTGTGGAAAAAGTCTGGCTGAAACGTTATCCGGAAGGGGTCCCCGCCGAGATCAATCCAGACCAATACAGCTCCCTGGTCGAGATGTTCGAATCCTCGGTGACCCAGTTTGCCGATCAGCCCGCTTTCGTCAACATGGGCCAAACCATCACCTACCGCCGGCTGGAAGAGCAGTCCCGCGCCTTTGCTGCCTACCTGCAAAACGAGCTGAAGCTGGAGAAAGGGGATCGGGTTGCGGTGATGATGCCTAACCTGCTGCAATACCCCATCGCCGTGTTCGGCATCCTGCGCGCCGGCATGATCGTGGTCAACGTCAACCCGCTCTATACCCCGCGCGAGCTGGAGCATCAGCTCAAAGATTCCGGTGCCAAAGCCATCGTCATCGTCTCCAACTTCGCCCATACCCTGGAAAAGGTGGTCTACGACACCCCGATCAAGCACGTCATCCTGACCCGGATGGGGGATAACTTGGGGCTGGCCAAGGGCACCTTGGTCAACTTCGTGGTCAAGTACGTCAAGAAGCTGGTGCCGAAATACAATCTGCCCCACGCCACCACCATGCGTCAGGCCCTCTCCAAGGGGCGTTTCCTGCAGTACATCAAGCCGGAGATCACCAACGACGATCTCGCCTTCCTGCAGTACACCGGTGGCACCACCGGCCTCTCCAAAGGGGCCATGCTGACCCATCGCAACATGATTGCCAACGTCGAGCAGTGCCTCGGCGTCTACGGCCCCATGCTGGAGCGCGGCAAGGAGTTCGTGGTCACCGCGCTGCCGCTCTACCACGTCTTTGCCCTGACCGTGAACTGCCTGCTCTTTATGCGTATCGGCGGTTACAACCTGCTGATCAGTAACCCGCGCGACATTCCGGGCTTTGTCAAAGAGATCAAGAAGTACCCCTTCACCTGCATTACCGGGGTCAACACCCTGTTCAATGCGCTGGTCAACAACGAAGAGTTTCAGGGGATCGCCTTTGACAAGCTCAAGCTCACCATCGGCGGCGGCATGGCGGTGCAGCGCGCGGTTGCGGAGAAGTGGAAGACACTGACCGACACTCCGCTGCTGGAAGGCTATGGTCTGACCGAGTGCTCGCCACTGGTGAGTGTCTGCCCCTACGACCTCACTGATTACAACGGCTCTATCGGTTTGCCGGTCTGCTCTACCGAGATCCGTCTGGTAGATGACAACGGTCAGGTGATCCACGCCCTCGGCACCCCGGGCGAAATGCAGGTGCGCGGCCCGCAGGTGATGGTGGGCTACTGGCAGCGTCCCGAGGCGACCGCCGAAGTGATGCAGGATGGCTGGCTTTGTACCGGTGATATCGCGGTGTGCGACGAGCAGGGCTTCTTCAAGATCGTTGACCGCAAGAAGGACATGATCCTGGTCTCCGGTTTCAACGTCTATCCGAACGAGATCGAAGATGTCGTTGCCCTGCACCCGAAAGTGTTGGAAGTGGCCGCCGTGGGTGTGCCGCACAAGGTCTCCGGCGAGTTGGTGAAGATCTTTGTGGTCAAGAAAGATGCAAAATTGCAGGAGGACGAGATTATTGCCCACTGCCGCAAACATCTGACTGCCTATAAGGTGCCGAAACTGGTAGAATTTCGTGACGAACTTCCCAAGACCAATGTGGGCAAGATCCTGCGCCGCGTACTGCGCGACGAGGAGATTGCCAAGCAATAACCGGACTGTGGCTGCAGAAGCCTCTGCAAACCAGCACCGTCGTTATGCAAAACCGTGGGTCATCCCACGGTTTTTTCTTTTTGGCCCTGATCAACCGCGCAGGCACAGATGCACTATCAACTTATCACTCAGCAAGACGAACTTGAGCAGTATCTCGCTTCTCTGGCCGACGTTCCCCTGGCTATCGATACTGAATTCGTTCGCACCCGTACCTACTACCCCCAGCTTGGCCTGTTCCAGATCTATGACGGCGAGCATCTGGCGCTGCTGGATCCGCTTACCCTGGATCTCTCCGCCCTCTGGCAACGACTGGGCAGGGAAGGGCAGATCGCCATCCTGCACGCCTCTGGCGAAGATCTGGAGCTTATCCAGCATCAGGCTGGCCACCTGCCCAACCAGATGCACGACACCCAGCTTGCTACCGCCTTTCTCGGTTACGGCGTCTCGGTCGGCTTTGGTGCGCTGGTGAATGAATTCCTCGGGGTCGAGCTGGAAAAAGATCAGGCGCGCACCGACTGGCTGGCACGCCCGCTTACGCCGCGTCAGCTCGAATACGCGGCAGCGGATGTCTTCTACCTGATGCCGCTCTACGAGAAAGTGATGGCCAAATTGCGGGAAAGCGGCAAGTTTGCCTGGTTCGAGCAGGAGTGCCAAAACCACTCCGCCCGCAAGACCCAGGGTAGCGATCCCCGTCAGGCATATCTTGACATCGTCAACGCCTGGCAACTGGGGCGCCGCGAGCTCGCCATCCTGCGTGAGCTGGCCGCCTGGCGCCAGCAAGAGGCGGTGCGCCGGGATCTGGCCCTCAACTTCGTGGTCAAAGAGCTGCACCTGTTCAAGGTGGCAGAGCGTCGTCCTGCCTCCCTGCGGGATCTCAACGAGCTCGGCCTCTCGCCCATCGAGATCAAGATCCACGGCAAGCGGATGCTCGATATTGTCGCCAAGGCGCAGCAGAGCGATCCTGACAGCTGGCCCGAGCCCATTCGTCGGCTGGTGGACTTCCCCCAGTACAAGGCCGAGCTCAAGCGCATCAAAGCCATGGTGGAAGAGAAGGCCAAGGCGAGCAATATTCCGCCCGAGCTGATTGCCAGCAAGAAGATCATTCACCAGTACTTCACCTGGAGCTGGCGGATGAACGACGAAGAGCGGGCTCGCAGCGACAAGCCGATGCTGCTGCAAGGGTGGCGTCATGAGCTGGTCGGTCACCTGCTGGCACAATAAGCCACCAGACGGTTGCACCTATAAATCAATCCTCACCCTCGGGTGGGGATTTTTTTATTTTCAGGGGATATTTAAGATTTAAAATGTCAGAATATCTTGCGGTCGCTTATCAAATAATTGTGGCTCAAGAACAAGAGTTCGAAATAAACGAGCTTATTTTTCGTGACTGTGTTGGCAATAAAAGTTATATATCATTAATTGTCTTGTTAAACTTGATAGTGAAAATTCTTACAAGATAGATAGAGGTAAGTCCGCTACCAATAAGACTGCAAACATGCAGATATGGTGATGCTTCAATAATTCCATTTCGCATGGCAGATGGGCATACTATAAAAATAGTCAACAAGAAGCACATAGGGATATTGATTGTATGCTGTCTATTTATTGCATTTCTATCATCTGGCCATATGAAAAAACCATATCTATATGCCATAACTAAAAAAATGGTGATCAACAATAGGTAGTATATAACTTGAGGCAGTACATAGGTTAGTAAGCTGCTGTAACTGGCCTGAATGGGGACAAACTCAGCTCTATATATTATTTCAAATGCAATATTAACGAGTAGTATTATTATCCCATGAATGATTGTTGGGCGTTTGTAATCTCTGATTCTATATCTGGCTCGTGACTTCTTCAGGAAAAAAATAAATAACAATATGGCAATAGCTAAAGCAAGATACATTTTTGTTCCCAAGTTTTGATGGTCAGAGACAAATCATGGTGAATTATAAAGACTCGCTTGTACCTATAGCAATGAGGACTTCAGAAAAAAGGAAAAGGCAGCGGAACACCGCTGCCTTTTTTGATCACCAGATAGGCTGGGTCAGGTAGGGGTTGCTCACCTTCTCGCGACCGAAGGTGGAGCTGGGGCCGTGGCCCGGGATAAAGACGACTTCGTCGCCCAGCGGCAGCAGGGTCTCGGTGATCGACTTGATCAGCGTACCGTGATCGCCACGGGGGAAGTCGGTGCGGCCGATGCTGCCGGCAAACAGCACGTCGCCCACCCAGGCGAGTTTTTCGGCCTGACTCAGCAGCACGATATGGCCCGGGGTGTGGCCGGGGCAGAAGTAGACATCCAGCTCGCACTGGCCAAGCTGCACCTTGTCACCCTGCTCAAGCCAGCGATCCGGCGTGAAGGCGGGGGTATGGGCGAAGCCGAACATCTGGCTCTGCTGGGGCAGCATATCGAGCCAGAAGACGTCTTCCTTATGAGGGCCGGTGATGGCGACGCCGGTCTTTTCCCGCAGAGCAGCGGCGGCACCCACATGATCCAGATGACCGTGGGTCAGCAGGATATGAGTCAGGGTCAGGCCGCGCTTGGCGATGGCAGCCAGCAGTTTGTCCGCTTCGCCGCCCGGATCGATCAGGGCGGCCTGATGGGTCTCGTCACACCAGATGAGGGAGCAGTTCTGGGCGAACTGGGTGACCGGGATCACCTCGAATTTCAACATAGAGTTCCTCTCTTGGGATGGGTCAGTCGCGCAGCGCGCTGGCATGCTGCTCGGCGAAATAGTCGAGACAGGCCTGTTTGTCACCGCGAAACACGATGCGCTCCTGCTTGTTGCCAAGCTGGTAGAGATACATGGGGTCGTAGTAGCGGGTCAGCAGCAGGGTGATCCAGGCCAGATGCAGCGCGGTATCACCGCTCTTTTCCTGCTCGGTGAGAGCGGTCTGCATCAGGGCATCCAGCTCACGGTGGGCCTGATCGCCGAGGCGGCGCTTGAGGCGGGCCAGCGCATCGGTGAGGTAGGCGGCAAACAGCGGCCATCCCTCTTCTTGGCCATACATAGCTTGATAGCGCAGCCAGAGATCGTGCACGTAATCTTCGCGGATCTGCTCGGCGCGATCGATCTGCGGTACATCTACCACCACCAGCGGTGCCTGACTCATGGCCTCATGGAGGGAGAGGGGCAGGCAGCAGCGGCCAATCAGGCGACTCTCATCTTCGACAACAAAGGCATGCTCGCCCTGATGGCGGCGCTTGAGCAGCTCGATGGCCATGTTGTTTTCAAAATTGATGTTGCTGGGCTGGCCGCCGGGCAGCTGACCAAACGACGAGCCCCTGTGATGGGCATGCCCCTCCAGATCGAGCGCCTGGGCCACCTGATCGAGCATGTGGGTCTTGCCGGAGCCGGTCATGCCGGTCAGCACGCTCCAGTGACACTCGGCAGAGGCCTTGTCCTGGGTGTCGATCAGGAAGCGGCGCAGCTCCTTGTAGCCACCGGCGACGCGGGGGCGAGTCACCCCCGCATCAGCCAGCCACTGTTGTACGGTTTGCGAGCGCAGGCCGCCGCGAAAGCAGTAGAGCACGGCATCGGGCTGCTGGCGCAATTGCGCCAGCCAGCCTTCGAGTCGCTCGGCACGTACTGCTCCCCCCACCAGCTTGTGTCCAAGCTCAATGGCGGCGGCCTGACCCTGCTTCTTGAAGCAGGTCCCCACCTGGGCGCGCTCATCGTCTGTCATCAAGGGCAGATTGGTCGAGCAGGGGAAGGCCCCCTCCTTGAACTCGATGGGGGCGCGCACATCAATCAACGGCACATCGTCCAAAAAGAGTTGGGCGTAGTCCGTGGCCAGTGGCAATTCACTCATTGGACAATCTCGATAAAGCGGGAGCCCTCAAGGGGCTTGATCTGGCCGATGGGCGAGAGCGCAAGGCCAGCTTCGCGCGCAATGGCGAGCAGTTCGGCTTCGCTCTCTTTCCCCACGGCCACCAGCAGGCCGCCGCTGGTTTGCGGATCGCACATGATGTTGCGGGTGCGATCGTCCATGGCATCGAGCTTGTGGCCGTAGGAGTCGTGGTTGCGCAGGGTACCGCCCGGGACGCAGCCCTCGGTGAGGTAGTAATCCACCTCGTCCAGCAGCGGCAGCGCCTTGAAGTCGAGGCGGGCGCTGACATTGGATCCTTCGCACATCTCCAGCAGATGGCCAGCCAGACCAAAACCGGTGACGTCGGTCATGGCGTGGACACCCGGCAGCTCGGCAAAGCGCTGGCCAATCTTGTTGAGGGTGCACATGGCATTGGGGGCCAGTTGTTCGTGTTCCGGCTTCAGCTTGCCCTTCTTCTGGGCGGTGGTGAGGATGCCGATACCGAGGGGCTTGGTCAGATAGAGGGTGTCACCCACCTTGGCAGTGTCGTTCTGCTTGATGGCGTCAAGGGGCACGATACCGGTAACCGCGAGGCCGAAGATGGGCTCTGGGGCATCGATACTGTGACCGCCGGCCAGCGAAATGCCCGCTTCGTGGCACACCTGACGGCCGCCGTCGATCACCTGCTGGGCTACTTCCGGCGCCAGGGTATTGATGGGCCAGCCGAGGATGGCGATGGCAACGATGGGCTTGCCGCCCATGGCGTAGATATCGCTGATGGCATTGGTGGCGGCGATGCGGCCAAAGGTGAAGGGGTCATCGACGATGGGCATGAAGAAGTCGGTGGTGGAGACAATGCCCTGACCGTTGCCGATATCGACCACGGCCGCGTCATCTTTGCTGCTGTTGCCAACGATCAGGGTCGGGTCGTTGAAGCCCGGGATCTGGCTCTTGAGGATGGTGTCGAGTACCTTGGGAGAGATTTTGCAGCCGCAGCCAGCGCCGTGGCTGTATTGGGTCAGACGAATGGAAGACATACTTACCCCTTTTATTTGCAAACAGAGCAGAGGCTCTGTGGAGCCGTCTTGGTCAATGGGCGGCCTTGTAGAGAGGAAGACAAGAAGCCGCAAATATGGGTGGCCTCGGTGCCAACAGGGGCAGCGATGACTGGCAGTTATGAAGGACCGCCAGGCCGGACGGGGAAGAAAAGGGCGACAAGGTGCGCCAGCGCAGCCCCGCCGAGGGCCACAGGACGGGGCATTATGCCACATTTGCCCCTTGGGGTTCGAACAGGAATTCACATAAACAGCAGGGAATTGCCCGCACTTGCCTGTCATCGGTCTGGATCCGGCGCAGGCTGATTGATTGCAGTACAGATGCAGCAAAGAGAACGTCAAAGAGACCAACAGCACGCAACTGTCGATCTACAACAGGAGAGCTTAGTGACCACCATATTTTTGGTTAACCACCCCATCACCACGGTGCAGTTTGCGGCGTTGTTGGCGCAGACCTCGCTGGGGGCGAGACGGCCGCAGGACCATCCGGCCACCCTGCAGGGCATGCTGGATAACGCCAATTTGCTGATCACCGCCTGGCAGGGCAAGACCCTGGTCGGGGTGGCCCGCTCAGTGACCGATTTTCATTTTTGCTGCTACCTCTCGGATCTGGCGGTGGCAGAGTCGGTGCAGGGGCAGGGGATTGGCAAAGCCCTTATTCGCGAGACGTTTTTGCAATTGCAGCCCGGCTGCAAGCTGATCCTGCTGGCCGCACCGCAGGCGGTGGCGTACTACCCCAAGCTCGGATTTAGCCAGCACCCGAGCGCCTGGGTGATGAGCAGTCTGGATGAACTGGTGCCGGATGAGTTGGCATAAAACCGTCAACTCATCCAGATAGGGCGAGATTAGCTTATCCGGCCCGCTCCAGCGCCGGTTGCCGTGACTTGCCCCAGCGGCGCAGGCGCCGTTGTAGTGGCCGCTCCAGCAGGTTGTAACTTAAAAAAGAGAGCCCGATCAGCACCGCCAGCATCAGCAAGGTTGCCACAGCCCCCAGCAGCGGGTTGGTCTGGCCATACCACCACTCGGTGAGCCCCGGCGCCAGATAATGAATGAGCTCGCAGCCGGTGAGCAGCACCAGCGCGTGGAGCAGGTAGATGGAGTAGGAGAGATCCCCCAGCCAGTTGGTGAAGCGGTTATCCAAAAGGCGCAGCAGCGGGCTCTGGCGCTCCCCCTGGGCGGCTGAAATCCAGATCAGCAGCACGTAGGAGGCGATCAGCAGCAGGGTCAGCTGCGGCGTCATGGTGAACTGCATCAGCGCGAAGGGCAGCACAAAGGCGACCAGCAGCGGCAGATCATGCTTCATCATGGGCAAGCCTTGCGCGGCCTTGACCCTCGGCAGCAGCCAGAGGCCGAGCACAAATTCACTCACCCCGCGTCCCACCGCCAGCGCGCCGCTGGTGACATCCAGGGTGCCGCGACTGTGCACGATAAAGGCCAGCACCGTCAGCGCCAGCAGGGGGGCGAGATGGCTCCAGCGACTGCGGGTCACCGCTAGCGGAATAAGCAGCGGGAACAGCAGGTAGCTTATCCACTCCACGCTGAGCGACCAGGCTGCGAAGTTCCAGGTCAACCCGTGATCGGTTACCACCTGTAGCAGCAGGAAGGCGATCGGTAGCGCCTCGGCCGGGGTGAAGGGGGAACCGAAAGGCGGCATCCCTTCCCACTCCCACATCTTGAACAGGGGGCCAGCGTAGAAGCCCACCCCGTGCCGCGCCTTGTAAAGCTCCCAGCTAACCAGCAACAGCAGGGTCACAAGATAGAGGGGGTAGACGCGGGTCAGCCGCAGCCAGAGAAAGCGGCCATAGCCCACGGTGTGGGGCGTGCGGGTGAAGGCCTCCCCATAGACATGTGCCAGCACCACGCCGCTCAAAATAAAGAACAGATCGACCCAGAGGTAGCCGTTCTCGATGAGTTGGGTGTGGCCTGCGATCGACTCCATCCACTGGGGAAAGAGCAGCAAGCGGGCATGGAACAGCACCACCATCAGGGCAGCGATGCCCCGCAGCGGCGTTAACAGCGGCAATGATTGATTCATAACGGGATCCCTTGTGATGTTCAGCTTGGCCTGACATCGATTTTTGTTGTTGTACCGTCCATCAATCCTGATGGGGCGGTTGCCCCGGCTTGGCTGCCGCAGGCGGGATCACACTACGGAAAAGAGAGTCATACGGGTGTGATTTAAATCATAAATGTGCAGCTTTTGTGCAAAGAAATTTAAACAGAGAAGCTGTGGAGAGCAGGTAGGGAAAGAGGAAGAGAGGAGACACCAATAAAGTAGAGAGGGGGAATCGGGGCGAGCGTCAGGCTCAGGCCTATACGGCGCGATGCATAACAATCAGGCCCGCAAGGGGCCTGATTGATCACAAGGGAAGATGACGACCGATCAGCGGGCGCGTACCACCAACCCCTTGAGGTAGAAGCCTTCCGGATAGGCGGTACCGATAGGGTGATCAGAGGCCTGGGAGAGCAGCTCCAGGATCTGGGCATCGCGACCGGCGTCGAGCGCCGCATCGGCAACGATCTTCTGGAACAGACTCTGCTCCATCAGGCCGGAGCAGGAGTAGGTCAAGAGCACGCCACCCGGTGCCAGCAGCTGGAACGCCAGCATGTTGATGTCCTTGTAGCCGCGGCAGGCACCCAGCAGCTGGGCCTTGCTCTCGGCAAACTTGGGCGGATCCAGCACGATGACATCGAACTTCTCGCCCTTCTCACGATATTCCCGCAGCAGCTTGAACACGTCGTGACGGACAAACTGGGTGTTGCTGGTATCCAGCCCGTTCAGCTCGGCATTCTGGCGGGCAATATCCAGCGCATTCTGGGAGAGATCGACGTTGACCACTTCCTTGGCGCCGCCCTTGAGGGCATAGACGCCAAAACCGCCGGTGTAGCAGAAGCAGTTGAGCACCCGCTTGCCTTCGGTGTACTTGGCTGCCGCCTGACGGTTATCCCGCTGATCCAGATAGAAACCGGTTTTGTGGCCGTTGCGAATATCCACCAGGATCTTGACGCCGCCATTCTCCTCGATGACCACCGGCTCGTTCGGGGTCTCGCCATAGATGACACCGGTGCGCTCTTTCAGCCCTTCCTTCTTGCGCACTGCCACATCGGAGCGCTCATAGATGCTGCACTCTGGGTAGAGGGTTCGCAGTGCTTGCGTTATCAGCTCACGCTGGAACTCGGCACCGGCAGAGAGGATCTGGCACACCAGAAAATCGGCATAACGGTCGATGGTCAGACCCGGCAGGCCGTCGGATTCGGCGGCGCAGAGGCGATAACCGGTGAGACCCTGACGCTTGATCAGCGGATCGCGAGACTCCTGCGCATATTTGAGACGACGGATAAAGAAGTCGAGATCGACGGTCTCATCCTTGTCGAAGGTCCAGACCCGGGCACGGATCTGGGAGCTGCCTGACCAGGCGCCACGGGCGAGCCACTTGCCATCGTTGGCATAGATCTCGACGGTATCGCCGTCAATGGGGTTGCCCTGAACCCGCTCAATCCCCTTGGAGAAGATCCAGGGGTGGCGACGCAGCAGGGATTTTTCGCGGCCTTTGATGAGATAGATGTAAGCGCTCATGGATGTTTGCCGATGGTAGAAAGAAAAGGGGCCACATTCTATGTGCAATATTGCGGCTAAGCCAGCCTTTGCTGGTATATGGCAGAGTGACGAATTGTACGTCTGGACAACGCCCGAGTGTTGCATATGCAAGATTTGCAGAATCTCAATGTTGGCGTTTCACGCTGTTTATCTTATATGCCACAGTTGGTTATGCTTGTTTTTTTTGTTCAGCCCTGGTCGATATGTGTGCACAATGTAGTCAATAAAGCGTTTTAACCTTACTTTATAGTGATTTTCGCTAAAGAGTCATTTGATGATGTCGATAGTGGGGAAGACCATTTTGAATCTTTCCTGTATCGAGCTGTCCATGTCCCTCTCCATCGCTACCAATATTTCTGCCCTCAATGCTTCTCGCCATCTTGGTCAATCATCCAACATGCTGGATTCGGTATATCGACGACTCTCATCCGGCTTGCGCATCAACAGTGCCGCTGATGATGCTGCAGGCTTGCAGATCAGTAATCGCCTCACCAGTGAAGTGAACGGGACCAACACCGCTATTCGCAACGCCAATGATGGGATCTCGGTGATCAACGTCGCCGATGGGGCGCTTGATGAGTCGGTGAACCTGATGCAGCGGATGCGCACCCTGGCACTGCAGTCGGGAAGCGGTGCCAATACGGCAGAGGATCGCGTAGCCCTGAATGCTGAGTTCAAGCAACTGCAGTTGGAGATGGACCGGATTGCCACAGGTACCCGGTTTGCCGGACAGGATCTGCTGGCGGGGAGTTACGAAGGTATCTTCTTGGTCGGTGCCTATGCAGGACAGAATACCGTCATTACCGATCTCAATGCCCAGACCAAAAATCTGGGGGAGATGGAGTGGCGAGCGCGCAGTCCGGCAGGAAGCAAGCCAGGGGCGTATGACATTGCTGATCTCAAGCTTTCATCTCAGCCTATCACCCTTAATGGCGTCACTTTTGACAAGGACTATTCAACCCTGGAAGCGTTCGTGGCAGATATTAATGGCACCACCTTTCCCAATAATCAGGGGCCGGTACAAGCGCAACAACTGCCATTTTCTGTCGCCTCCGCGGTCGATTTATCCGCATTACCCTCCTATATCGATGTGGCGGGTCACTCTGTGGATTTGACCACAGGCATTGATATGACCGGATGGGATCCGGTCAATCCGACAGCAAAAAATAGTGCCATCATGGCAACCGTGGTTCAACGCATCAACAGTACTGCGCAATCGGCAGGTCTGGGTTTTTATGTGAGTGCCTCCAACAACAGCAATCCCGCCAGCAATTCATTGACCATGCATAGCGCTCAGGGCAACAGCCTTGCGCTGGCCAATGGCACAACCCCCCCTCCGCAACCAGCACCACCGGCGCCTCCGGTGATCAGTAGTTCCTCTCTGAGCTCTCTGTTACCCGATGTTACATCGACGACGTATATCGGTCAGATGGAGCTGCGCTCATCAGGCGACAAGTATTCCAATATTGATATGCAGGGATCCAGCTTGCATGCGCTTGGCTTTTATCAAGAGGACAAGAAGAAATATACCGTTGATAATATTGATGTTCTTAGTGAAGACAACGCCAGCAGGGCCATCAAAACCCTGGATGTGGGTATGAAACAGCTGGGTGTTCAGCGCGCTCGGCTCGGTGCCCAAGCCAATGCGCTGGATTCACGGGTACGCAATCTGGCCAATGCCAATGAGAACCTCAGCGCTGCCCGCTCAAGGATCCGGGATGCCGACATGGCTGTGGAATCGGCGCGCTTGGTCAGCACCCAAATCTTGCAGCAGGCGAGTGCTTCGATTTTGAGTCAGGCAAACAGTCGCCCCAATGCGGCCCTGAGTTTGCTGCAATCCTGAGCGGGACTGCCAGCCGGCATAGCAATTGGTCGCTATCATTCATGGTCACTATCCATAAAGACAAAGAGGCCACCCAATGGGTGGCCTCTTTTCTTATTGCTTCTTGTTGCCGGATGCTATTCGGCAGCGTCAGAGAGTGATCCCCTTGAGTGCCTGGGTCAGCTCGCTGGCGGTGGCTTTGAGCCCTTGCGTGCCGGCCACCGAGGCGCTGGCCGACTCCTCCACCTGCGCCGCCTCATGGCGCACTTGATCGAGATTGTGGGTGATCTCGGCGGCAACCGAGCTTTGCTCTTCGCTCGAGGTAGCGATCTGGGTGCTCATCTCCAGCACCGCATCGCTGTGGTTGCTCAGTTTTTCGATATCGAGCCCCACTTCGCTGATGAGCTGCTGGCTGCTGGCAGCGCGCCCTACAGTCTTTTCCATGATCTCGTTCAGCGCGCCGGTACCGGTCTGCAGCTCTTCGATCATCTGCTGGATCTCTACCGTCGCCTGTTGGGTACGGCTGGCGAGGGTACGCACCTCATCAGCTACCACCGCAAAGCCGCGACCCTGCTCACCGGCACGGGCCGCTTCGATGGCGGCGTTTAGGGCCAGCAGGTTGGTTTGCTGGGAGATGGCGTTGATGACGTTGACCACCTCGTTGATCCGGTTGGCGTTGTGGGTGAGCCGCTCGACCGCGCCGGAGGCGTTGCCAATCTCGTCGGCCAGGGTACGGATCGCTTCGATGGTGCGGGCTACCCGGTTGGCGCCATTGGCTGCCTCTTCGCTCGACTGGCGGGTCTGCTGCAGGGTGTCGTTGGCATTGCGCGCCACTTCGCGGATCGCTGCCGACATCTGCTCCATGGCAGTGGCCAGTGAATCCATGTGCTGGCGCTGGGAACGCGCCATGGTCTCGCCTTCGCGGGCATGGTCACGAAACTCGTCGGCGGCCAGGGTCAGCGCTTCGGCAGACTCCTCCACCAGTTTGACGATCTGGTGCTGGCGGTCGGTAAATCGGTCGATGCTGCCCGCCAGGGTGGAGAACTCGTCCCGCACCGGGAAGAAGTTGAGTCGGAAGGTGAGATCCCCGTCCGCCACGGTTTGCAGCGCCTTGTTGGTGGAGTAGAGCGCACCGGAGACAAAGGTCATCATGTAGTGGATCACCAGCGCCATCAGGGCGGCCAGCGCGCCGATGAGGAGCAGGGTCGAGCCCTGACCCTCCCACATGGAGAGGTTGCCGGTATCGAGCTCACCGGTGACGTAGCCTGCCTGACCTGCTGGCGCGCTAAAGAGGTAGTGATCTCCTTGCTGCTGCAACCCGTTGCTGCCTTGCCGGGTCAGACGCAGGTCAGCAGGCAACACCAGAGTTGGCTGCTGGCTGACCAGCTGCGCCGTGGTCTCGACCCGTTGCTGCAACTGCGCTACCCGCAGGGAGATCTCCTGCTGATGGCTGGCCGCCAGCATATACCAGCTGAGAAAGGCGATGATGAAGAGAGGTAACCAGAACGCGATATGGAATTTTTCACTGATGGTGAGGTGAATGAGATAGCGGTCAACCCACCGGAATTTAACTTCTTTCATAATGGAGCTGCATCCTGCAGAGATAGAGTGTCGGGCACATTATCGTCTCGGGAATTTTTTTCTTAAGCAGAAGGTGTGAGAAATGGGAGAGCAATCGTTTGTCATTCGGGTGTGGGGGCAGGTGCAGGGGGTGGGATTTCGCTATTTCACCCGTGAGCGGGCGCTGCAACTGGGTTTGCGGGGCCATGCCTACAACCTGGAGGATGGTTCGGTGGAGATCCTCATCAGCGGCCCCGCGCAGGAGGTGCAGATGATGCTGGGTTGGCTGGAGCATGGCCCGCGCACCGCCAGAGTGACCCGGATGGAGTATGAAGAGGCGCTGCCGCCCACCGGTCAGGGCTTTCACACCAACTGAAGGGGCGGAGACGAGATGGACGCTGACAAGGAAGGTCTGTTGCTGACTCAGGCAACAAGCTGGGTCGCCCGTTATCAGGAGGCGGCGCGAGCGGTGCGCGAAGAGGCCAGCGAACCGGCCGTACATGGCTACCGTATCGCAGCGCGCCGCTTGCTGGCGCTGCTCGCCCTGTGGCGGCCACTCACCTATCATCCCGAGCTGGAGCGGCGTCTGCTGCGCTCGGTCGGGCGGCTTTCGGCGCTGCGGGATGCGCAGGTCTACGCCGAGCGTTTTTGCAAGCCGCCTGCCAGTACGGGCAATACCCACAAATCGGCCTGTCGCGTGCCCCTGTTGTCGAGGCGACTGGCCCGCTGGCTTGCGGCGGTGGCGCAGGTGCTGGATGCGCGGGCATTGGCGTTCCTCTATCAGCAGCATCTGGCCCTGCGCCTTGATGAGGCGCAGAGCGCTCTCGATGAACCTATTCCCTGCGTTGGGAAATCTGCCAGCTCCCGTCAGCAACAGTTGCGCCGCTGGCATCGGCTGCGCCTCGAGATCAAGCAGGCCCGTTATGGCGTGGAACTGTTGCTGGATCTGGGGAGTGGGGATCCCGGTTGGTTGAGCACCCTGACTCACTGGCAGGAGCGACTTGGCCAGTTGCAGGATTGGCGTCAATGGCGGCGGAGGTTGCGAGCAGAGCAGGGGAACACCCGCAAGCAGACGAAACTGCGGCAGCAGTTGAAGGGGAAGATCACCGCCCGTTTGCGTCAACTGGACTGCCAGCAGGCGGAGCTGGTGGCGCTCAAACTGGCGATGCAGGCAGGCCACAACATGAATGACATGCCAAGTCGGGTGATCAGGTATTCAGAACAAAATGTATCGCCCGCGAATCCCGGTGGTGGATAGCCCCGAGGCCGCAATCTGCGGCAGCTATCCACGACCAGCATCTACAAAATTCTCCAAGCCACAAATGCGAGACATAAAAAGAGAGGCCGTTTGGCCTCTCTTCTTCTATCTGGCTGTGGTCGCAGTCAGCGATACGCTTACTTGACGCGCATACCAGGCTGGGCGCCTTCCTGCGGCTCCAGGATCCAGAGATCCTTGCCGCCCGGGCCTGCAGCCAGCACCATGCCTTCGGACATGCCGAAACGCATCTTGCGCGGCGCCAGGTTGGCCACCATCACGGTCAGCTTGCCTTCCAGATCTTCCGGGTTGTAGGCGGACTTGATACCGGCAAACACCTGACGGGTTTCGCCGCCGATATCCAGTTGCAGCTTGAGCAGCTTCTCGGCTTCCGGTACCGCTTCGGCCTTCTTGATCAGCGCGACGCGCAGGTCAATCTTGGCGAAGTCGTCATAGGTGATGGTTTCGCTGATGGGATCATCAGCCAGCGGGCCGCTCACTTTCGGTGCCTGTTCTTTGGCCAAGTCTTCCTTGGATGCCTCGATCATGGCTTCAATCTTCGCCGGCTCGATGCGTGAGAAGAGGGCTTTGAACGGTGCCACGGTGTGATCGACCAGCGGCATCTCGATGCCATCCCAGCTGAGGGTTTCGGCCAGAAAGGCTTCGGCACGCTCGGCCAAGAGCGGCATGACGGGCTTGAGGTAGGCCATCAGTACGCGGAACAGGTTGATACCGACGGAGCAGACAGCTTGCAGCTCGGCGTCAGCCCCTTCCTGCTTGGCGATGACCCAGGGAGCCTTGTCATCCACATAGCGGTTGGCCTTGTCGGCCAGCGCCATGATTTCGCGGATGGCACGGCTGAACTCGCGGCTCTCATAAGCCTCGGCAATGGCGGTACGGGCGTTGGCGAATTCGGCGTAGAGCTCTGGCTCGGCGCAGGTTGCTGCCAGCTTGCCGCCAAAGCGCTTGGCAATAAAGCCGGCGTTGCGGGAGGCGAGGTTAACCAGCTTGTTGACCACGTCAGCGTTGACCCGCTGCACGAAATCTTCGAGGTTCAGGTCCAGATCGTCGATGCGGCTGTTGAGCTTGGCGGCGTAGTAGTAACGCAGGCACTCCGGATCCAGGTGGTTCAGGTAGGTGGATGCCTTGATGAAGGTGCCCTTGGACTTGGACATCTTGGCGCCGTTGACGGTCACATAGCCGTGTACGTTGACCTTGGTCGGCTTGCGGAAGTTGGCACCTTCCAGCATGGACGGCCAGAACAGGCAGTGGAAGTAGGCGATGTCCTTGCCGATGAAGTGGTAGAGCTCGGCGTCGGAGTCCGCTTTCCAGTAGCTGTCAAAGTCGATGTCGCCACGCTTGTTGCACAGATTCTTGAAAGAGGCCATGTAACCGATGGGGGCATCCAGCCAGACGTAGAAGTACTTGCCCGGGGCGCCGGGGATTTCAAAACCGAAGTAGGGGGCGTCACGGGTGATGTCCCACTGCTGCAGGCCGCTTTCGAACCACTCCTGCATCTTGTTGGCCATCTCTTCCTGAATGGCGCCGGAGCCGCGCACCCACTCTGAGAGCCATTTTTCAAACTGCGGCAGGTCGAAGAAGAAGTGCTCGGAGTCCTTCATTACCGGAGTCGCGCCGGAGACGGCAGATTTCGGATCGATCAGCTCAGTCGGGCTGTAGGTGGCGCCGCAGCTGTCGCAGTTGTCGCCATACTGCTCCGGAGATTTGCACTTGGGGCAGGTTCCCTTGACGAAACGGTCCGGCAGGAACATGGATTTTTCCGGATCGAACAGCTGGGAGATGGTGCGGCTCTTGATAAAGCCACCATTTTTCAGGCGGCCATAGATCAGCTCCGCCAGCTCGCGGTTTTCGTCGCTGTGGGTAGAGTGATAGTTGTCAAAGCTGATGTTGAACCCGGCGAAATCGGCCTGGTGCTCCTTGGAGACAGCGGCAATCATCTCTTCCGGGGTGATTCCCATCTGCTGTGCCTTGAGCATGATCGGGGTGCCGTGGGCATCATCGGCACAGATGAAGTGCACCTGATGACCGCGCATTCGCTGATAACGAACCCAGATATCGGCCTGGATATGTTCCAGCATGTGGCCAAGATGGATGGAGCCATTGGCATAGGGGAGGGCGCAGGTTACCAGCATTTTACGAGGATCAGTTGCCATATTACGTTCTTGATGTGCTTGTTGGGATGATAGAGTGCCGTGCATGTTACCCGAATTGGGGGTAGCCTGCCTAGGGTTGTGGCTATGCCAACCTTGGCAGCACCTGCCGTTATGATGGCAGGCAAGCCACTGATTTGTGTGCGGTAACCGTTCACCTCAAGATAATGACAAGATAATGAGGAGTTAATGGTGATTGATTCAGTAAAACAGATCCTCGCCGAATTTAAGCCAGCAGGCTGGCACAAGGATCTGGTGGATGCCGGATTCGTTCGCGAGATCATCAATCAGGGTCAGGGGCTTACTATCCGGCTGGTATTGCCGTTTGCCGGTCTCTCGCTGCTCGATCAGCTCAAAGAGAACTACGATGCCAGGCTGCGCAGCGCCACCGGCGCCGCCCGTATCGACTGGGCACTGGAGATTGACGTCGCCAGCATGCCGCGGGCGCAGGGCCTCAATGCCGTGCAGGGCATTCGCAACATCATCGTGGTTGCTTCCGGCAAGGGGGGGGTGGGCAAATCTACCACTGCGGTCAACCTGGCGCTGGCCCTGCAAAGAGAGGGGGCGCGGGTCGCCATTCTCGATGCCGATATCTATGGCCCTTCCATTCCCACCATGATGGGCACCCTCACAGAGCGCCCGGTCAGCCATGACGGCAAGCTGATGGAGCCGGTGATGGCCTGCGGCCTCAAGAGCAACAGCATCGGCTATCTGGTCTCCGAGCAGGATGCCACCATCTGGCGCGGCCCGATGGCGAGCAAGGCGCTGGCGCAGATCCTCCATGAGACCCGCTGGGGCGAGGTGGATTATCTGGTGGTAGACATGCCGCCGGGCACTGGCGATATCCAGCTCACCATGGCCCAGCAGGTGCCGACTTCGGCGGCGGTGATCGTCACCACCCCGCAGGATGTGGCGCTGGCCGATGCCCGCAAGGGGATCGCCATGTTCAACAAGGTCAATGTGCCGGTGCTCGGCATCATCGAGAACATGAGTTATCACGTCTGCAGCGCCTGCGGTCACCATGAGCCGCTGTTCGGTACCGGTGGCGGTCAGAAGATGGCAGAGCAGTATCAAGTGGCGCTGCTTGGCCAGTTGCCGCTGCACATCGACATCCGCCAACACATGGATGATGGCTGTCCGACGGTGTTCGGCGCACCGGAAGGGAGCCTGGCTCAGGCCTATTTGAAGCTGGCGCGCAGGGTTGGTGCTGAACTCTTTTTCAGCGCAAAACCGATTGCGACCCCCCTCTATGCCATGGCGCTGGATGAATAATCGGCGGTCGGTCACTTGAAAGGGAATTGAGGGTGGGCATGACCCACCCTTTTTTATATAATGGATCGGTTTAAACCATCCCCACTGCTCTTCTCTTTTAGGTATTTGTCATGTCTGATACTCAACATTCGTGTGTGATCATCGGTATTGCGGGCGCATCTGCGTCTGGCAAAAGTCTTATAGCCCAGACCATTTATGAAGAGCTGGTGGCCGAACTGGGCGCAGGTCAGATTGGTGTGATCACCGAAGATTGCTACTACCGTGATCAGACCCACCTGACCATGGAAGAGCGGGTCAAGACCAACTATGACCACCCCAACGCGCTGGATCACGACTTGCTGGTACAGCACCTGAGCCAGCTGGTCAAAGGTGATGCGGTCGCCATTCCCCAGTACTCCTACACCGAACATACCCGGATGAGCGAAGTGACCCCGTTTGCGCCGCGCCGGGTGATCATTCTGGAAGGGATCCTGCTGCTGACTGATAGCCGTCTGCGGGATCTGATGGATGCCTCCATCTTTATGGATACCCCGCTCGATATCTGCCTGCTGCGCCGTCTGGTGCGTGATGTGCAGGAGCGTGGCCGTACCATGGACTCCGTGCTCAAGCAGTACCAGAAGACAGTGCGTCCGATGTTCCTGCAGTTTATCGAGCCGTCCAAACAGTATGCCGATGTGATCGTGCCCCGTGGTGGCAAGAATCGCATCGCCATCGACATGCTCAAGGCGCGTATTCGCCACATGTTGATTGGTTAAGATGAAACAAGCCGGGTGATGCCCGGCTTTTTTAAAAGCACAATTTGTCAGGAGAGTCGCCCATGCGTCTGTGTGATACCGATATTGAACGCCATCTGGATGAAGGCAAGATCGTCATTGAGCCACGGCCCGGGGTAGAGCGGATCAGTGGTGTCAGTGTCGATGTGCTGTTGGGTAACGAGTTTCGGGTGTTTCGCGATCATACCGCGCCCTATATCGACCTGAGCGGCCCGAGCAGCGAGATGGCCGATGCCATCGATCGGGTGATGAGTGACGAGATCCACATCCCCGATGGCGAAGCCTTCTACCTTCACCCGGGTCAGCTGGCCCTGGCGGTGACCTACGAATCCGTCACCCTGCCGGCCGATATCGTCGGCTGGCTGGATGGCCGCTCTTCACTGGCACGCCTGGGTTTGATGGTGCACGTGACGGCGCACCGGATCGATCCGGGTTGGTCCGGTCGCATCGTGCTGGAGTTCTACAACGGCGGCAAACTGCCGCTGGCGTTGCGCCCGAAGATGAAGATCGGCGCCTTGAACTTCGAGATGCTTTCCGGCGTCGCGGCCCGCCCCTACAACAAGCGGGAAAATGCCAAGTACAAGAGCCAGCAGGGCGCCGTTGCCAGCCGCATCAATCAGGACTGATAACTGGCAACACGGCAACGATTCAAGGGAGCACAAGGTGCTCCCTTTTTGCATCTGGAATCAAACGGATATGGGGTTGATGGTGCTGGTCGGATGAGATTGGTGAGGCTGGGACGTTTTATCACCACTTTTGCCCGTTTTTCTGTCATAAAAACGTCATAAAAAAGAAATTATTGGCTTAATTGCCAGCTATTTTTGCCCTTTCCCGCAATCATTGATGGCTTTAATTAATCGATGGCAAGCCGCATGAAGACTGGCTCTAGGATATTTTTTTCCAAAAAGCTCTTTTTTTTTATGGCTGAAATATTTCAATGGTGGCTATGGTGTTGGCCGCCATCTGGCATAATCCGCCGCAACTCATAAACAGGCTTTTTTTTATGTTTGAAATGTTTAGTGGTTTGGGTTTGTGGTGGTCAATCGGTTTGGTATTGGCCGTTTTTTTTGTGCTTGCCTATGAATTTATCAACGGCTTTCACGATACCGCCAACGCGGTAGCAACGGTTATCTATACCAAGGCGATGCCAGCTCACCTGGCGGTCGTTGCATCGGGGATCTTCAACTTTTTTGGCGTCATGTTCGGCGGTCTGGGTGTGGCCTATGCCATTGTCCATCTGTTGCCCATCGACCTGCTGCTTGGGATGGACTCCACCCAAGGGTTGATCATGGTCTTCTCCTTGCTGTTTTCCGCCATCGTGTGGAACCTGGGCACCTGGTTCTTCGGGATCCCGGCCTCCAGTTCACATACCTTGATCGGTTCCATTCTGGGGGTAGGCGGCGCCTATGCCTGGATCACCCATAAACCGGTGACAGAAGGGATCAACGTGGGCAAAGCGATCGACATCATGCTTTCCCTCATCATCTCTCCCACCATCGGCTTCATCATCGCGGCACTGCTGCTGCTGGCGATGAAGCGTATCTGGACCAGCAACAAGATCCACAAAACACCGGAAGAGCGTCAGCTGGTGGATGGCAAGAAGCACCCGCCATTCTGGGCGCGTCTGACCCTGGTGGCCTCGGCCATGGGCGTCAGCTTCGTACACGGCTCCAACGATGGCCAGAAGGGCATCGGTCTGGTGATGCTGGTGCTGATCTGTATGGCGCCTGCCTATTTCGCACTGGACATGAACAGCCGCGCCTATGATCTGGACCGGACCCAGGATGCCAACCAGCGCATCATGGAGATCTACCAGCGCAACCAGTCCGCCCTCTCCGGTGTCATCAACTTCTCTGCACCGGCAACGGCTCAGGAAGAGCTGATGACTCACTGCTCCGCCGATGGCGTGCTGCAGGCGATGGCCACCCTGGATGCCCGTCTGGGTGCCGTGCGTACTTATGATCAGATGAGCCTGACCGACCGCCGCGAAGTGCGTCGTCTGCTGCTCTGTATCGATGACACCGCCCGCAAGGCTGCCAAGCTGCCGCTGCCAGCCAAGGAGCTGACCGATCTGGCCAAATGGCGCAAGGATCTGACCGCGACCGCTGAATACGCACCGACCTGGGTTATCGTCTCCATCGCGCTGGCGCTGGGTTGCGGCACCATGGTGGGCTGGCGTCGTATCGTTCATACCGTGGGCGAGAAGATCGGCACGACCGGTATGACCTACAGCCAGGGCATCGCGGCCCAGATCACGGCAGCAACCTCCATCGGGGTCGCCAGTCTGACTGGTATGCCGGTGTCCACTACCCACATCCTCTCTTCTGCGGTGGCGGGGACCATGATTGCCAACAAATCCGGCCTGCAGAGCCAGACCATCAAGACCATCCTGATGGCCTGGGTGCTGACCCTGCCGCTGACCATGCTGCTCTCCGGCGGCCTGTTCATCGTCAGCCACCATCTGTTTGGTTGATCTGCCGCGTTCATAACGCGCATCACAATGACAATGCCGCCCGGTCGAAAGATCGGGCGGCATTTTTTGTGTCTATGAATTTTCAGTGGAGTTGTATCTCCACCAGATGTTTTTTGTTCTTGAGGTAAACAGATAAGAAGGCTCTTCTTCATTATTTGATTGACGACTCGTTATGGTTTTTCTGGCTGAACTTTCGTCATCGAATATCTCTTTCTAATAGTGTGCTTCTCTTGTGATTAATGGATTAACCAATTAGCGTGTTTTGGCGAGGTGCAGATGCACCATCTGATAAAGCGTCACTGAGGAGTAGATGATGAAGCTGATGATCCCGCCCATGGTGGATTTTGCGACCGGCAGCTTGTCTGGTGCCGAACTGGTGGAGAAGCGTACAAGGTTGGCTGATCTGCATGGCTTGTTTGCCGATCCTGCTTCTGAAGCAGGGGTTGACCCGCAAACTGTGCTCTATCGTGTGGCGATGTTGCCCAGCAGTGGCGTGGAGGGGGATCTCAACATGGGTGTCACCCATCTTGAGGCCGGCAGGATAGGGAACGAGTTTTTTATGACCCGCGGTCATATCCATGCTCGCGCCGAGCAGGCGGAGTACTACTTCGGGTTGTGCGGAAGGGGACTATTGCTGTTGCAGGATATGGCCGGTGTTTGCCGGTTGGAGCAGGTCTTTGCCGGCAGCGTTCATCATATCCCTGGCCACGTTGCCCATCGACTCGTCAACACTGGCGAGACGCAGCTCTCGGCGTTGGCGGTCTGGCCTGCCATTGCCGGTCATGATTACCGGCTGATGGCAGAGCGGGGGTTTGGCCTGCGGGTGGTCGCAGGGAAGGAAGGGGAACCTTGTGTTGTGAGCAGCGAGGTGAGTGTCTCAATCACCTAACCATCAGCCTGCATGGGTCGTGAGCGACCCCGTTAGCGGCTGCCGCAAGATTGGCGTACCACCAGGGTAGGGGGCAGAATGATGCTCTTGGCCGGCTCGTCGTTGCCGGCAATCCGCTCGAGCAGCAGTTCACCCGCCTTGCGGCCAATCTCCCGCGCCGCCACCGAGACGGTGGTGAGCGCCGGTTCGACCAGCGCGGTTTCCGGCAGATCGTCAAAACCCACCAGTGCAAAGTGCTGGCCGATGAGCCGCCCCTGTTTGCGTAGCGCCAGCATGGCGCCGAGCGCCACCACATCCTGATAGCAGACCGCCGCCGTCACCTCGGGGTGCTGCTCCAGCAGCGCCGTCATGGCGCGGGTGCCCTCTACCCGGCTGGCGCCGCAACCGATGATCCACTCCGGTTTGGGCGAGATGCTGTGTTCGAGCAGCTTGCTCATATAACCACCGAGGCGTTGGGATCGGCTGATGGAGGTGGGGGCGCCCCCGACAAAGGCGATATGACGGTGGCCGATTTTCAGCAGGTGCTCGGTCGCCAGCTGACAGCCCAGAAAGTTGTCGGTGCCGACAAAGTCGATCGCTACATCCGGCACCGGTCGCACCACCAGAATGGTGGGCATATGGCGACGTTGCAGGCTCTCGAAAAAGCTGTGGGGCGTAGGCTGGGCAGCGCAGATCACCATGCCGGCGGCGCTGTTGCGTTGCAGCGAATCCATAAATTGCTGCTGCCTTGCCGCCGACTCTTCGCTGTTGGCGAGAAACAGCATCAGGTCGTGGTGTTCCATCTCCCGGCTCAGGCCCGCTGTCATCTCTGCATAGAAGGGGTTGGTAATGTCGTGCAGCAACAGGCCAACCTGATTGCTGCTCTTGTTGCGCAGGTTGGCGGCAGTCTGGTTGTAAACATAGCCGAGCTCGTCGATGGCCTTGAGTACCCGCTGGCGAGTGTGGTCGGAAATGCGTCCCTTGTTGCGCAGGGTCATGGAGACGGTGGCGGTGGAAACGCCCAAGTGGCGGGCAATATCGGCAACAGTCACATTGCTCATGGTGTGGGTCCAGTCATGATCGTGCCATCAAGATATATCGATTAACCTTGATTTCAGATGAGAGAAGGTTGCAAGTGAGCGGTTGATCACGAATTTCACCGCCCATGCCGATGATATATCCCAATGTTTGAGGTTAATCGTGTTTATCAGGTTGTGGTTAATGGGTTAATCGATTTATCTCTGTCGTAGGTGTCAACGAGAGAGCAAGCCAATGATTCATTCGAGTTACGTTTCCAACTACGACAAATATCCAGAAGTGACCGTTGTTGGATATGAGCGGTCCGCCTGTGCGGGATGGGATGAGATTGCCCATCAGTTGCAAGCCAAAGTGAACGGGCAAGACAAGGCGAAAGTGGTACTGGTGATCGACTGCTATCACGGTGTGGATCAGACCGAGCTACGCACCCAGCTGCTGACCAGATTCGGGCCTCACACGCTCATCGATGTGGAACAGGCGCGCCTGCCCGAACCCAAAGTGCTGGCGATGCTGGATCGTTTCATCACAGATGACAGGGTCTTTGGTGTGCTGGCGCCCCACAAGATGGTGGAGTTTTTTGACCCGGTCGCCTTGGCGCGCCTGCAACAGCAGGTCGCAGAGATAGCCGAAGGTCTGGTGGTGGTGATGGGCTGCGGCGCCTCGTTGGTGGCGAAAGGGAATGTGCGAGTCTATGCCGATCTTGCCCGCTGGGAGATCCAGCAGCGTCTGCGCCGTAAAGAGATTGGCAACTGGGGCGCTGATAACACCGAAGAGGACATACTGCGCCGCTACAAGCGCGCCTTCTTCATCGAGTGGCGAGTGTTTGATCGCCATAAATTGGCCCAGCTGCCCACCATCGATTTCCTGCTCGACACCAACACCAGGGACAAGCCGACCATGGTAACGGGGGCGGCACTGCAACAAGGGTTGCATCAGGCGGCGCGCCAGCCGTTCCGGGTTGTTCCCTTCTTCGATCCTGGGGTCTGGGGCGGGCAGTGGATGAAGCAGGTGTGTGATCTGGATCCAGCCCAACCCAACTACGCCTGGTGTTTTGACTGTGTGCCCGAGGAGAACAGCCTCTACCTGCGCTTTGGCGAGGTGAGGGTGGAGATCCCGTCGCAAAACCTGGTGCTGTGCCAGCCAAAAGCCCTGCTTGGGGAGCAGGTACACGCCCGCTTTGGCGCCGAGTTCCCGATCCGGTTCGATTTTCTCGATACGGTGGGGGGGCAGCCGCTCAGTCTTCAGGTGCATCCGCTGACTGAATACATCCAGCAGGAGTTCGGTATGCACTACACCCAGGACGAGAGCTACTACCTGCTCGATGCCAAGCCGGACTCCTGCGTCTACCTCGGCACCCGTAACGGTATCGACCCGCAGGAGATGTTGGCGGATCTGGCCGCCGCCCAGCGCGGTGATAAACCCTTCGACGACGAGCGCTTCATCAACCGCTTCCCGGCCCGCAAGCACGACCACTTCCTGATCCCGGCTGGAACCGTCCACTGCTCGGGAGAGGGATCCATGGTACTTGAGATCAGCGCCACCCCCTACATTTTCACCTTCAAACTGTGGGACTGGGGCCGGGTCGGGCTCGACGGCATTCCGCGCCCCATCCATCTGGAGCATGGCAGCAAGGTGATCCAGTGGGATCGGGATACCGACTGGACCGAGCGAAATCTGGTCAATTGCATTGAGCCCGTCGCTGAAGGGGAAGGGTGGCGTGAAGAGCGCACTGGACTGCATGAGCGGGAATTTATCGAGACTCGTCGCCACTGGTTCAGCGTGCCGGTAGAGCACGACACCGGCGGCACTGTACAAGTGCTCAACCTGATAGAGGGTCGGGAGGCAACGGTAGATAGCCCCGACAACGCCTTCACCCCCTTCGTGGTGCACTACGCCGAGACCTTCATCGTACCGGCGTCGGTAGGGCGCTATCGTATCCGCCCGAGTGGCGAGAGTGAAGGGCAGACCATTGCCACCATCAAGGCCTATGTGAGGGGGTAACCAAGATGCTGAGGATCCTTATCGCAACCCATGGTTCACTGGCGCCGGCCCTGCTGGCCAGCGCCAATATGGTCTACGGCGAGTTGCCCGCCGTAGCCACAGTTTCTCTGACCGAAGAGGGGGGAATAGAGGCGTTTCGCGCCGAGTTTGAACAGACCCTGCGCCGTCATGGCGCGGGGGCTGACGGGGTGTTGGTGCTGTGCGACATGGAGTGCGGCACTCCCTACAACGTGGCATGCCGCTTTGCATTTGATTCCGCATGGCCGCAGCCGGTAGCCGTGGTGACCGGGGTGAATTTTCCCATGCTGCTGATGAGTGCCGACTGGCTTGCTGCGACCGATGTACACGAGGCGGCCCGCCAGTTGCTGGCCCAGGCACTGGAATCCATGGTGATCGCGGCCCCGGCGGCACACCAGCAAGATGACAACTTCTAGGAGTGCGAGATGGCGATTTCATTTGTACGCATTGACGATCGGGTGATCCACGGTCAGTTGGTGACCCGCTGGGCCAGAGAGCTTCCTTGTGACGGTATCGTCGCGATCGATGATGAGGTGGCGGCCGATCCGCTGCTCTCTCAGGTGATGACGGGGGCCGTGTCGGACACCAAGGTGTGGCTGTTTGATGTGGCAACCGCCATTACCAAGTTGCCCAAGGTGATCGCCAGTGATAAGCGCTACTTCGTGATTGGCAAGTCGCCGGTCACCCTGCAGCGTCTGTGCGCCGCCGGGATCTCCCTGGATAATCTCAACGGCAAGATCAACGTCGGGCCCATGAGTGCCCGCGAGCAGACTACCACCATAGGCCCCAACCAGTCGGTGACGGCGCAGGAGATCGCCGCTTTTGATTACTTGGCCAACCTTGGCCACGAGATCGACTTTCGGCTGGTACCGGATGCCAGTCACTACAGCTGGGCAGATGCCCAGAAAAAGTTGAAATAGGGAGCAGAGATCATGTTTCTGGAAGCAACACTCATCGGGATACTCTGCTATCTCGGTGCCCTCAGCAGCCCCTGGCTGCTGGGCTTGACCGGTGGCTGGTACACCATTACCCGCCCGTTGGTATCCGGCATGCTGGTCGGTGCCATCCTGGGGGATATTCAGACCGGGATCCTGATCGGGGTGGCGGTGCAGGCAGTCTATATCGCCATGGTGACGCCAGGCGGTTCCATGCCGGCGGATCTCAACTTCGTCGCCTTTCCGGCCATTGCGCTGGGCATCATGTCGGGCAAGGAGCCGTCGGTTGCCGTGGCGATTGCCGCCACCATCGGCATCGCCGGGACCATCCTCTTCAACTTCATGATGGTGTTCAACTCCTACTGGAACCACAGGGCCGATGTGGCGCTGGAGCAGGGCGATGAACAGGGGGTTTACCTCAACAGCGCCATCTTCCCGCAGGCCAGCAACTTTGTGCTGCGTTTTGTGCCGACCTTCATTGCCGTCTACTTCGGCAACCAGTACATCGAAGGGTTCATGAACAGCCTGCCGGAGCTGGTGATCCGTACCATGACGGTGGTGGGCGGCATTCTGCCTGCGGTCGGCATTGCCATCTTGCTCAAGCAGATCATCAAGCAGAGCAGCATGCTGATCTATTTTCTGGTGGGTTTTGTCGGCATCGTTTTTCTCAAGCTCAACATGGTGGGGCTGGTAATGATTGGGGCCCTGCTGGCGCTCATTCACTACAACTACAAGCCGGAACAACGCCCTGCAGTCGCTGCCCGTGCTGCCACCCAAACCGATGATGAGGATGAATTCTGATGAACACAGAGCTGCAATCAGCAGAACTGGCGGCCAAGCAGCCGGTTGCTCTTACCTCACGGGATCTGCGTGCCTGCTGGCGTTCGTGGATGATGTACAACCTCTCCTCAATGAGCTTCGAGCGTCTCGAATCGTTCGGCTTTTGCCTTGGCATGATGCCGGCGCTCAAGAAGCTCTATCCCGGCAAAGCTGAACGGATGGAGGCGATGAAACGCCATGCCTCCTTCTATAACACCGAGCCCCAGATCGGCGCCATTATCAACGGGCTGGCAGTAGGGCTTGAAGAGAAGCGGGCCAATGGCGAGAAGATCGACGGTGAGACCATCAATACCCTCAAGGTCGGCCTGATGGGTCCCATCGCTGGCATCGGTGATTCCATGATCCCCGGTATGTTGGTGCCCATTTTGCTCAGTATCGGTATGGCGCTGGCGGCAGGGGGGAGTGTGCTGGGGCCGCTGTTTTACATCATCAGCTTCAACGCCATAGCCATTACTGGCTCCTACATGTTGTTTATGAAGGGCTACAAGCTGGGCACTGGTTCGGTGGAGTCTTTGGTCAGTTCCGAGTCGGCCAAGCTGCGCGAGGCGCTCTCCCTGCTTGGGGTCTTTGTGATGGGCGGGGTAGCGGCCAGTTATGTCAACCTCTCCACCGGGCTCGATTTTGTCACCTCGGACGGGGTCAATATCCAGGTTCAGAGCATGCTGGATGGCATCTTCCCCAAACTGATGCCGCTGGTGGTGGTGCTGGGTACCTGGTATCTGATGGCCAAGCGCAACGTCTCGCCGGTCAAAGCGATGCTCGGGCTGTTGGTGCTGGCCTTTTTCGGGGTCGCCATCGGTCTGTTCTGATGGGGTCAAGGCCATTTGGTCAACAAAGGGAGAGCCTGGCTCTCCCTTTTTATCGCCGTTGCGAGAGGTAATTTATGCATATCGAGGTGACTGAGGCCGCACAGCGTTGCCATCGCTGGCTGGTCTCCGAGGCGCTGCCCCTTTGGGGCGCGCAGGGGGTTGACCCCGAGCGTGGTCTGTTTGCCGAGGGATTGGATAGTGCTGGCCAGCCTTTGTGGCAGCCGACCCGTTTTCGGGTGCAGAGCCGCCAGATCTATGTGTTCAGCCACGCCACCCTGCTGGGGTGGTACGACGGGCGCACCCTTGCCGAGCGTTCTGCTTTGGTCGGTATGGGTCATTTTGACGATGGGGCTGGGCATAGCGTTTTCTCCATTAATCGGGATGGTTCGATTGCTGACGCATCAGTCTGCAGCTATGAATACGCGTTTGCCCTGCTGGCTGAGTGTTGGCTCTATCGTCTGAGTGGCGATCCACGCTGGCAACAACAGGCCGAGTCGCGCTATCAGACCATTGAGCAACTCTTTGCGGACCCGCTGCACGGTGGATTCCACTCCAGTTGGCCATCTGGCCCACTGCGCAGCCAAAATCCCCATATGCATCTGTTCGAGGCGCTGTTGGTGGCGGCAGACAGCTTTGATGATGTGATATGGCAGCAGCGGGCAACCGCGCTGTATCGGCTGTTTCGTCAGCGTTTTCTGGAACCCGGTTTACTGCGCGAGTTTTTCGACGACGCGCTGCTGGTGCGTCATGCCGATTCCCGTCTTATCGACCCGGGTCATCACTACGAGTGGGGCTGGCTGCTGGCGCGCTACCGGACCCTTGCTAGCAACTGGGAAATCCGGCCAACCAGCACCGAGATTGACGAGGCAATCGGGATATTGACCCGCTTTGCCATCCGCCACGGGCACGGGCAAACCGGGCTAGTTATCGATGAGCTGACCGATGATGGGCAAATCTATCGCGATACCAGCCGGCTCTGGTGCCAGACCGAACATTTGAAAGCGCTCCTGGCGGCCTATGAGCATCAGGGGGATGAGGCTACCGCCTGCCAGATCAGCGAGGTGGTTGCGCGGATCTTCCACTACTACCTGTTGCCCGCACCGCCCGGACAATGGATTGATCAAGTAGATAGCGAGGGAAAGCCGCTGACCTCTCATGCGCCAGCCAGCACGTTTTATCATCTGTTTGTGGCGTTTAGTGAACTGGCCCGGGTAGCGGGGATGGGGGGCGGGGAGTAGGGGGCCTATGGGAGGCGCTTAAAAATCCCAGCCTGGTTGTGCTTGTGGTTCATTGGGCGCGCCTTCCTGTGCCTTGCGCCGCGCAGCCTCGACCCGGCGTTTGCGATCCCGGCACAGGCGCATCACCTCTTGTTGCTGGGCAGGGGTCATAGTGAGCCAGTTGAAACGCTCTTCGCGATTGCGCATGCACCCCTTGCAGTAGCCTTTGTTGTTCACTTCGCAGACCCCGATGCAGGGGCTCTGCAGCGGGAATATTTCGAGCTGTTCCATCCATCACCTCGCACATCCTGTCACCTTGTTATAACCCAGCGGATCCCCTTTGGAGAAATCCTGCTTCAAGTGATTGATGTCGTTTGCTTTCCCCCTGCAAATTTGGCATCTTCCCCGCCGAGCATGGCTCTTGGCGTTATATGAGGACATATGAACAAACACGCGTACTGGCTGACCGCCGCAGTGCTGGGACTGGCCGGTTGTGCGGGCAATTCTGACAAAGCAGAAGTGCCCAAAAAACAGACCGACAACAGATGCTTTCTTAACTGCGAGGTGCCGGAAAATCTGGGCAAGCAGTATCTGGACGGGACCTTGCCAGAGGATCTGGTGAGGGTGGAGCGGGTCAATAGCCGTGCGCGTGCCGACTACAGCAAGTTTGGCCCGCAAAGCAGACTGGTATTGGAGCGCTCCGGCAAGATGACCCGCCGTTATGGCGAGCTCTATCACCAGCTCTCCCGCTGGGTAGCGGGCGGTGGCAATCCTGCCGACATCACCCGTTACGGTATCAGCCTCGCTCAGCTGGGCGGTGCCGATCGCATGGGCAACGTGCTCTTTACCGGTTACTACTCGCCGGTGCTGGAGGTGCGCCACCGCCCGGATGCCAAATACAAATATCCCATCTATGCCATGCCCAAATGTGGCGGTCGTTGTCCGACCCGGGCCGAGATCCATCAGGGGGCCCTGGCCAACCGCGGGCTGGAGCTGGGTTACAGCAAATCCCTTATCGACAACTTCCTGATGGATGTGCAGGGCTCGGGCTTTGTCCACTACGGGGATGACGATCGGCTGCAATATCTGGGCTATAGCGGCAAGAACGGCCACGGTTACGTCAGTATCGGCCGGGTACTGATCGACCGCGGTGAAGTGCCCAAAGAGCAGATGTCGATGAAGGCCATCAAGGAGTGGGCCAACCGCCAGCCGGAGGAGAGCGTCAAGGAGCTGGTGGAGCAGAACCCCTCCTATGTCTTCTTCGAGCGTCGACCCACCAATGATGTGATCGGCGCCGCCGGTATCCCGCTGCTGCCGCTGGCGGCCGTTGCCGCCGACAAGACCTTGCTGCCGATGGGGACCCCGATCCTTGCCGAAGTCCCTTTGCTCGACAAAGAGGGCAACTGGACCGGCAAGCACCAGCTGCGGCTGTTGATTGCGCTGGATGTGGGCGGGGCGGTGAAGAAGGGCCACCTCGATCTCTACCACGGCATGGGCGAGAAGGCTGGCGTCGCAGCCGGTCACTACAAGCACTTCGGCCGAGTCTGGAAACTGGGCCTGCACCATGGGCCGACTGCCGCCCCCTGGTTGTAATCCTCTGAGGGTTTGGGCGTCTGTCATCGGGCGCCCGAGCAATGTGAAGAGACAAAAAAAGCCGCCGGATTGCTCCGGCGGCTTTCTATTTTGTGAGAGTGGCAGCTGGTGGCTGTGTCAGCTCTTCTGGATATCCAGCCGGATGGCGCCGACCGGTTTGCAGCAGCAGGGGAGGCACTCCCCTTGGGCGACAAATGCCAGCGGCACCGCAGGATAGTGCACCTTGCCAGCCATCAGCGGAGTGCGGCAGGCGCCGCAATAGCCGCTGCGACACTGAAATTCCACATGATGACCATGGCGCTCCAGGGTCTCCAACACGCTTTCGCCGGGATGGGCGTGCAGCACGGCACCATCCCGGGTATGTACCCGTGGTGCCACGACCGCCTGCTGTTCAGCAGCTGCGTGCGGGGCAGGGGTCAGCGTGTTGGTGGCATCACTCACAGCTCGAAATCACCCAGGTCATCGGCATTGACTTCGCTGTCGATCTGACCGACCAGATAGGAGCTGACCTCTACCTCTTGCGGGGCGACCTGCACGTTGTCGGATGACAGCCAGGTGTTGATCCAGGGGATCGGGTTCTGCTTGGTGCCGGCAAAGGCTGGCTGCAGGCCGACCGCGCTCATGCGCAAGTTGGTGATGTACTCCACGTACTGGCAGAGGATGTCCTTGTTCAGGCCGATCATGGAGCCGTCCTGGAACAGGTACTCGGCCCACTCCTTCTCCTGAATGGCCGCCTCCTTGAAGATCTCGAAGCAGGCCTGTTCGCACTCGGCGGCGATCTCGGCCATCTCCGGGTCATCCTGGCCGGTGCGCATCAGGTTCAGCATGTGCTGGGTGCCGGTGAGGTGCAGCGCTTCGTCGCGGGCGATCATCTTGATGATCTTGGCGTTGCCTTCCATCAGTTCACGCTCGGCGAAGGCAAAGGAGCAGGCGAAGCTGACGTAGAAGCGGATTGCCTCCAGCGCGTTGACGCTCATCAGGCACAGATAGAGCTTCTTCTTGAGCTCGCGCAATGTGATGGTCACTTCGCGGCCCGCGACGGTGTGGGTCCCTTCACCATGCAGGTTGTAGAGGGCGGTCGCTTCGATCAGGTCGTCGTAGAAGTGGCTGATGGAGCCGGCGCGCTTCAAGATCTGCTCATTGGTCACGATGTCGTCGAACACCTGGGCGGGGGTGTTGACGATATTGCGGATGATATGGGTGTAGGAGCGAGAGTGGATGGTCTCGGAGAAGGCCCAAGTCTCGATCCAGGTTTCCAGCTCCGGAATGGAGACCAGCGGCAGCAGGGCCACGTTGGGGCTGCGACCCTGAATGGAGTCCAGCAGGGTCTGGTACTTCAGGTTGGAGATGAAAATGTGCTGCTCATGGGGCGGCAGGGCCTGATAGTCGATGCGATCACGGGAGACATCCACCTCTTCCGGGCGCCAGAAGAAGGAGAGCTGCTTCTCGATCAGCCGCTCGAACACTTCGTGCTTTTGTTGATCATAACGGGCTACGTTGACCGATTGGCCAAAAAACATCGGCTCTTTGAGCTGGTCGTTTTGGGTTTGGCAGAAAGTTGAATAGGCCATGGTTACCAGAATGTCTGTATGGAGAAAACAGGAGAGCGGGAGCTTGTCGCTCCCGCCCGGTTATCAGTTCTTGCCGTGACTTAGATTTTGCAAGCCCCGCCAGCGCAACCGTCATCTTGCAGATCGGTCTGGGCATCGTCTGCACCATCACGGGTGTTGTGATAGTACAGGGTCTTGAGGCCGTATTTGTAGGCGGTCAGCAAGTCCTTGAGCAGCTGTTTCATCGGGACCTTGTTGCCTTCGAAACGGGCAGGGTCGTAGTTGGTGTTGGCGGAGATCGCCTGATCCACAAACTTCTGCATGATACCGACCAGCTGCAGGTAGCCGTCAACGCTCGGTTGCTTCCAGAGCAATTCGTATTGATCTTTCAGGCGATCATACTCGGGCACCACCTGTTTGAGAATGCCATCTTTGGAGGCCTTGACCGAGACCAGGCCGCGTGGCGGCTCAATGCCGTTGGTGGCGTTGGAGATCTGGCTGGAGGTCTCGCTCGGCATCAGGGCGGTCAGGGTGGAGTTGCGCAAGCCCACGGACTTGATCTCTTCACGCAGACTTTCCCAATCCAGATGCAGAGGCTCGTTGCACAGCGCATCCAGATCCTTCTTGTAGGTGTCGATGGGCAGGATGCCCTGGGCATAGGTGGTCTCGCCAAACAGCGGGCAGGGGCCGAACTCGCGGGCCAGCTGCACGGAGGCTTTCAGCAGGTAGTACTGAATGGCCTCGAAGGTACGGTGAGTCAGGGCCAGACCGGAGCCGTCGGAGTAGCGGGCACCGTTTTTGGCCAGGTAGTAGGCGTAGTTGATGACGCCGATCCCCAGGGTGCGACGACCCATGCTGCCCTTCTTGGCGGCGGCAATCGGGTAATCCTGATAGTCGAGCAGGGCATCGAGGGCACGCACGGCCAGATCGGCCATCTCTTCCAGATCTTCCAGCTTCTCGATGGCACCGAGGTTGAAGGCGGAGAGGGTGCACAGGGCGATTTCGCCACTCTCGTCGTCGATGTTGTTGAGCGGCTTGGTCGGCAGCGCAATCTCGAGGCAGAGGTTGGACTGGCGTACCGGCGCCACGCTCGGGTCGAACGGGCTGTGGGTGTTGCAGTGATCCACGTTCTGGATGTAAATGCGACCTGTACCGGCACGCTCCTGCATCATCAGGGAGAAGAGGTCTACCGCTTTCAGGGTCTTCTTGCGAATGGCCGGATCCTGCTCGTACTTGACGTAGAGCTCTTCAAACTTGTCCTGATCGGCGAAGAAGGCATCGTACAGACCCGGCGCATCGGACGGGGAGAACAGGGTGATGTCACCACCCTTGATGAGGCGCTGGTACATCAGTTTGTTGATCTGCACGCCGTAGTCCATGTGACGGACACGGTTTTCTTCCACGCCGCGGTTGTTCTTCAGTACCAGCAGGCTCTCGACTTCGGTATGCCACAGCGGGTAGAACAGGGTGGCCGCACCGCCGCGCACGCCGCCCTGGGAGCAGCACTTCACGGCAGTCTGGAA
Organism: Aeromonas sp. s12; assembly: GCF_040907925.1. Taxonomy (NCBI): domain Bacteria; kingdom Pseudomonadati; phylum Pseudomonadota; class Gammaproteobacteria; order Aeromonadales; family Aeromonadaceae; genus Aeromonas; species Aeromonas sp. s12. The sequence continues at coordinate 216,758 of NZ_JBFOCT010000022.1, read as the reverse complement.
GTATTTGTAGAAGGGGATGCAACCGGTGTGGAACGCTTCGCCACCACGGATGGGGCTGCCCAGACCGCGGATGCGACCGGCGTTGATGCCGATACCGGCGCGCTGGGAAACGTAACGCACGATGGAGCTGGCGGTGGCGTTGATGGAGTCCAGGCTGTCATCGCACTCGATCAGTACGCAGGAGCTGAACTGACGGGTCGGGGTGCGCACGCCGCTCATGATCGGGGTCGGCAGGGAGATCTTGAAGGTCGAGACCGCATCATAGAAGCGCTTGATGTAGTCCAGACGGGTATCTTTCGGATACTTGGAGAAGAGGCAGGCCGCAACCAGCATATAGAGGAACTGCGGGCTCTCGTAGATCTCGCCGGTGACGCGGTTCTGGACCAGATATTTGCCTTCCAGCTGTTTGACTGCCGCGTAGGAGAAATCCATGTCGCGCCAGTGATCCAGATGGGTGTTCAGCTCTTCGAATTCGGCCTGGGTGTAGTCTTCCAGCAGGTGCTTGTCGTACTTGCCCATGTCCACCAGACGAGCCACGTGCTGGTAGAGGTGGGGCGGTTCGAACTGGCCGTAGGCCTTCTTGCGCAGGTGGAAGATGGCCAGACGGGCTGCCATGTACTGGTAGTCCGGGGTCTGCTCGGAGATGAGGTCAGCCGTTGCCTTGATGATGGTTTCGTGAATGTCGGCGGTACGGATACCGTCATAGAACTGGATGTGGGATTTGAGCTCTACCTGGGAGACCGACACGTTGTCGAGCCCTTCGGCGGCCCAGTCCAGCACGCGGTGAATTTTATCCAGATCGATGGGTTCTTTGTGTCCGTTACGCTTCGTCACAAACAAGTTCATTGGCTGATGACCTTCAGTTGATTCCCGAAAAACCATCGCACAATGGCGCTACCCTTGCCCCGGCGATATGCGGGAGTTGGGTAGAGATTGTGCGATGAATCACAAGATGTAGTGTTATTTTAAGTTCGAGCTACAAGATAGTGAGGTCAGCCCGCCATTGCAATGTGTGGATAAGTGACGAGCTGTGGATAAATTGTGAGTCTTGCCCCATCAGTTAGTGACTGCTCACAGTGAGCGGGTTTTCATTCGTCCGCTCCGCTAAATGCAAGTCTCCCGATCGAAGATGGAAAATTTAAATAACTTTTTTTGCTTGCGAAACGGGGGGCTTTTTACTAGCAAACGGCGGCTGATTATCCCTTATGCAACAAGGGTCAAAAGCTGTCCAGTTGTCGCAGCCGCGGGCTCAGCGTGGCAAGGGCTTTGCATCAGATGACGGTGGTTTGTAGCCGCTTTGTGATGGCTGCGAGCTTGTCAAATGGGTATCCAACAGGCAGAAAGCTGCCTTTATTATCCATGAATAGACGAGTGATGGTGGCGCAGGACGCAGGAGCGTAAAGGAAAGATGCAAGGGGCGGAGAGTCTCTTCGCCCCGTTATCGCATGTCAGCCGGTAAGGCTGCGCGTTACGCTTTGGCCGTCAACTCATAGCGGAGCCAGTGGTGCAGGGCCTGCACGGTATCAAACTGCAGATCGGCGCCCCATTGGGCGGGATCTTCCTCATTATTGAGATAGCCCCAGCCAGCGACCGCAGTGCGCATGCCGGCGTTGCGGCCCGCTTCGATATCCCGCACATGATCCCCCACATAGAGGCAGTGAGCCGCCTCGACCCCCAGCTTTTCACAAGCAAAGAACATGGGGGCGGGGTCGGGCTTGCGTACCGGCAGGGTGTCGGCGCTGACGGTGACGCCGCAACTGGCAAGCTCTGGCAGGGCCGCCAGCAGCGGCTCGGTGAGAAAGCCCGGCTTGTTGGTGACTATGCCCCAGGGGAGCAGTTTCTCGTCGAGCCACTCGATAAGATCCACCATTCCCTCATAGGGACGGGTACCGACGCAGAGATTGGCCGCGTAGTAGTCGAGCAGGGCATTGCGCAGGCGCGTGGCCCCCAGCTCTTCAAGCAGTTCGTCGTCGAGGCCCGCTTTCAGCAGCCCGAGCGCCCCGTGGGAGGTGGTCTGACGAATAATGTCGTCAGAGAGCGGCGCAAAGCCTTCGCTGATCAGTACATGGTTGACGGCGGCCCCCAGATCCGGGGCTGTGTCGAGCAGGGTGCCATCCAGATCGAACAGCACACCGCGCAGGGGCAGAGGGTGAGAGGCACTCATCAACCGTGCTCCGGGCGGACAAACTCCACCATATAGTTGACGTCGACATTTTTGCCGAGCTTGAACTGGTTGGTGAGGGGGGCGTAGTGGACGCCGCTCATGTCCCGCACCAGCAGGCCAGCTGCTTCCCCCATGCGACACAGTTCGGCCGGGGTGATGAATTTTTTGTGATCGTGGGTACCCTTGGGCACCATCTTCATCAGGTATTCGGCCCCGATGATCATCATCAGATAGGATTTGGGGTTGCGGTTGATGGTGGAGACGAACACCCGTCCGCCCGGGCGCACCAGGGTAGCGATGGCGCGCAGCACGGAGGCGGGGTCCGGCACATGCTCCAGCATCTCCATGCAGGTGACCACGTCATACTGGCCCGGCACTTCGGCGGCATGGGCTTCGGCAGTGATCTGGCGATATTCGAGCTCGATACCCTGCTCCAGGGCGTGCAGGCGGGCGACGCCGAGGGGTTCCTTGCCCATGTCGATGCCGTTGACCTTGGCGCCACGGCGGGCCATGCTCTCGGAGAGGATGCCGCCGCCACATCCGATATCGAGAATGCGTTTGCCAAACAGACCGCCACTTTTGTCGGTGATCCAGTCAAGGCGTACCGGATTGATTTGATGCAGGGGTTTGAATTCACCTTCCATGTCCCACCAGCGGGAGGCGATGGCTTCAAACTTGGCGATTTCTGTCAGATCGACATTGGCATCACTGTTCATTTTTCGAAGATCCTGTGGCAGGGCGCCCGCTGCTGAGTCATGGGCGCAATCTATTGTCCTGGCGGGCATTATAACGGACGGACTTTGTCACACCAGCCCGATCTGATACCCGATTTGTGGCTTAAGGTATTTGGCTCAGTGTGTTACCATGTCGCGCTGTTTAAGCCAAAGAACAACTAATTAGGGATAAGGCTTTCTATGAGCGATCTGGCCAGAGAGATCACGCCGGTCAACATCGAAGAAGAGCTCAAGAGTTCCTATCTTGATTACGCCATGAGCGTGATCGTAGGACGAGCTCTGCCGGATGTGCGTGATGGCTTGAAACCGGTTCACCGCCGCGTTCTGTTTGCTATGAACGAGTTGGGGAACGACTGGAACAAGCCCTATAAAAAATCGGCCCGTGTGGTCGGTGACGTAATCGGTAAATATCACCCGCACGGCGATATCGCTGTGTATGACACCATTGTCCGGATGGCGCAGGATTTCTCCATGCGTTACATGCTGGTCGATGGTCAGGGCAACTTCGGTTCAGTCGACGGCGACAGCGCCGCGGCGATGCGTTATACCGAAGTGCGGATGGCCCGCATCTCCCACGAGCTGCTGGCTGATCTGGACAAAGAGACCGTGGACTGGGTGCCGAACTATGACGGCACCGAGATGATCCCGGCTGTCATGCCTACCAAGGTTCCCAACCTGCTGGTCAACGGCTCCTCCGGTATCGCGGTGGGCATGGCGACCAACATTCCGCCTCACAACCTCACCGAGATTGTCAATGGCTGTCTGGCGCTGATCGAAAACGGCGACCTCACCATTGACGAGCTGATGACCTACATCACCGGCCCGGATTTTCCCACCGGCGGCATTATCAACGGTCGTTCCGGCATCGTGCAGGCGTACCGTACCGGTCGTGGCTCCATCTATGTGCGGGCCAAAGCTGAAGTGGAAGTGGACGAGAAGACCAGTCGCGAGACCATCATCGTTCACGAGATCCCCTATCAGGTGAACAAGGCTCGACTGATCGAGAAGATCGCCGAGCTGGTCAAAGAGAAGAAGATCGAGGGCATCAGTGCCCTGCGCGATGAGTCTGACAAAGACGGCATGCGCATCGTTATCGAGATCAAGCGCGGCGAGTCCGGCGAGATTGTGCTGAACAATCTCTACAAGCACACTCAGATGCAGACCACGTTCGGCATCAACATGGTGGCGCTCGATAACAACCAGCCCAAGGTGATGAACCTTAAAGAGATCCTGGATGCGTTCCTGCTGCACCGCCGTGAAGTGGTGACTCGCCGGACCGTGTTCGAACTGCGCAAGGCGCGGGATCGGGCGCACATTTTGGAAGGTCTGGCGGTTGCGCTGGCCAACATCGATCCCATCATCGAGCTGATCCGCCACAGCGCGACCCCGGCCGATGCGAAAGCGGGCCTGGTTGCCAAGGGCTGGGAACTCGGCAACGTGGCCGCCATGCTGGAAAAAGCGGGCGACGACGCGGCACGGCCAGAGTGGCTGGAGCCGGAGTTCGGTATCCGTGAAGGTCAATATTTCCTGACCGAACAGCAAGCCCAGGCCATCCTTGACCTGCGTCTGCACAAGCTGACTGGCCTCGAGCACGAGAAGATCCTGGAAGAGTACCAGTCTCTGCTGGATCTGATTGCCGAGTTGCTGCACATCCTGGCGAGCCCGGCTCGTCTGATGGAAGTGATCCGCGATGAACTGCTGGCCGTGCGTGAGCAGTATGGCGACGAGCGTCGCACCGAGATCAGCATGTCCAGTGCCGAGATCAACATCGAAGATCTGATCACCCCGGAAGACGTGGTGGTTACCCTGTCTCACCAGGGCTATGTGAAGTATCAGCCGCTCTCCGACTACGAGGCCCAGCGCCGTGGTGGTCGTGGCAAGTCGGCCACCCGGATCAAGGAAGAGGACTTTGTGGAGCGTCTGCTGGTGGCCAACACCCACGACACCATTTTGTGCTTCTCCACCCGTGGCAAGGTCTACTGGCTCAAGGTTTACCAGCTGCCGGAAGCCTCCCGTGGCGCCCGTGGTCGTCCGATCATCAACCTGCTGCCGCTGGAAGAGGGTGAGCGTATCACCGCTATCCTGCCGGTGAAGGAATATGACGCCGAGAAGTATGTGTTCTTCGCCACCGCCAACGGTACCGTGAAGAAGACCAGCCTCTCCGACTTCAGCCGTCCGCTCTCCTCCGGTATCCGCGCCATCAACCTCAAAGAGGGCGATGAGCTGATCGGGGTGGATATCACCGACGGCAGCAACGAGATCATGCTCTTCTCCGACGCGGGCAAAGTCGTTCGCTTCGCCGAAGGCAGCGGTCGCGCTGATGCCGATGTCAGCGATGACGTTGAAACCGACGACGATGCTGGCAATGACGATGATGGCAGCGACAACGGCGAAGGCACCGAAAGCAAGGGCACCTTCAAGGGCGTGCGTCCGATGGGTCGTACCGCAGCCGGTGTCCGTGGCATCAAGCTGGGCGCCGGTGACAAGGTGGTTTCCCTCATCGTTCCGCGCGGCGAAGGTGCCATCCTCACCGCCACCGAGAATGGTTACGGCAAGCGGACTGCGTTGGCCGAATACCCGACCAAGAGCCGTGGTACCCAGGGCGTTATCTCCATCAAGGTGGATGAGCGCAATGGTAAGGTGATCGATGCGATCCAGGTCGAAGATACCGACCAGATCATGCTGATCACCAACGGCGGTACTCTGGTGCGTACCCGTGTTGCCGAGGTGAGCGTCATTGGCCGTAACACCGGCGGTGTCCGTCTGATCCGTACCGGTGAAGACGAGACCGTGGTTGGCCTGCAGCGTATCGCCGAGAGCGACGAAGACGAGAACGACGCTTTGGCCGTTGACGGTGAGGTATCTGAAGGTACCGATACCGCGACCGGCACTGATGCGGTCGATGCTGGGGAAGCGGGCGACGAGTAATCGTTACCTGTTACCCGAGCAACGTCTCTGAGCAAAAAGAGCGACCCTGGTGGTCGCTCTTTTTATTTGTCTGCTTTTTATGACTCTCCGCTGATCTTACGGCTGGATCACTCCTGCAGCCACATTCTGGCGCTGCGGGCGGGAATGGCGACCCGTACCCACTGGCTCTGCACGTTGACTACGGCCCCTTGGTCGAGCACGTCCCGATAGTTGCGATACCAATTCATCTCGAACCTGGCGGTATCGAGCCAATATTCCTGCTCGTAGTCGCACTTGTTGATACCGACCAGCCCCTGTTTGCCCCGTTTGAACAGCACGAAGCAGTCGCCACTGCCGACCAGCTGCATGGGTTGACCCTGTACCGCATTGTGGAAGCGGATCATCCCCTTGAGATCGGCGCGCTGGTAGTAATCCTGCCAGCGCAGTCCATCCTTGGCCTGGGTCTCGCCGTGATCCGAATAGACCAGCGGCGAGCCACCATCGCGGCCGAGCAGGTAGGCATAGGCCAGCTTCTCGTCAGTCTGGCTCAGGATCTGATAGCGGAAGCCGTCGTTGGTGGGGATGTCGTGGGTCACGGCAAAGGTGACGGCACGACTGCCCGGTAGCGCCTGACCATAGGCGCCCGGATCCGCCAGCAGGTTCATGCTGCCACCGTAACTGAAGGCACCGCGCAGGGAGGCAAACAGCGGAAAGTCATAGGCACCCTGGCCGCTGCTGTCGAGGTAGGGTTTGAGGAAGCGCTCGTAATCGGCGCTGCCTGCGCCCCCTGTGGTGATCACCTCGCCAAACACATGCATCCCCTGTTTGATCTCGGGGGTGAACACGGCATTGATCTGGTAATCGCTCATGTGTTTGACCGCATCGACCCGAAAGCCCTTGATCCCCATCCCCTTGAGCGCCTTGAGATAGGCCTGTTGCTGGCTCACCACCCAGTTGTTGGGATCCAGATCCGGCAGCCCCTTGTCACCGGGTCCGCCGCACAGTCGCCAGTACTGGACATGACCCGGATTGTTCCAGTCGGTGATGCACCCTTCCGGATGAAAATCCTGACCGGAGAGGAAGTTTTGCCCCAGATCGCCAAACAGTTTCTGGCGCTCGAAATAGGCCTGGTTGCTGGCGTAGCTCTGCAGCAGCTCGTTGCCGGGATAGTTGAGATCGCTGCGTTTCCAGCTTTCGTTGGCCATGTGGTTGAGCACCACATCGGCATAGACGGCGATGCCACGCGCCTTCATGGCGGCGATCAGCTGCTCGAGATCCTGCTTGTTGCCAAGAGGGGAGTCGACAAGGCGCAGATCCTGCGGCTGGTAACGGGCCCACCATTCGTTGCCTGATGACTTGAGAGGCGGCGAGATGAGTACCTGTTTGTAACCGGCCGACTTGATAAGGTCGGCTTTGGCGGTCACTTCACTGTACTTCCAGTTGAAGGCGTGAAGTATGACGTCGGCGTGCGCCAAGGGGGCGATCAGCATGCCTGCGATCGCCCATATTCCCGCTGTGTGTTTCATTATTGTGTCCCTGTTTTTATTGATGCCTGAATGGGCAAGCCAGCTTTGGCGGGAACAGAGTGAGCTGCAATCCACAACCTGCAGATTTGTGACCGCTTTCAGGATGATTTCGCCGAATATGTGAACTGTTTCGGCTTTTCCTCGCCACCGCCAGTTGCCTTTTTACAAGTGATTTTTTTGTCATTTCCCTGTCATTCCCAGCCGCTATCCTGCCGGGCGAGTGGTGCGTTGTTGCCATCACCTTCACCGTCAGGAGCTGCATATGACCAGTTGGATCACGTGGGAAATTTGGTGGAGCCGGGTATGGGGCGAGTCAGAGGTGCCGCTGTATGAAGAGGATGAGCACGAAGTGGCTCATGAACCCTCGCGACTACCGGTTGAAATAGTGCAGCAGGGTCGGGATCAGCGCGCAGGCTAAGGCGTTAGCCCTCTCTTTAGCGGGTAGCGCTTTCTTGTCGCGACATGGCTACTTCGTTGGAAAATTCTGAAAAGCGGGGTTTCCACAGGATGTGTTGCGGCAGGCCTTCCTCTCAACCTCTTGGCACGCCTGATGTGTGAAGGGCGTGAGCCGGGGGATTAGAAGAGCGACAGCTGCTCTCCGGGGCGGATAAACCCATCCAGCCTGAGCTGAATATGGCGTTTACCCAGATCGAGGCGCTTGCTGATAAGGCGAAAGCGCTGGGCCAGCAGATCGGCAAAGTGCCCCTCACCGCGCATGCGGGTACCGAAGGCGGTACTGTTGAGCCCGCCACCGTGGCTGGTTCGCAACTGATTCAAAATAGCCTCCTTCTGGCCCGGATAGTGGGTATCGAGCCAGTCATCAAATAGCGGCGCCAGCTCGTGGGGCAGGCGCAGCAGGATGTAATCGGCGCAACTGGCGCCAGCCTCGGCAGCCGATTTGATGATCTGCTCCAGCTCCGGTTCATTGAGCCGCGGGATCATGGGAGCGGCCAATACCCCCACCTGTACACCAGCGTTGGCAAGCTTCTCGATCACTTTCAAGCGGCCGGTGCCCGTGCTGGCGCGGGGCTCCAGCTGTCGCCGCAGGGGTTCATTCAAGGTTGTCACCGACACCATCACCTGACACAGTCCCTCTCTGGCCAGCTCGGTCAATAGATCAAGGTCGCGCAAGATCATGGCGCTCTTGGTAATGAGCCCGACCGGGTGGCGGTGGGCCAGCATCACTTCCAGCAACTGCCGGGTGAGGCGATAGCGCTGCTCGACGGGTTGATAGGGGTCGGTACTGGCGCCAATGAAGATGGTCTGTGGCTGATAGGCCGGTTTGGCAAACTCCCGGCGCAGCAGGTCAGCTGCATTGCGTTTGGCAAACAGCTTGCTCTCGAAATCGAGACCGGGGGAGAGCTCCAGATAGGCATGGCTGGGTCTGGCATAGCAGTAGATGCAGCCGTGTTCGCACCCCTGATAGGGGTTGATGGAGCGACCAAAGGGGACATCCGGCGAGCTGTTGTAGCTGATGATGCTGCGTGCATCGATCTCCCGCACCTCGGTGCCAGGCACAGAAGAAGTGAAAGCGGCATCCCAATCGGACGATTGCCAGCCATCATCGACCGCTTCGACAAGGGGACCGCTAAAACGGTGATCGATATTGTGGGGGCTGCCTCGTCCTGCCATGGTGCGCACCTATACTGTTTATACATACAGTTATTTTGCAGGTGCCCCGGATAAATGACAACTACTGCTGAGCGACCGGGTGCAAAAAGGGTTGTTGCAGGGATCTCTTGCTTGATTGCGGCACTACATTTCGTTTACATAGACGAAATGAGAACTGGATCACGGAAATCATCATGAGTCCCACCACTTCCCGTTGGCTATTTATCGGTCTGATTGCGCTGGTTATCTGGCGTCTGCTTCCGCTCTCCACCGAGCAGGAGATGGCTGCTGCCAACCGTGCCTGGCGTACCGGTCACTTTGATGAGGCGACCCGGATCTGGTCGCCACTGGCCGATCAAGGCCAACCTCGGGCGCAAGCCTTGATGGGCTGGAGCCATGAGGTGGGGCAGGGGAGCGAACAGGATATCCATCAGGCCATCAGCCTCTATCGCCAGTCGGCGCTGGCAGGGGATCCCTTCGGCCAATATCGGCTGGCAGAGCTCTATCTGCGCGGTGTCGGGGTCAAGCGGGATCTGCGCCAAGCCTTTCACTGGATGGATCAGGCTGCCCGCAATGGTGATGTCCCGGCCATGCTGAAAGTCGGCGTCCTTCATCTGATGGGGGTCAGCGGCAGGGTCGATCTGCCTCAGGCGAAACAGTGGCTCTATCAGGCGGCGCAAAAGGGCAACAAGCTGGCGCTTCAGGTGCTGCAAGAGCTGGCGCTGGCCGAGGAGGGGAGCAGTGACTTTGACTTCAACTGGCAATCTCTGCTTGGTGAATAGTCGGCAGGCGACTCATTTGACTGTAGAAAATATCTGCAAATCCGATACAGCACGCCAGACTTCTGGTAGCATGGGGCCGTTTTGGCTTGGTTTGTCACGTTAGACACGCTGTTTGCGTGTCAGGCCGTCTTCGCAAAGTGCTGTGGAGAACCAGAACATCACCTTTTTGAATCTCTTTTCCATCCCGCATGTGACCTTTGGTAGGGGTCACCACTGTATAAGGAAACACATAATGCCAATCATTACTCTGCCTGACGGCAGCCAACGTCAATTTGCCCACTCTGTTTCCGTCATGGATGTGGCTGCGGACATCGGTCCCGGTCTCGCCAAGGCGTGCATTGCCGGTCGGGTAAACGGTGAACTGGTGGATGCGTGCGAGCTGATCGAAGCCGATGCTGCGCTGGCCATCATCACCGCCAAAGACGAAGAAGGTCTGGACATCCTGCGCCACTCCTGCGCCCACTTGCTGGGTCATGCTATCAAGCAACTTTGGCCCCAGACCAAGATGGCCATCGGTCCTGTCATCGACAACGGCTTCTACTATGACGTTGATCTTGACCGTACCCTGACCGATGAAGATCTGGCTGCCCTGGAAGAGCGCATGCTGGCGCTGGTAGCCAAGGATTACGACGTCATCAAGAAGAAAGTCTCCTGGCAAGAAGCGCGCGATGTATTCGAGGCGCGCGGCGAGTCTTACAAAGTCGAAATCCTGGATCAGAACATTGCCCGTGATGACCAGCCAGGTCTCTATCATCACGAAGAGTACATCGACATGTGTCGCGGCCCGCACGTGCCCAACATGCGTCACTGCCACCACTTCAAGTTGCTGAAGATGTCCGGCGCCTACTGGCGTGGCGACTCCAACAACAAGATGCTGCAGCGTATCTACGGTACCGCCTGGGCTGACAAGAAGCAGCTCAAGGCTTATCTGCAGCGCCTGGAAGAGGCCGCCAAGCGCGACCACCGCAAGATCGGCAAGCAGCTCGACCTGTATCACATGCAGGAAGAAGCACCCGGTATGGTGTTCTGGCACAACGATGGCTGGACCATCTTCCGTGAGCTGGAAACCTTTATCCGCGGCAAGCTCAAAGAGTACGACTATCAGGAAGTGAAAGGTCCGTTCATGATGGACCGCGTCCTGTGGGAGCGTTCAGGTCACTGGGAGAAATATGCCCAGGCCATGTTCACCACCCAGTCCGAAAACCGCGAGTACGCCATCAAGCCGATGAACTGCCCGGGTCACGTCCAGATCTTCAACCAGGGTCTGAAGTCCTACCGCGATCTGCCGCTGCGTATGGCCGAGTTTGGTTCCTGCCACCGCAACGAGCCGTCCGGTTCCCTGCACGGTCTGATGCGGGTGCGCGGCTTCACTCAGGATGACGCTCACATCTTCTGTACCGAAGAGCAGATCATGGAAGAGGTCTCCGGCTGTATTCGTATGGTCTATGACGTCTACGGTACCTTTGGCTTCGAGAACATCGTGGTCAAGCTCTCCACTCGTCCCGAGCAGCGTATCGGCTCCGACGAGATGTGGGATCGCGCCGAGAAAGCGCTGGCCGAAGCGCTGGAGCTCAACGGTCTGAAGTACGATCTGCAGCCGGGTGAAGGGGCGTTCTACGGTCCCAAGATTGAATTTACCCTGCACGATTGCCTTGATCGTGCGTGGCAATGTGGTACCGTGCAGCTCGACTTTGCCCTGCCTGGTCGTCTGGGTGCCACTTATGTGGGCGAAAACAACGATCGCCATGTACCTGTGATGATCCACCGGGCCATCTTGGGTTCTATCGAGCGCTTCATCGGTATTCTGACTGAAGAGTACGCCGGTCTGTTCCCGACCTGGTTGGCACCGACTCAGGCTGTGGTCATGAATATCACGGACAATCAGGCCGATTATGCGGTGAAAGTAGCCAAAGCATTGAATGATGCGGGCCTTCGCGCAAAAGCGGACTTGAGAAATGAGAAGATTGGCTTTAAAATCCGCGAGCATACTTTGAAGCGAGTACCTTTCATGCTGGTCTGCGGCGATAAAGAAGTTGAAGCCGGTAAGATTGCAGTACGGACTCGTAAAGGGGCTGACCTGGGCACTTATCTTGTTGAAGAGTTCATCGCTCTGTTGACCCAGGAAGTTCAGACCCGCGGACAAAAGAAAGTGGAGGAATAAGCTATAAAAGGCGGAAAAAAACTGGGCAAGCAACCGCAAGCCCGCGCTCACCGGATCAATGAAGAGATCCGTCTGAAAGAAGTTCGTCTGACTGGTCTGGATGGTGAAGCCATTGGCATTACCTCCATTCAGGATGCTCTGAACTTGGCCGCAGAGGCCGGAGTTGATCTGGTCGAGATCAGTCCAAATGCTGAGCCGCCCGTTTGCCGGATCATGGATTACGGCAAATTCCTCTACGAAAAGAGCAAAACAACCAAAGAACAGAAGAAAAAGCAGAAAGTCGTCCAGGTTAAGGAAATCAAATTCCGTCCTGGCACTGACGAAGGCGACTATCAGGTAAAACTACGCAACCTGGTTCGCTTTCTGGAAGACGGGGACAAGGCTAAGGTCACCCTGCGCTTCCGTGGTCGTGAAATGGCCCACCAGGATCTTGGTATCAAGGTTCTGGAGCGCGTCAAGAACGATCTGGAAGAGTTGGCCGTAGTCGAGTCGTTCCCGAAAGTCGAAGGCCGTCAAGCTGTGATGGTCCTCGCACCTAAGAAGAAATCTTAAGGCCCACAAGAAATTGACTCATGGGGCTTGCCCCATGAGTTGGTTCGCCTTGCGATTTTGTTGTCACTCACAATGCGGAGTATGAAATGCCGAAGATGAAAACCAACCGGGGTGCTGCAAAGCGCTTCAAGAAGACTGGCTCGGGTCGCTTCAAGTGCAAGCACAACCACCTGCGTCACATCCTGACCAAGAAGAGCAGCAAGCGTAAGCGTCAGCTGGGGCCGAAATTCATGGTTTCTGCTGCCGACCACAAACGTGTTGTCGCTTGTCTGCCATACGCATAAGGGGGGATGTGAAAAATGCCAAGAGTTAAACGTGGTGTGACTGCTCGAGCTCGTCACAAGAAAGTAATGAAAGCCGCCAAAGGTTACTACGGCGCCCGTTCCCGTGTTTACCGCGTAGCGGTACAAGCGGTAACCAAAGCTGGTCAGTATGCCTACCGTGACCGTCGCCAGAAAAAGCGTCAGTTCCGTCAGCTGTGGATTGCGCGTATCAACGCTGCAGCCCGTCAGAACGGTCTGTCCTACAGCCGTCTGATCAACGGTCTGAAGAAGGCTTCCATCGAGATCGATCGCAAGATCCTGTCCGATATCGCCGTTCACGACAAAATGGCTTTCACCGCCCTGGTTGAAAAAGCTAAAGCAGCTCTGGTTTAATCCAGTTCTGTTATAAACGCTAAAAGGAGGCTCAGGCCTCCTTTTTTGTATCTGTCATTTGCGGTTTTACATTACTTTTCCCTTTGTCCCATCCATATTCTGTCCACTGTTTTACACGCGCTACAGTTTTCTCCACACAAGGCGATATGTGCGAGATGACCTGTTCTACAAATGGGTTTATATGCCAACAAACTACGTGTTTGTTCTAGTATTTCAGAAGTGGCGGTCAACCGATAAGACTCGCTTGATATAACAAAATGATTTGTAGGGAGAAAAGCCCACCTTAACTATGGTCAGCGAAGGGGCTTTTTTTGTATTATTCCCCTCTTGACCTTATTTAGCCTAAAGGCTCCTGTACTGGGAGTGGTGACGAGGAAGACATGCAACAGCTTGAAGAAGTAGTCGGCCAAGCCAGAGCCGAAATTGAGGGCGTGAGCGATATCGCTACCCTCGACGAAATCCGGGTCAAATATCTGGGTAAAAAGGGCTTTTTTACCGAGCAGATGAAGGGCCTAGGTGCCTTGTCTGCCGAAGAGCGTCCCGCCGCGGGCGCCGTGATCAACCAGGCAAAACAACAGGTTCAGGACGCGCTGAACGAGCGTCGTGAAGCGCTCGAAGTTGCTGTGCTGAACCAGAAGCTGGCTGCCGAGACCATCGACGTCAGCCTGCCGGGTCGTCGCATCGAGAATGGTGGTCTGCACCCGGTAACCCGCACCATCGAGCGCATCGAGCGCCTGTTTGGCGAGATGGGCTTCAAGGTTGCCCGTGGTCCCGAGATTGAAGATGGCTTCCACAACTTCGATGCGCTGAACATTCCGGCTCATCACCCGGCGCGTACCGATCACGATACCTTCTACTTCAATCCTGATCTGATGCTGCGTACCCACACCTCCGGTGTGCAGATCCGCACCATGCAGCAGCAACAGCCGCCAATCCGCATCATTGCACCGGGCCGCGTCTATCGTAACGACTACGACATGACCCACACCCCGATGTTCCATCAGGTTGAAGGTCTGCTGGTTGACGAGCATGCCAGCTTTACCGAGCTGAAGGGCATTCTGCACGACTTCCTGCGCAACTACTTCGAGGAAGACCTGACCATTCGCTTCCGTCCTTCCTATTTCCCGTTCACCGAGCCGAGCGCTGAAGTGGACGTGATGGGCAAGAACGGCAAGTGGCTGGAAGTGCTGGGATGCGGCATGGTTCACCCGAACGTACTGCGTTCGGTCGGCATCGATCCGGAAAAATACTCCGGCTTTGCCTTCGGCATGGGCGTTGAGCGCCTGACCATGCTGCGTTACGGGGTCAACGACCTGCGTGCCTTCTTCGAAAACGACCTGCGCTTCCTCAAGCAGTTCAAGTAAGGGCGAGAGAACATGAAATTCAGTAAATCCTGGGTGATGGAGTGGGTCCGCACCGAGTTGAGTGACAACGCGCTGGCCGAGCAGATCACCATGGCTGGTCTGGAAGTGGACGCCGTGGAAGCGGTGGCTGGCCAGTTCAACAATGTGGTCGTGGGTGAAGTGGTCGAGTGCGCCCAACATCCTGACGCCGACAAGCTGCGGGTGACCAAGGTCAACGTGGGTGAAGCCGAGCTGCTGGACATCGTCTGCGGCGCGCCAAACTGCCGTCAGGGCTTGAAAGTGTGTGTGGCCAAAGTAGGGGCGACCCTGCCGGGTGATTTCACCATCAAGAAAGCCAAGCTGCGTGGCCAGCCGTCCCATGGCATGCTCTGCTCTTTCAGTGAGCTGGGTATCGACGTTGAAGCCGATGGCATCATCGAGCTGCCGGCCGATGCCCCCATCGGTACCGATATTCGCGACTACCTCAATCTGAACGACGTCTCCATCGACGTGGATCTGACTCCGAACCGTGCCGATTGCCTCGGTATCGCCGGTCTGGCCCGTGAAATTGGCGTACTCAACAGCGTGGACGTGGTCGAGCCGACCTGGGCACCAGCTGTTGCCACCATTGATGCAACTTTCCCGATCCGGGTTGAAGCACCAGCTGATTGCCCCCGTTATCTGGGCCGCGTCATCAAGGGGCTGAACTTGCAGGCCCAGAGCCCGCTCTGGATGCAAGAGAAGCTGCGCCGTGGCGGCATTCGTTCCATCGATGCCATCGTCGATATCACCAACTACCTGCTGCTGGAATTCGGTCAGCCGATGCATGCCTTCGATCTGGCGACGCTTGAAGGGGAACTGGTGGTACGTCGCGCCCACGCTGATGAGCCGATGACCCTGCTTGATGGCAACGAAGTGAAGCTCAAAGAGACCACCCTGGTGATTGCCGATGCCAAAGGTCCTGCCTGCATGGCCGGTATCTTCGGTGGCAATCGCACCGGTGTTTCCGAGACCACCACCGACGTCCTGCTGGAGTGTGCCTTCTTCGCGCCGCTCTCCATCACAGGCCGTGCCCGTGCCTACGGTCTGCACACCGACTCTTCCCATCGCTTCGAGCGCGGGGTTGATCCGCAGCTGCAGGCCAAGGTGATGGACAGAGCCACCCGTCTGCTGCTGGATATCTGCGGCGGCGAAGCGGGTCCGGTCATCGAGGTCAAATCCGATGCCCATCTGCCGAAAGCGGCCCCCATCAAGCTGCGTCGCAGCAAGCTCGACAAGGTGATCGGTATCAGCGTGGCTGACGCTCAGGTGGTCGAGATCCTGACTCGCCTTGGCATGCAGGTCACTGTGGATGCTGACGGTTGGACTGCGCTGGCACCCTCCTGGCGTTTCGATATCGCCATCGAGGAAGACCTCATCGAGGAAGTGGCTCGCATCTACGGCTACAACAACATCCCGAACCTGAAACCCGCAGCCTCTCTGGCGATGGTTGAGCAGGCAGAAGGGCAGGTGACCTTGAAGCGCGTACGCGACCTGCTGGTTGACCGCGGTTTCCAGGAAGCGATCACCTATAGCTTCGTCGATCCCAAGACCCAGCAAACCCTGTTCCCGCAGAGCGATGCCATCGTGCTGCCGAACCCCATCTCGGTCGAGATGTCCGCCATGCGTGTCTCTCTATTCCCGGGCCTGGTGCAAGCCGTTGTTTACAACCAGAATCGTCAGCAGCCGCGTGTGCGTCTGTTTGAACAGGGTCTGCGTTTCATCAAGGATGAAAGCGCCGAGAATGGCATCCGTCAGGAGCCGATGCTGGCCGGTATCATCACTGGCAACCAGAGCGACGAGCACTGGGACATCAAAACTCGCGCAGCCGACTTCTTTGATTTGAAAGGGGATCTGGAAGCGGTGCTGGATTTGACCGCCGAAGGGGCCACCTTTACCTTCGAGCGTACCGAGCACAGCGCCCTGCACCCGGGCCAGAGCGCAGCCATCCTGCGCAATGGCGAGATCATCGGCCACATCGGCGTGATCCACCCGAGCCTCGAGAAGAAGCTGGGCCTCAAGAGCCGCGCGGTGATGTTTGAGCTGGAGCTGGACAAGCTGACCCCGGCCAAGGTGCCTGTGGCAGCCGAAGTTTCCAAGTTCCCGGCGAACCGTCGCGACATCGCCGTCGTGGTCGATCGTCAGGTTCTGGCAGGTGATGTGCTTGCGGTAATTAAAAAAGTTGGCGGAAATCAGGTAGTTGGAATAAACTTGTTTGACGTATACCAGGGTGCTGGTATGGCAGAGGACAAGAAGAGCCTGGCCATCAGTCTTGTATTGCAAGACACCCAGCGCACCCTGGAGGAGAAAGAGATTGCCGAGACCGTAGACAATGTCGTGCGGGCCCTTGGTGAAGAGTTGAATGCATCCTTGAGGGATTGATCTATGGCGCTTACCAAAGCCGACATTGCAGAGCACCTGTTCACCCAGCTCGGGATGAGCAAGCGTGAAGCCAAAGATATGGTGGAAGCCTTCTTTGAAGAAATCCGACAGGCGCTTGAGCGTGGTGAACAAGTCAAGATTTCAGGCTTCGGTAACTTTGACCTTCGTGAGAAGAATCAGCGTCCCGGACGTAACCCCAAGACGGGCGAGGATATTCCTATCAGCGCCCGCCGCGTGGTGACCTTCCGGCCTGGCCAGAAGCTCAAGGCCAGGGTAGAAAATGTTGAACCCAACGAGTGATAAAAAGCCAGGCAGATGCCTGGCTTTTGTTTTCAGATGACCAAATTCCCCGTTTTTCTTCTGGGTGCCGTGCTGGCACTGCCATTGCACGCCAAGCCTTTGCAGACAACAGTGCTGCCGTTGGCGCCGGCGACCCAAGCTTATGTAAATTCACTGAGTCAGCTTTCGCTCTGCTATCCTGCGACGCTTCCTCCACCATACCTGATGGCCGAGGGGGGACTGCTCAAGGATCGTCTCGCCCGGTTGCAGGAGCTGTTCCCGGTTCCGCTGGTGCTCAAAGAGCTGCCCGATTGGCAAACATTGCGCAACGGGCTCGCAGAGGGTGACTGCGACATCATTCCCTATGTCGGAACCCGCAAGAAGGCCGTGGAGGGCATGCGGTTAAGCCGTCCGATGATGGAGACCGATGCCGCCATCCTCTACAAGGGTGAAAATCTCAAACAGGCCCGCTTTCTGGTCTACTCGGTGGCAGACTCTGCCCGCCTGTTGCACGAGCTCTATCCTCAGGCACGCATTATTTCCCTAAAAAGCGGAGAGAAGGTCTACGACGCGCTGCAGAGTGGCAAGGGTGATGCCTATCTGGGGGACTATCTGCAACTGCGCTATCTGATGCGCGAGTTTCCTGCCGATGGTTTGCGCCTGCGCCGCCTGTTTGGTGAGGATCGGATCATCAGCTATCGCTTGATGATGCGTGATCAGCCGGAGTTGGCCAATCTGGTGGACACCCTGATCCGTCATATGCCGGCCGGTACTATCTATACCGATCTGGCTCGTTATCTCGATCAGGGGTCGCTCTATGTCAACCAGCCCCACTTCAGCGATACCGAGCAGGCCTGGTTATCCGGCCGCGGGCGCACCATTCGCCTGGTGGTCAATCCTGAGTTGATGCCCTATAGCGGCGTCAATGATCTGGGGGAGGCGAAAGGGTGGAGCGCGGATGTGCTGCGCTGGGTCACCCAGGAGACCGGCCTGAAATACAAGCTGGTGCCTGCCGCCAGCAAGGCGGAGGCAGTAGAAAAGCTGCGCCGTGGTGAGGCGGATATGATGGCCGGCTTGCCGGAATCCCCGGCATTGACGGATCAGTTCATTTTCAGCCGGACGATCTCCACCAACCGGTTTGCCTTGATCAGCAAGCGCAAGCTGGCTGCTGATCGCATTACCCAACTCAAGCGCCAACGTATTCTGGTGCCGGAATCCCTCTACGATCCCTCCTTGCTCGCCCTGCTCGGTGATCAGGAGTGGCTTCGCACCGACGGCATCGAGCAGGGGCTTGCAGCGATCAAACAGGGCAAGGCTGACGCCATGCTGAGCGAGCTTTATCAGCTGCAATATCCCCAGCGTACCAACTTGCTGGAAGGGCTCGATATCGAGGAGCTGGAAGATCGCTTCAGTCTTGGCTTTGCCATCAACAAGAGTCAGACCGAACTGGCCGGGGTGATGGATCGCAACCTGATGGCGCTTACCAGCACCCAGATTGACGAACTTAACCAGCGCTGGCGCCGCTTGCTCGTCGTGCAGCAGCCCGGCGTGAGCTACGCCGCCTGGTTTGGCTCCATCGCCATGGCACTGCTGATCAGCGGTATCGTCATCGGCGGGATCTGGCGGTCTCGTCAGCAACTGGCACGGGAGGTGGCCCAGCGTCACGCCGCCGAGAAGGCGCTGGCCATCGAGAGCGAGCTGCGGGAAACCATGTTTCAGGCGTTGCCGGTGCCCGTCTATCTGCGCAATAGCCAGGGCAAGGTGATCAAATCCAATAAACAGGGGCGACGTTTGGCCCTGCGCTATTCGCAGCAGTTGATGCTGCCGCCGGTGCAGCCTCAGAAGAGTGAAGGGGAGTTGGTGCTGGGGGATCAGGTCTTCGCCTATGCCCAGCATCCGCTACGGCTGGACAAGCAAGCACCCGCCACAGATCTTATCGCCCTGTCGGATATCAGCGTGCTGCGTGAGCAGGCCCGTTTCCTGCGTCAGGCAGAGCGCCGCCTGCGCGCCCTGACCAATACCGTTCCCGGCGTGGTGCTGCAGTTTATGTTCGAGCGGGGACGGGTA
Organism: Aeromonas sp. s12; assembly: GCF_040907925.1. NCBI lineage: Bacteria > Pseudomonadati > Pseudomonadota > Gammaproteobacteria > Aeromonadales > Aeromonadaceae > Aeromonas > Aeromonas sp. s12. The sequence continues at coordinate 197,555 of NZ_JBFOCT010000022.1, read as the reverse complement.
GGGGGGATCGAGTTTATCAGCCGGGGCTGTTACGAGCTGCTGGGGCTGGCGAGTCAGCAGATCCGTCGTGAGCCCAAACGGGTGCTCATTATGCTGGAGCGCGAGGATCGTCGTCGGGTAAGCCGTGAGATGTTCGCCATGTTGCAGGCTGGCAAACCCTTCGCGTTCACCATGCGCTATTACCATCCGACCAAGGGTCTGCGCTGGTTGCAGCTCTACGGCCGTGGCCGCAGTCAACCGCAGGGTTGGCGAATTTATGCGGTGATGCAGGATGCCACTGCCCGGGTCGAGCAGGATCAAGCATTGCAGCACTCCCATGAGCAGGCGCAACAGGCAGTTCTGGCCAAGGGGCGCTTTTTGGCCGCCATCAGCCACGAGATCCGCACGCCGATGAACGCCATGCTCGGCTTGCTGGAGTGGCTGGCCAGCACCCCTTTGTCGAGAGAGCAGGATTCGGCGCTGGCGCGGGTGCGTCAGGCGGGGGATGAGCTGCTCGGCCTGCTCAACGATGTGCTCGACTTTAGCCGCAACGAAAACAGCAAACTCTCCCTCTCGCCGCAACCCACCGATTTTGCCGAGCTGTGTGAGCACGTGGCGGCGGTGCACTGGACCAAGGCGCGGGCCAAGGGATTGCAACTGCGCCTTAAGTTGAACCCGGCTCTGCCAGCCCTGCAGACCCTCGACCCTCATCGGGTACGGCAAGTGCTCCACAACCTGCTCTCCAATGCCATCAAGTTCAGCCTGCGTGGGGAAGTGGTGCTGTGGGCCGAGGTGGTCGCATCGACCTTGCGCTTTGGTGTGGATGATCAGGGACCGGGGATCACCGCCAAGATGCGCACCACGCTCTTTATGCCGTTCGAGCAGTTTGCCGTTGAAGGGCAGCTGCGGGCGCCGGGCACCGGTCTTGGTCTGGCGATCTGCAAGCAGCTGGTCGAGCAGATGGGGGGGCTTATCGATGTCGAGGGGCGTGTCGGTGGCGGTAGCCGCTTCTATTGCGAGTTGCCGCTGAAGCGGGTGCAGCAGGAGCCGGACTGGCAGCCCAATGTGCGGCAGCTGGCGCTCTCTTTACCGCACGATGAGGCGCAAGCACTGTTGCCCTGGCTCAGTCGATTGGGGATCGCCACCGTCAGCAACGCCGTTGATACGCTGCAAGCGGAGGTGGACGAGAAGGGGCTCTACTATTGGGCCTGGCAAGGGGAGTCCTGGGTGCCCGGGACCATCATCACTCTGCTGCAGCCACGGTTGACCCCGGATCAACCGGTGGCCGGCACCCAGCCAGGGCTTGGCATGCGGGTACTGCTGGTTGAAGATCACGATGTCAATCGCGAGCTGATCAGCCTGCAACTGGGGCAACTTGGTGCCAGCGTTATCACTGCCGCCAACGGGCAGCTGGCGCTGGAGATGCTGGCGCAGCAGGAGGTGGATTTTGTGCTGACCGATCTGCAGATGCCGGTGATGAACGGGGCCGAGCTGTGCAGGCAATTGCGCCAATCCGCCCGTTGGGCCCGTCTGCCAGTCTATGTGATCACCGCAGATCTCAGTGATCAGGCGGCAAGGGAGCTGCAATCCTGCGGCTGCGATGGCCATCTGGACAAGCCGGTCGCCCTCAAGGAGCTGGCGACCTTGCTGCGCCATATTGCCAAAGAGGGGAGCAATGTTGTCGCCCCGACACTGGTTGCCTCGCTGCTGACCGATGAACTGGCCGCCCTTTATCTGAAGGCTACCCGTGATGATTTGGCCGAACTTGAGCGCTGCAGCACAGAAGAAGATGAAGTTGGCGTGAATGCTGCTTTACACAAGTTGAAGGGGGCCGCCAGAATGGTAGGGGCGACTGCGTTGGTTGCGGTCATTGAAGAGTGGCAACAGGCGCCCCATCCGATGCTGCAAGCCAGATTGAACCGGGCACTGGATGAGTTCAGCCAGCAGTTTTCAAAGAGGGCTCAAAATGATCATCACTGATGAAGAATTACTGGCGTTGCTCGATTCGGAAGAGCATGAGGCGGCAGGATTTTGCCCCATTGTGCTCTATGCCCTCGACAGCACCGCCCATGAGTTGGCCAGCACCATGACATTGCCCTCCTATGTCACGCTGCACCGTACCCGACCGGATGCCTGCTGGCAGTGGGAAGGGTTGTTTGCGGCTGGCGCCATCGCACTTTACGACCCCGCCGCTCATCAGCAGGCGGACTACTTCCCCCAGTTGCAGCAGCATGAGGGGATTTACGCTATCGGCGAAGATTGGCTGGGGGGGCTTGCCGCCAGTTATCGTGATTGGTGCAACTGGCTGGCCGCTAACAAGGTGCTGCTGCTCGAGGATCACCCGTTTCAGGGGATGCAACTGCAACAGACCATCGCCGGGTTGGGGCTCTCCTGTCAGTGGGTACAGGATGAATCGGCCTGTCTTGCGGCATTGTCGGCGGGCGACATCAGCCTGCTGGTGTGCGATCTCAGTCTGGTGGAGCAAGATGCCATCAGTCTGCTGATGAACCAGCCCCAGTTGCAGGAGGCCGGGCTGCCCATTGTGCTGCTTTCGGCCCATGAGCAGACGCTGATCGACGGTGCCCGCCGCCTGCTACACGATGCCGGTTTCAATATTCTGGCGGCGCTGGCCAAGCCGCTTGATTGCGACGAGCTGCTCAGGTTGCTGCGTAGACTCTATCTGGGCCCGCTGCGTCAGCAGCGCTTGAGCGGCCAGCGCCGTTCCATCCGCCGGTGGCAGGGGGAGGTGCAGGGTCAGCTTGGGCTGCTCTCCAGTCCCGCGACCCCTCATCCGGTCTGGCTGGCGGTAACGGGTTTACCCAGCCGCTGGGAGGCGCTCAAGGATTGGCTGACGGAGCAGTCGCGTACCCCAGCCGAACTGACCCTGCTGATCCACCGTCGTGACCACCTGCTCGGCAATGCCGATCGCTTCGCGCTGGTGCTGCAAGCCAGTCTGGCGGGGAGCAAGCTTGCGCTGCTGCTAGATAACAGCCAGCATCTGCCATTCGATCTGCTGGAGCGTTTGCCGCTGCAAGCCTTGCTGCTGGGGCAGGGGATCTTGCCGGAGATGGAGTCCTTGACCGGTGACTCCCTGCTGGGACGCTTTATGGCCAGGGTCCGGGAGCTGGGGATCGCCGTCTATCTGGATGATCCTTACAACCTGCTCGACGTCGAGGTGTGGCGAGAGCGCGGTATGACGGGGCGCTGGTAAGCCATGCCGCGCTACCTCTGCTGGCCCATGCACCGGGAGCGCCTCGGCAAAGGGCTGGAGGGCTGGCCCCATCCGGTTTCCCGGGCCGCGCTGCCACTGGCGATGCAGGTCTCCGGGGTGCCTTGCCTGCTACGCGAGCTGCATGGTGTGGCGCCTGCCCGCATGCTGGCCGCTTACGATGCATTGAGTGAAGAGAGCATCTATCTGCGGTTTATGCGCCCGAAACGGACGCCGCCACCGGAACAGGTGGCCCAATTTCTCAATTACCATCCCGAACAACAGATTTCGCTGTTGCTGACCGATCTGGCCGGTGAGCCGCTGGCTCAGGCGCAATCAATCCGCCGCCGCCTTCATCCCGATCGAGCGGAGTTTTCTTGCATCGTAGCGGATCACTTTCAGCACAAGGGGGCGGGGAGGCGCATTCTGCTGGCGCTGGCACTGCTGGCCAGGGAGGACGGGATCCGGGAGTGGACGGCGGAAGTGCTGGCCCAGAACCGGCCGATGCTGACCCTGCTCAAGCGCCTTGGCTTGCCGCTGACCCTGGTGACCGGGCGGGAGATGGTCTTTGTCAGGCTGGATCTGTCGGTACTGGATGCCTGGTTACCCGCACCGCCAGCGGCGCCGCTTAAGACCAAGGGCGAATAGTGACACTTTTTTCCCTGTGCTAAGGTCACATTTATTGTGCGGGGATAGACGGAGCAGCTTATGGCGCAGTCATATAAACATATCGTGATCCTGACCGGCGCGGGGATCTCTGCCGAATCCGGCATCAAGACATTTCGTGCCTGCGACGGTTTGTGGGAAGAGCACAAGGTCGAGGATGTGGCGACCCCCGAGGGGTATGCCCGGGATCCCGAACTGGTGCTGCGCTTTTACAACTCCCGCCGCAAACAGCTGCAACAGCCCCAGGTTCATCCCAATCCGGCCCACTATGCGTTGGCTCGTCTCGAGCGGCTGCTGCCCGGCACGGTCACCCTGGTCACCCAGAACATCGACAATCTGCACGAGAGCGCTGGCAGCAAGAACCTTATCCATATGCACGGGGAGCTGCTCAAGGCCCGCTGCCCCGAGTCCGGTCAGGTGATCGAGTGGCGCGGCGATCTCCATCAGGACGAGCTCTGCTCCTGCTGCCAGTTCCCCCAGCCGATGCGTCCCCATGTGGTCTGGTTTGGCGAAATGCCGCTCGGGTTGGATCGCATCTACAGTGCGCTGGCCCAGTGCGATCTCTTTATCTCCATCGGCACCTCGGGCGCAGTCTATCCGGCCGCCGGGTTTGTCCATGAAGCGGGCCTAAACGGGGCCCACACCATCGAGCTCAATCTCGAGCCGAGCGAAGTGGGCAGCCAGTTTGACGAGAAACGTTATGGCCCAGCCTCCCTGCTGGTGCCCGCCTATGTCGATGAGTTGCTGGAGGCGTGCGGCATTCATCAACCGAGGCAAGTCGAGGGGCACAACTGGATGGAGATGCGCGGTCCCTGAGCTACTGTGCGATGGGACAGTTGCAATGGTTCGGTGAAATCGCCACACTGGCAACCATTTAAAAAATGGGACGCAGTTGGCGCAAATTACCATGACCGCAGTAAAGCAATGGATCGCTTTTTTTCTCCTGATGCTGGCCAGTGCCAGCGCATCGGCCTCCATCCCCTTGATGACCCTGGTACTGTCAGATGGCCAGCAGGTGACCCTCGATGAGGCGGCCCTCTCCGCCTTGCCACAGACCGAATTCACCACCACTACCCCCTGGACTCAGGGCGCCCACCACTATCGCGGGCCGACCCTGTCAGCCGTGCTGGCGGCGCAAGGGATCCCGGATGCCCGCAAGATCGCCGTTTCGGCCCTCAACGGCTATCAGCAGGTGGTGGATCTGGCCCTGTTCGACGGCGTGCCGCTGACCCTGGTGCGTCAGGAGGACGGCAAACCGCTGACCCGGCGCAACAAGGGGCCGCTCTGGCTGCTCATCCCGTTCACCACCTATCCCAAGCTGGACGTGCCTGCCATTCACAACTGCATGGTGTGGCAGGTGACCCGCATCGAGATCGTCGATTGATGGGGCTATCCCGCCAAAATCTGCTGTTGGTTGCGGTGTCGCTGCTGTTTCTGCTCTCGTCGGGCAGCAGCCTCTATCTGCAGTATCGGCAGGAGCAGCTGGTCGATACTTTCTACCGCAATGTCCACTGGAACATCAGCCAGGTGATGCTCGAATCCCAGCGTTTCCTCTACGATCTGCAGCTCTATCGGGCTGGCAGACTGTCGATGGAGACCCTGAGCCTAGATTACGATCTGCTGTGGAACCGGCTCGATATCTTCCTCATCAGCAGTGAAACCGCCGAGATGCGCCAGCGGCACGGGCTCGGCAAAGTGCTGGCCACCCTGTTCGAGCAGATCAAGCAGCTCGAACCCCAGATGGAGTCTGGTGCGCTGCGCGAGGGGGCTGAGCTTGCCCGCTTGCAGGAGGCGATCGCCAGCCAGACCCGTCTCATCGAACAGATAGGGGATCAGATCCTCTCCGGCCAGGAGCGGGAGCATTCGGTCAGCCAGATCCGCAACAGCCTGTTCTGGCTGCAGATCTGGCAACTGATCCTGTTGCTGACCGGTGGCGCTCTGGTCGCTGCCCTCATTCGCGCCAATCTGGCGAACCGTCGGCTTGCCCTGCTCGATCCTCTGACCCAGCTTGGCAACCGCCGTGCCCTGCAGGAGCAGCTCTCTCGCGCTCTGCATGCCGGCGAGGTGAGCGCTTTGGTGGTGCTCGATCTCAAGCGCTTCAAGCAGGTCAATGATCTGCTGGGTTATCAGGTCGGTGATCGGTTGTTGCAGATGGTGGCCAACAAGCTGCAACAGGCCCATGGCAGTCACGCTTACCGGCTCGGTGGTGACGAATTTGCCGTGGTGCTGACCAAGGCGGATGATGCGCTGGAAACCGCCATTCATGAGCTGGTGGATCTGCTCCATTTCGAGTTCGTGACCCGGGAGTGCAGCTTCGATCTGGCCTGTCGACTCGGGGTCGCCAAGGCGCAGCAACAGGATGCCGCCCGGTTGCTGGATCAGGCCATCCTGGCCCTCAACCAGGCCAAGCGTAGCCAGGAGGGGGCGATCAGCTGGTTTGAGCCTGCCATGCTGCAGCAGTTGCAGTTGAGTCAGCAGCAGCTTCATCAGCTGCGAGAGTGGCTGGCAGGGCGCGAGCCTGCACCGCTGCGAGTGGCATTGCAGGAGCTGACGGACGGACAGGGCAACGAGATGTGGCAATTGGCGCTTGAGTGGCGTGAGCAGGGAGTGCCTTGCCACATGCGCTGGCTGCAGGAGTGCGGTGTGCTGGGGCCCGTGTTGGCCCGTGTGCTGCAAACACACGAGGCGCAGTATGCCGATGGTCGGGCACTGCTGGTCCCGCTCGACAATCAGGCCCAGCTGACCCATCTACTGGCCTATTTGCCGGAGGCTTCCTGCACGCCGCTAGTGTTGCTGGTACCGACGCTACAGCCGGATGGTGCCCTGCTAGCGGGATTGCGGCAGCAGGCTTGCACTCTGGCGCTCAGAGAGATTGGCAGTACCACCGCGGCGCAGCTGGCAGCCGGCTGGCCCGTTCGCTACTGGTTGCCGCAGGGTGATGATGATGGCGAGTTGTTGCAGCCTCTGGCCAGACGATTGGGGCTGGTGCCACTGCAAGTGCTGTCGGCTAGGGAGACCCGGTCGCTGGCCTGAGGGCAAAAAGCGGTATTGCATCGGCAAGAGACAAAATGAAACAAGGCGACCTCGGGGTCGCCTTGTTTCATTTATTGCCCCTGAACGTCAGGGGCGAGGGGCGCAGGATTGTCTGATCACCAGGTCAGGGTCGACGGTGATCAGGTGATTCTCCACCACTTCGCCGTTGATCCGCGCCAACAGGCGGGTGACGGCGAGGCGCCCCAGCTCCTCTTTGGGCTGGTTGACGGTGGTGAGCGGCGGCGACATAAATTCAGCCAGCGCCACATTGTCGTAGCCGACGATGGAGATATCCCGCGGGATCACCAGCCCCGCCTGATGGGCGGCACTGATTGCTCCCATTGCCATCATGTCGTTGCAGACAAAGAGGGCGGTGGGACGCTCGGGCAATGCCAGCAGACGGGTCATCGCCTGATGGCCGCTGGTGCAATCAAAGTCCCCCTCCTGGATCCAGTCAGGATTGAGCGTGAGACCTGCCTCCTGCAACGCCTGCTCAAAGCCAGCTTGGCGCTGGTTGGCGGGGGCGCGGCTGTGGGGGCCTGTGATACAACCGATGGCGGTATGGCCCAGCTCAATCAGATGGCGGGTCGCGAGATAACCACCGTGGAAGGAGTTGTCGGCGATAAGATCCACATCCTCGCTGACCAGCCCCCAATCCATCACCACCACCGGCAGGCTCTTGAGCCAGTCGAGCTGGTTGAAGACCTCTTGTTGTCCTTCGCTACACATGATCAGCAGGCCATCGACCCGCTTGCGCAGCATCATCTTGAGGTAGGAGAGAGCGGTTTCCGCCTGACCCTCGGTGTTGCCCAGCATCAGGTTGTAGCCCTGCTCGAAGCAGTAACGCTCCACCCCGCGCACCACCTCGGCAAAGAAGGGGTTGCTGGAGGTGGTGACCAGCATGCCGATACTGTTGGTCTCCTTCACCTTGAGGCTGCGGGCCACCAGACTCGGGGCATAGTTGAGATCGCGCATGGCCGCAAAGACCCGTTCGCGGGTCTCCTCGGCCACAAAGCGGGTCTCGTTGATGACATGGGATACTGTTGTGGTGGAGACCCCCGCCAGCGCCGCCACCTCCTTGATATTGGCCATCAGTGCCCCTGCGCAGTCTGCTCAAGCAGGAAGGCGTCAACTTCCTGCTTGCTCGGGATCGAGCTCTGGGCACCGAATCGGGTCACGGAGAGCGCCGCCGCCCCGTGGGCAAAGCGCACCGCACTGTGGAAATCGGCACCCGCCAGTTCCGCCGCCAACAGGGCACCGTTGAAGGTATCGCCTGCGGCAGTGGTATCCACCGCCTTGACCCGAAAGCCCGGGATCAGCTGTTGCTGCTGGGCGTTGCTGCAATAGACCCCCTGCGACCCCAGGGTGATCATCACGTCCGCAATGCCCATCTGGTGGAAGCGGGCGGCCGCCTCGCGGGCGCTCGCTTCGTCGGTGACTTTGACGCCGGTCAGCAGCTCGGCCTCGGTCTGGTTGGGGGTGATAAGATCCACCAGCGCCAGCAGCTCGCTTGAGAGCGGGCGAGCGGGGGCGGGGTTGAGCACCACCCGGGTGCCGTGGGCACGAGCCAGCCGTGCTGCTTCATGAACGCTCTCGAGCGGCACTTCCAGCTGCAACAGCAGGGTGTGGGCGTCGGCGATCATCGCTTCGTGGTTTTTCACCACGGCAGGGGTGATGGCACCGTTCGCTTCGGCTGAGATTCCGATGCTGTTCTCCCCCTCATCGCTCACATAGATGATGGCGATACCGGTCGGGAGCTTGGGATCGAGCTCGACGGCGCTGACGTCGATGCCATCTTTGGCAAAACCGCTCTTCATCTGGTGGCCGATGGCGTCATCACCGATACGGGCGATAAAGGAGACGGGGGCGCCAAGGCGGGCGGCAGCGACTGCCTGATTAGCCCCCTTGCCACCGGGCACGACCTGATAGCTGTGACCGGTCAGGGTTTCACCCGGGCGAGGAAAGTGGGGAACGCGCAATACATGGTCTGCATTGACACTGCCCAGAACGACGAGACGATTCATGTTTACTACTCCTGATGCATCTTGGTTTGAACACTGTGATGGCGTGAGCTCAAGCCGGGAGGCACCTGAACGAGAGGGAAAAGGGGAGGCGAGCCTCCCCCTTGTGATTTATTTGCTGACCACTTGCAGCGGTACCGGAATGGATTTCTCAACCGGCTGACCTTTCAGCACCTTGTCGGCAGTCTCGACGCCGATGGCACCGATCAGGGCAGGCTGCTGGGCTACGGTGGCGGCCAGTTTACCCTTGGCTACGGCGGCTTTGCCATCGTCAGTGCCGTCGAAGCCAACGATCATCACCTCTTTACCGGCAGCCTGCACGGCGCGGATGGCACCCAGCGCCATTTCGTCGTTCTGGGCGAACACCGCCTGTACGGTCGGGTGGGCAGCCAGCAGGTTTTCCATGACGTTCAGACCCTTGGTGCGGTCAAAGTCGGCAGGCTGGGAAGCCAGCACCTGCAGCTTGTTGGCCGCCACGGCCAGGGCAAAACCTTCGCCACGGTCGCGGGCGGCGGAGGTACCGGCAATCCCTTCCAGCTGAATGACCTTGGCACCGGTACCCAGTTTCTCGGTGATAAAGTCACCGGCCAGCTTGCCGCCCGCCACGTTGTCGGAGGCGATATGGGCCTTGACCTCACCCTGCGCAGCGCCGCGGTCCAGGGTCAGTACCGGAATGCTGGCGCGGTTGGCCAGACGAATGGCGTTGCCCACCGCTTCGGAGTCAGTGGGGTTGATCAGGATGGCGCCGACCTTGCGCACGGTGAGATCTTCCATGTTGGAGAGCTCTTTGGCCGGGTCATTCTGGGAGTCCAGTACCACCAGCTCGTAGCCAAGCTCTTTGGCTTTGGCTTCGGCACCCTCTTTCATGGTGACAAAGAAGGGGTTGTTGAGGGTGGAGACCACCATGGCCAGGGTTTGATCGGCGGCCTGGGCTGTGCCCAGCACGGACATGATGGCGGCAGCGAGCAGGGTATTGAGCTTTTTCATCATTTCATTCCTTGTGTGTGGCTTGTCTTATCAACGATTGCTTTTGTTATCGATCATCACGGCAAGCAAGATCACGCTGGCCTTGGCGATCATCTGGTAATAGGAGGATACGTCGAGCAGGTTGAGGGCGTTGTTCAGGAAGCCGATGATCAAGGCACCGATCAGGGTCCCCATGATGCGACCCTTGCCGCCCATCAGGCTGGTACCCCCCAGCACCACGGCGGCGATGGCATCCAGCTCGTAACCCATGCCAGCGGTTGGCTGGGCAGAGGAGAGGCGAGAGGTAACGATAAGCCCTGCCAGCGCCGAGAGCGCACCGCACAGACCATACACCGCCAGCTTCACCCGATCCACATTGATACCGGAGAGGCGGGTAGCAGACTCGTTGCCGCCCAGCGCGTAGATGTAGCGACCCAGACGAGTGTGGTTGAGCATGAACCAGGCGAGCAGGAAGACGATGGCCATCAGCCAGATGGGCACCGGCAGACCGAACAGGTAACCGGTACCGAGCCAGGCAAAGTGATCGGCGCCGTCACTGAAACCGGTGGAGATGGGGCGGCCCTCGGTATAGACCATGGTGATACCGCGCAGGGCGGTCATGGTGACCAGAGTGGCGATAAATGCCTGCACCTTGCCCTTGGCAATGATGAGACCGCTGACGCCACCCAGCAGGGCACCGGCACCCAGAGTGAGGGGCACCACCAGCCAGATGGGCAACTCCATGGCGACCATGGTGGCGGCCAGCGCGCCGCACAGGGCAAGCACAGAGCCGACCGACAGATCGATACCGGCGGTAAGGATAACCAGCGTCATACCGACCGCCATGATGGCGTTGACCGAGGTCTGGCGCAGGATGTTGAGGAGGTTGTCGGCGGTGAAGAAGTTGGGGCTTAAGACCGAGACCACACCAATCAGGACCAGCAGCGCGACCAGGGATTTGTTCTCGATCCACCACGCCTTGCTCATGACGCCACGGCGGGAAAGGGTTTGGGTTGTCATTGGGATGCCTCTTGCTCTGCTTGCCACTGTTTACCGACTGCCGCCGCCATCAGCTTCTCCTGATTGGCATCGCGGGTGTTGAACTCTGCGCTGATGCGCCCTTCGTGCATCACCATGATGCGATCACTCATGCCGAGCACTTCCGGCATCTCGGAGGAGACCAGAATGATGCTCATCCCCTCCTTCTTGAACTGGTTGATCAGCTGATAAATTTCCTTCTTCGCCCCCACATCGACGCCGCGGGTCGGCTCGTCGAGGATCAGCACCTTGGGCCGGGTCAGCAGCCCCTTGGCGATGGCTACCTTCTGCTGGTTGCCGCCAGAGAGCAGCTTTATCAGCTGATCCTGACTCGGGGTCTTGATGTTGAACAGGCGCACATAGTCGCTCACCGCCTGCCGCTCGGCCTTGCCGTCAATCTTGCCGTTGCTGATGAACTCGTCGAGGGCGCAGAGACTCATGTTTTCGCGCACCGACAGCTCCAGCACCAGTCCATCTCCTTTTCGATCTTCGGAGATATAGGCGATGCCTGCGGCCAGACCATCGGCCGGGCTTTTGGGCACCAGAGCATGACCGTCCACTGCCACTTCACCGGCGCTGATGGGGCTGGCGCCATAGATTAGCTTCATCAGTTCGGTACGGCCGGAGCCCATCAGGCCGCTAAAGCCCAGAATTTCCCCCTGACGCAGGGAGAAACTCACCCCGCGCACGCCGGGACCGGCCAGATCCTTAACCTGCAGGCTGACGGGGCCAAGCTCGCGCTCAAGACGCGGATACTGCTCTTCCAGTCGGCGGCCCACCATCATCTCGATGATCTTGTCTTCATCCAGATCGCTCACCGCCTTCTCGCCGATCCACTTGCCATCGCGCAGCACAGTGACCCGATCGCAGATCTCGAAGATCTCCTTGAGGCGGTGGGAGATATAGACGATGCCGCAGCCTTGTTCGCGCAGCTCGCGGATAACCTTGAACAGCTGCTCGGTCTCGGTATCGGTCAGCGCATCGGTCGGCTCGTCCATGATGATGACGCTGGCATCGAACGACAGCGCCTTGGCAATCTCCACCATCTGCTGTTCGCCGATGGAGAGATCCCCGAGCCGGGTATCCGGGCCGTGTTTGACGCCAAGTCGCGCCAGCAGCCCGCTCGCCCGTTCGCGCAGCTGTTTGTGGTCGATGCTGCCAAAACGGGTACGGGGTTCGCGCCCGAGGAAGATGTTGGCGGCGATAGAGAGCTCCGGCAGCAGGTTCAGCTCCTGGTGGATGATGCTGATCCCCTGATCCTGAGAGTCGCGGGGGCCCTTGAAGTGGACCGACTGACCGCGGTAGCTGACACTGCCCGCATCGGCCTGATAGATACCGGTCAGCACCTTCATCAGGGTGGATTTGCCGGCGCCATTTTCACCGAGCAGGGCCATCACCTGGCCCGGATAGACCCGCAGACCCGCTTCGTCGAGGGCACGTACACCGGGGAAGGTCTTGACGATCCCGGTCAGCTCCAGAATGGGTGAGAGGGGGGAGGTTGTGCTCATTTGCAGCTTCCTTGAAGAGGCCTTCTTTGAAGAATGTCAGAACGCCACACCGGCGCAGAGGATCAGGTTGGCGTAGGGAGTCACCTCGCCGCTGCGCACGATCGCCTTGCTCTGGCGGGAGCGGGTCTTGAACTCCTCGTGCAGGCAGTATTCGATGGCGATGGGCTTGCCCTGAGCGGCTGCGTGGGCCTCAAGCTGATCGACCAGAGCCTGATGGGCGGCGGGGCTGATCTGCTTGATCTCGCTTGCCATGATCGCTTTCTCCACCACCAGATCGGTGAGCAGGGCGGTCAGTACGGTTTCAAGACTGGGCGTCCCCGCCATCAGCGCCAGATCGATCCGCTCCGGACCTGCCGGAATGGGCAAGCCTGCATCGCAGACGGTGATCTCGTCGGTGTGGCCCATCTGTGCCACCAGAGCACTCAGGGGAGCATTGAGCAGTACGCCTCGTTTCATACAGCACCTCATCAGGCCTTGGCCCGTCAATCTGTGAACCGCTAGGCAACCGGTTACGCAACCGGTTGCGTCATGACGCAAAGATAGGCTTTTTACTAAGGAAGGGCCACGGCAAAACCACGGAAATGTGAAAACGATCTCAAAGGCGGGAGAAGAAGTGCAGGGGAGGAGGCAGGAAGGGTGTCAGCAGAGCCCTGACACCCTTGTTATTCATCGAGCTATTGATTTTATGGTTAGTTGGCCACTGCCTTGGCGACCGCCGGACGGCTCAGCATGCGCTGATAATGCTCGGCAACCTTGGGGAATTCACTGATCTCGACCCCATCGCTTTTCAGCCAGCCCGCGACCACGAACAGATAGATATCCGCCACGCTGAACTGCTCGCCCAGCACCCAGGGGCCTGCCAGATAGTGCTGCTCAATCTGGGCAAAGCCATCGCGCATATTGCTGGCGACTTTCTGCTGCATGGCGGCAATGGCTTGCTCGTCATCGGCCCAGCGGCTGCCACGGCGACCGTGGGCATGGGAGACATGCACGGTGGAGGCGAGGAAGCTGTTGACCTCCTGCATGCGGGCCAGCAGAAACGGGTTGTCCAGCGGCGCCAGCTTGGCATCGGGGAAGCGCTGCGCCACATAGAGCAGCAGGGCCGGGGTCTCGGTCAGAGTGCCCTGCTCGGTGATCAGGGCAGGCACCCGCCCTTTGGGGTTGATGGCAAGATACGCAGGATCACGCTGCTCACCGGCGGCGAGGTTGACGAGACGGGGTTGGAACGGGGCATTTGCTTCCAGCAGGGCAATCTGCACGGCCATGGCACAGGTGCCGGGAGCGAAATAGAGGGTCAGATCGGACATGAATACTCCTGATTGGCTCAGGCCACCCGCAATATCGGCGAAAGATTGCTTCGCGGAGCACCACGGGCAGTCATGAAAAAAGAGAGGGGGCAACGTTTGCCCCCCAACCAATCTACACCCCTGAGGGGTAATGAAAAAGCGCCGAATTTAATCGGCTTTGATCACCATTTCTTTAAGTACTGCTTATATAGGCGGGAGGAGTTACTTATATCTTAACTCCCACGTGAAGCGCACGAGGTATGATTGCCGCCTTTGACATGTATCTTAAGCTGGAGTGATCAGCCTGAGGTCATCTGTTCCATATGCACCAAACAATATATCCTCGGATATTTCTTCAAAAGGTTGAATGTACCCATAATGAGTAAAGCCAAGTTCTTGCGCCAACCTTAGAACTTCCTTTAACTCCGAATGAGATAACGTTTCTGAAACAGCAACTTTTCTGAAAGGTGGAGGGGCTGCATCATCACCAAATTCAGTAAATCCTAATATGCCAATTGAATTTAGTTTTTTAAGAATCTGTACTCTGTCTGAAAGATGAATATTTACTCCACATGAAAGGTCAGATAAAGCTAAACCAGACGGGGGTTCAGTCTTGTTTGAAGACAAAAGTTTTTCAATAGAATCAATTTTCTTCTCAAGATCTATCACATGCGCATCTTTTCTGGAGACTCTTATCGGTTCATTTGTGCGACTACTTAGATATGTGGAGTAATAAGAGTCTTCTTGAAGCTCTGGTCGAAATTTGGTCTGAAGAAGAAATAACGCACCTATAAAAACTGGCACGTTAATAATTGCAGCGATAACTAAAGCGCCAGCTTGCCAACTACTAGCATCCATTCTAGTGGCAGCAACTAGAAAAGCACTATCAACAGAAAGTAGGCCAACAAGCCATGCCCCGAGTAGCTGTATTGGTTTTGTAATTCTTTCAGGCGTTATTTTTGAGCTATCCATATTTTAGTTCGTAGTCGCTCCAATTTATTTTCTCATAATAGAGATTAGATGAATGGCTGGGACATCGGTTCGATTAGCGAAGCGTAATCGGACCTTCGCGGTTTCGATAAGACTGCCAGTCATTCCCCATAAACGTATCTATTGTGCCTATATCTCCACAATGGAGCAATGCTGAATCCATTCTGAATAGAAAAAGACACCACTACCACTCTCATATTTCCCTGCAAGTTTGCTTTGAAGCTGGCTGTTGTGGAGAGCGGACAAGAGTTGTGGTCTGTCTGGCTTAAAGGTGACTATCTATATATTTTGCTTTTAATCTATGCGCGCCTGAGCCTCTCTGTGTCAATGACTGTTGTGCTTAAAAATTGCGCTGGTGGTTAAAAAGAGAAGGGGGCAAATATTGCCCCCTTAATCCATTAATCCCGTCAGGGCGGATTAACCACCGACTTAACCCGCCTTGGCCACCATGGCTTTCAACTGCAGGAAGTACTGCTCGTAGAGGCGGGATGCATCTCCCACATCGGACTGGAACTCGCCCTTGCGTTTGATCTCGTCACTCGGGAAGACCATGGGGTTGTTGCGAAACGCCGGGGTGAGCAGGGGAATGGCATCCTTGACCGGGGTGGGGTAGCCAATTGCCTCGGCCACCTTGGCGGCCACATCGGGGCGCATCAGGAAGTTGATCAGGGCGTGGGCCTCCTTCACATGCTTGGCCTTGGCCGGGATGGCGAGGTTATCCATCCAGAGTACCGCCCCTTCTTCGGGGTAGGTCATCTGGATGGAGGGGTATTCGCGCTGGGCGCCGTAGGCCGAGCCGTTCCACAGCATACCGATATTGACCTCACCGGCGATAAAGGGGTCGGCCGGGTTGTCGGAGTTGAACGCCTTGACGTTGGGCATCAGCTTTTTCAGGTATTCGAACGCTTCGGCAATTTGCGCCTTGTCCTGGGTGTTGGGGCTGTAGCCCAGCTGCACCAGCGCGATATGGAACACCTCGCGGGCATCGTCCATCAGCAGCAGGCTCTCTTTCCACTCCGGTGCCCAGAGC
Organism: Aeromonas sp. s12; assembly: GCF_040907925.1. NCBI lineage: Bacteria > Pseudomonadati > Pseudomonadota > Gammaproteobacteria > Aeromonadales > Aeromonadaceae > Aeromonas > Aeromonas sp. s12. Next base: position 181,830 of record NZ_JBFOCT010000022.1, on the reverse strand, counting down.
TGCTTCCAGCTGGTCACCGGCTGCTCGATGATGTCGGTGTTGGTGCCGATCCCGGTCGCACCCCAGATATAGGGGATGGAGTAGCGGTTGTCCGGGTCGTACTCGTGGTTGAGCAGGGTGGGGTCGAGGTGCTTGAAGTTGGGCAGCTGGGCGCGATCCAGCGGCTGCAGCATTCCCTCTTTGGCCATTTTCGAGATGAAATAGGTGCTGGGCACCACCACGTCATAGCCGTCGCCATGGGTTTTCAGTTTGGCGTAGAGGGTCTCGTTGGATTCGTAGGTGGAGTAGATCACCTTGATGCCGGTCTCTTGCTGGAACTGCTCCAGCAGGCCGTCCGGCACATATTCCGACCAGTTGTAGAAGTAGACCACCTTGTCGTCGGCCGCGTGAGCGCTCTGGCTCAGCAGCGGGGTGGTGAGGGTGAGGGCGGCTGCCAGCAGGGCGCCGGCCTTGTGTTGGATTGTCATCAACAACTCCTTGGGGTTATGGGGCCTTGCGGCCCACCGTGACAGAGTTCGCCAAAGATGGCGGGGACGAAACGGCAGGGTCAACCCTGCCGTTTACGCAGTAACAGTTGTGCCAGCAGCACCATCCCGAGGGAGGCGACCAGCATCAGGGTGGCCAGGGCGTTGACCTCGGGGGAGACGCCCACCTTGACCATGGAGTAGATCTTGAGCGGCAGGATCTCGTAGGCCGGGCCGGTAACAAAGGAGCTCACCACCACGTCGTCCAGCGACAGGGTAAAGGAGAGCAGCCAGCCCGCCATCACCGCCGGCAGCGCCAGCGGCAGTATGATGCGGCGCAGGATGATCCACTCGCCAGCCCCCAAATCCCGCGCAGCTTCCAGCATCCGCACATCAAAACCGCACAGCCGCGAGTAGACGGTGATCACCACGAACGGCAGGCAGAAGGTGATGTGGGCGATCAGCAGCGACCAGAAGCCCAGCGCAATGCCGGTCACCACAAACAGGGTCAGCAGGGAGATGGCCATGACGATATCGGGGGACATCATCACCACAAACAGCATGCCGCTCACGTACTGTTTGCCGCGAAAGCGGTAGCGAAACAGCGCCACGGCGGTGAGGGTGCCGATCAGGGTGGCTGCGGTGGCGGTGAGGGCGGCGATGGTCAGGGAGTGCTGGGCCGCCTGCATCAGGCTGGCGCTGGCAAACAGCTTTTCATACCAGCCCAGGGTAAAGCCGCGCCAGTCGATGCCATATTTCGACAGGTTGAAGGAGTTGGCGATCAGCACCCCGATGGGCACATAGAGATAGCCAAACACCAGCAGCAGGAACAGAGCTTTCAGTGCGCGCATCATGCCAGCTCCCCCTTCTTGCTGAGCAGCTTGCCCGCCCGCCAGTAGCAGTAGACCAAGAGCGCCATCAGCACCGTCAGCATCACGCTGATGGCGGCGCCAAAGGGCCAGTCACGGCTGTTGAGGAACTGGGTCTTGATCAGGTTACCGATCAGCAGATGCTTGGCGCCCCCCAGCAGATCGGAGACATAGAACATCCCCATGGCGGGCAGGAACACCAGCAGACAACCGGCAATGATGCCGGGCAGGGTGAGGGGCAAGATGATCCGCACCAGCCGCTGCCAGCCGTTGGCGCCAAGATCTCGCGCCGCCTCCAGCAAACGGCCATCCAGCTTCTCGATGCTGGAGTAGAGCGGCAGCACCATAAAGGGGAGCAGCACATAGACCAGCCCGATGATGACGGCCACCTCGGTATACATCATCTGCAGCGGTCGCTCGATAAGCCCCAGATCCAGCAGCCAGCCATTGATCAGTCCCCGGGTGCCAAGCAGCACTTTCAGCGCATAGGTACGAATGAGGGAGTTGGTCCAGAACGGCACCACCACCAGAAACAGCAGCAGCGGGCGGATACGCGCTGGCAGATGGGCCAGCAGCCAGGCAAAGGGGTAGCCCACCAGCAGGCAGATGGCGGTGGCGAGCAGCGCCAGCCAGAGGGAGTGGAGCAGCACCTCGAAATAGAGGGGGTCCAGCAGGCGGCCATAGTTGCTCAGGGTAAAGAGCGGCGCGATAAGCTCGGACTCATCACGGGTCAGGAAGCTGACGCCGATGATCATCAGGTTGGGCAGGAAGACAAACAGTGTCAGCCAGCCCAGGATCAGCGCGATGGCCCCGTTGCGAAAGCCATTGTGGGCAAAGCTGTGCGGTACCCGCAGATTAGTGAGGCTCATAGGGCAGCACCACCTCCCAGCTGTCGACCCAGTGGATCGCCACCTCTTGACCGAGACGGTAGTCAAAGTCGGGGTCATCCTCGTCGAAGAACTCGGAGATAAGCAGCTGTTTGCCGCTTTCGAGTTCGATCACCGAATCCAGCGTCGCCCCCTTATAGTTGCGCTCGCGGATATTGCCTCGCAGCGCACCACTCTGATCGTCATCATGATCGAGAATGCGCAGATCTTCCGGGCGCAGCAACACCAGCACCTTGTCGTCTGGCTGGAACGGCAAGGCGGTATGAAGCAGGCATTCGCGCCCCTCTACCTCGGCTTGCCAGATACCGGGCTCGCGCTGGCTGATCAGCTTGCCATCCATCACGTTGATCTCGCCGATAAAACGGGCCACGAACAGATTGGCTGGCGATTCGTAGATATCGCGCGGGGTGCCGCGCTGGATGATTTGGCCCCCCTCCATCACCAGGATGCGATCAGACATGGTGAGCGCCTCTTCCTGATCGTGGGTGACGAAGACAAAGGTGATGCCCAGGCGACGCTGCAGCGCCTTGAGCTCGCTCTGCATCTGCTTGCGCAGCTTGTAGTCTAGCGCCGAGAGGGATTCATCGAGCAGCAGCAGACGGGGCTTGTTGACCACGGCGCGGGCAATGGCGACCCGTTGTTGCTGACCGCCGGAGAGCTGATCCGGGCGGCGGTTGGCCAGCTCGGTGAGCTGCACCATGGCGAGGGTCTCCTCGACCCGCTGGCGGATCTCGCTGGCCGGTACTTTCTGCATCTCGAGGCCAAAGGCGACGTTTTCAAACACCGTCATATGGGGGAAGAGCGCATAGCTCTGGAACACGGTGTTGATGTGCCTGTGTTCGGCGGGGATATGGGTGATCTCGTCACCGGCCAGATGGATGGTGCCACCGTCGACCGATTCGAGCCCGGCCAGCAGGCGCAGCAGGGTGGTCTTGCCACAGCCGGAGGGGCCCAGCAGGGTAAGAAATTCACCGTCATAGATTTCAAGGTCAAGGTCACTCAGGATCACCTTGCCATCGTATTTTTTGCTGATCTTGTTCAGCGCGACAATTACCTGTGGATTGTTCATCATCCGCCAGTCTCACCCCAGCCAGTGGCCATCGTGTTGAAAGAGGGCCGCATTCTATGCAGCCGACACATGAAATTAAAGGCTTTTTGGCCCGAATTAGCCGCAAGTGCGCAGGAAAAACGGCTACGAATAGCAGACCAAATCGCTATAATGTGCCACCTGATTTGGTCGTTTTCGATATTGGATAGTCAATTGAGTAATAAAATGCGTATTGGCGGCTCCCTTGAGCAGTCTCTGAACCAGGGCTATCGCCTTGATCTGAAAGGGGTCATCCAGGAGGGATGGCAACAGACCCGCCGTACCGGATTTGGCCTGCTGCTGGCGATTGTCGGAGTGACGGCGATCTGGATCCTGCTCAGCAATGTGCTGCTGTTGCCCTATCTGGGGGATGACAGCCAGATGAATGTGGCCATGGTGCTGAGCCTGCTGATGACGGTGGTGATGGCCCCCATGACCAGCTCCCTCGATATGCTGGGGTTGCAGCAGTCGGTCGGGGTGCGCGCCCGTGCCAACCAAGTGTTCGACTTCTTCCGTCACTTTGTACGTCTCGGCATGTTGAGCCTGCTTGGCAGCCTGCTCACCAGCCTGTTTGGCCCGCTATTCGATCTGCTGGGCTTGCCCGCCGTGCTCTCTTTCATTCCCTCGGCCCTGATCGGCATGGGGCTGCTCTTTACCGTCCCGCTGGTGCTGGAGCGTGGCCTGACGCCGCCCCAGGCCATTCTGGTTTCTCTCAAACTCTTTGCTCGCGGCTGGCCCAGCATTGTGCTGTTCCACGGCGTGATGACCGCGCTCTTCTTCCTGGCTCTGATCCCCATGGGGTTGGGGCTTATCTGGGTGGCACCGCTCTATTTCAACTGCAAGGGGATCCTCTATCGGGATCTCTGCGGGGTGGGGGTAGAGGTTAACGAGGTGACAGAAGGCCCCAACCATTTCAATGCATGATGCAAAAGGATGTTGAATGACCCGTCGATATGGAGTGACCAAGGCTGTGCGCCAGGGTCTGCTGGCCACGCTCTTGCTGCCAGGGCTGGCGCTGGCTGAGCCGGTGCTGGATCTGCAATACAGCACCTTCTACAGCCAGATGAAGACCTTTGCCAAAGGGGAGTTTGGTCACGCCAGACTGGGGTTTTATCTGACCGATCCACAAAATGGTCAGCGCTGCGGCCTCACCTTTGCCCGGGTTGCAACCGACAGCAAGGAAGTGGCGGGCGAGGTAACGGTCGATAGCGAACTGCGCCTGCCTTTTGATGAGGATCTCAACCTCGACAAGGGGATCGTGACCGTCGGCCTGAAAGAAGAGCACGCCACTTGCGATATGACGGTACAGGTGATGGCCGACGCACCGAACGGGCCCGAGCTGCCGCTGGCGGAGCTGGCGGCCCGTCAGCAGCAGATGCAGTTGCTGCTCGACAAGATGGCGGGCATGGTCGGCAAGCACTTCCTGCCGAAGATGGAAGGGGTACGCATTACCCTGGTGCAGCAGAGCGGAACAGCTTATCTGATTGATGGTGCCCGTCAGGAGGCGCTGCCCTGGCAGGAAGGCCACCTGCTGCTGAGCAATGAGCAACTGGCCGCGTTCGCCGCCGGGCAACTGCGCCTGCAGGGTGACGTGCTGCGACTGACCCCCTGGTTGCACAAGGGCTGATGCCGATGGTGTTGTCACGTTGGTAACAGGCAGATAAAGAAAGCAAAAAAGGAGCGATCATCGCTCCTTTTTTATTGCGTGGCGTTTTGCCCTGTGAGCGCGGCTTAGCGCACTTCAATCACATCCAGCATGTCCATCTCGTCGATGTCCAGCAGCGGCGCCTTTGGCATCTCGGGCGGATCAAACGCCTTGTCGCCACCATCGATGATGCCGGAGTCGCGGTTGATGCTCTTGAAGTCAAACAGCTTGTGGTCGAGCAGGTGGCTCGGGATCACGTCCTGAATGGCGGTGAACATGGTCTCGATACGACCGGGGAAGCGGCGATCCCAATCCTGCATCATCTGTTTGATGGCCTGACGCTGCAGGTTCTCCTGCGAGCCGCACAGGTTGCACGGAATGATGGGGAAGGCTTTGACGTCGGCGTAGCGGATCAGATCCTTCTCTTTGCAGTAGGCCAGCGGGCGGATCACCACGTTCTTGCCATCGTCGCTCACCAGCTTGGGCGGCATGGACTTGAGCTTGCCACCGTAGAACATGTTGAGGAACAGGGTCTCGAGGATGTCGTCGCGGTGGTGGCCAAGGGCAATCTTGGTGCAACCCAGCTCCTGGGCGGTGCGGTAGAGAATACCGCGGCGCAGCCGTGAGCAGAGGGAGCAGGTGGTTTTGCCTTCCGGTACCTTCTCTTTGACGATGGAGTAGGTATCTTCCTCGACGATCTTGTACTCGATGCCGAGGGAATCCAGATACTCGGGCAGCACATGCTCGGGGAAACCGGGCTGCTTCTGATCCAGGTTGACGGCAACCAGATCGAAATGGATGGGGGCACTGGCTTTGAGGCTCATCAGTATGTCGAGCATACCGAAGCTGTCCTTGCCGCCGGAGAGGCAGACCATGACCTTGTCGCCCTCTTCAATCATGTTGAAGTCGGCAATGGCCTGACCCACGTTGCGCCGCAGGCGCTTCTGCAGTTTGTTAAAACTGTATTTTTCTTTGGCGTTCAGCTCTTCTAGCATGCTCGTAAAACCCGGGACACAAATAAGCGCGTTATTATAGCCATGTCCCGGGGGAGGGCAAGGTGCCAGGCACCTTATGATTGATTGCGACGGCTGTCGACCGGGCAGCTGTAGTCCGCCGGTTTGAGGATCAGGATGTCGCAGGAGAGGCGGTCAATCACATGTTCGGCGGTATTGCCGAGCAAAGCTGCAGAAAGCCCGGTACGCCCGACGCAGCCCATGATCATCAAGGTCGCCTTGAGCTCTTCGGCCATATCCGGCAACACCTCTTCCGGTAGTCCTTCAGCTACCCGGGTCCAGAGATGACCGATCCCGAACTTGTCGGCATGGCTGAGCAGCAGGCTTTCGTGGTGCTTGCGGATCGCTTCGTTGTAGGCGTTGGGGTCAAACTCCGGCAGCTCGATGGCCACGTTGACCGGGGTGCCCGGGTAGGTGTTGACCAGATAGAGGTTGGAGCCCAGCAGCTCGGCGATGTCGCTTCCCTCCTGGGTGATCCGTTCGTTGAGCAGTTTCTGATCCGGATCGTCGCTTGAGCAGTTGATGGCGGCGATGATGTTGCCGCCCCGTTGCCAGTGACCCTCTTTGACCAGCAGCACCGGACAGGGGCATTTGCGCAGCAGGTGCCAGTCGGTGGGGGTAAAGATGAAGGTTTGCAGGAAGCTGTGATGGTGAGTGGCTTTGACCACCAGATCGTGGCGCTGCTCCAGCACCTCCTGAATGACGCACTCGAAGGGACGATTGTGCCAGACCACTTTCACTTCGCACTCTATCCCCTGTGCCCGATAGGGGGTCAGGATCTCGTCCAGCCACTCACGTCGCTGTGAAATGACGCCGTCGCGCATCTCTTGCCGCTCGTCCACCGAGAGCATGGCGGTCATTTCATACGAGAAGTCATAGATGGTGAGCAGCAGGGTCAGATGGGCGTTTTCGTCCAGCTCGGCGACTTTGACTGCCCGTTCGAGGGCGATTTGACGCTCCTCTTCTGGATTGATAACCACCAGAATATTCTGATATTTGACCATCTTCTCCTCCTTGGAAAAGTCCAATGACAGCAGAATCTTAGCCATTACAGCTTAGCGCAGGAGGAGGGTATGGGGAACGTACCGGATCACATTCCAGAGGAAAGGATCCGGCAGGGAAAGCAGGAGAAAAGCGAGAGGGTAAGCGGAAAAATCAGCCGCAGGGCGGGCGAGTTGCACCGGCCATCATGCCCAGCGCGACCTGATCAAGCACGGTAATGTATTTGCCTTTGACGCTGATGAGACCGGACTTCTGGAAACGGCCGAGCAGACGACTGATGGTCTCGACGGTCAGACCCAGATAGTTGCCAATGTCACCACGGGTCATGGAGAGACGGAACTCCTTGGCGGAGAAACCGCGCTCGGAGAAGCGTACCGAAAGATTGTGCAGGAAGGCGGCGAGGCGCTCTTCGGCATTCTTCTTGGAGAGCAGCAGGATCATCTCCTGATCGCCCATGATTTCGCTGCTCATCAGACGCATGATCTGCTGGCGCAGTTTGGGCATCTTGCCGGAGAGATCATCCAGCACTTCAAACGGGATCTCGCACACCATGGCCGTTTCCAGCGCCTGAGCGAAGGAGGGATGGGCCTGCTTGTTGATGGCATCAAACCCGACCAGATCGCCAGCGAGGTGGAAAGCAGTGATCTGCTCATCCCCTTGCTCGGTGATGGTGTAAGACTTGATGGTCCCGGAACGGATGGCATAGAGCGATTTGAACTCATCGCCAGCCTTGAACAGCTCTTCACCCTTCTGGATCGGCTTTTTGCGCTCGATGATGCTGTCCAGCTGATCAAGCTCGTTGTCGTTCAGAGTGAAGGGAATACAGAGCTGACTGATGCTGCAATCCTGGCAATGAATTGCACAGCCACCGCTCTGGATACGTCTGCCAGGTTTCTTTTCCGGGATCATAGGCTCATACGAATAATTGATTTATATCAAACAAGTTTACCATCAACTCATCCGTTTTGGATAGGGTTTCAAAAGGAAGCAATGCCAATCCAGAAGGTATGTACCCCGAACAAAATGAGCAGCAGGGCACCGCCAAGGCGCAAACTGCGCAGGGTGAGCCAGTATCTCAGGCGATCGGCAAGCCCTCCCAACGCAAACAGGGTGGGCAGGGTGCCGAGACCAAAAAAGAGCATGATGAGCGCCCCGCCACCGGCCGAACCCGCCGCCGCGCTCCAGGTCAGCATGGAGTAGACCAGCCCGCAGGGGAGCCAACCCCACACCATGCCAAAGGGCAGTGCCTGCACAGGTGAGGTGAAGGGGAGAAACTTGCCCGCCAGCGGTTTGAGACGGGGCCAAAGTCTGGCGCCGAGCCGCTCCAGCAGCAAGATCCCTTGCCACCAGCCCGCCAGATAGAGACCAAGCGCAATCATCAAAAGCGCTGCCACCAAGCGCAATCCGGCGATGGCGTGTTTGCCTGCGCCCAGCTCGCTGGTGGTGGCGAGCAGGCCGCCCACCAGTGCACCTGCAATGACATAGCTCAGGATACGGCCGAGGTTGTAGTTGAGCAGATAGGCAAGCCGCCCCCAAAAATGCTGCTTGTTGGCGGGGATCGCCATGGAGAGCGCGGCGGAGACCCCCCCGCACATGCCGATACAGTGGGCAGAGCCTGCCAGTCCGACCAGCAGGGCGCCGGCCAGATCAAGGTTGTGGGTCATGGTCAGCAGGCTTTACGGGTTTGTGGGCAGGTTGCTCTTCGTCAAACAGGATGTTGGAACCCTGCCGGTCGAGATCTTCAAACTGCTCGGAGCGAATGGCCCAGAAGAAGACGACCCCGGCGATGATCACAAACAGGATAGCGATGGGGATCAGGACAAAAATTATATTCATGAGAGGTACCTTGGCGTTCATCCTTGGCAAGCGTCCCCTATGGTAACCCTGTTCGGGCAGAGGGCCAGCCGCTATCAATTAGAAATGTGGCCTGCATCGGAGGCAGGCCACATTTTCAGCTATTTTCCGCCACCAGCCTCATCGGTTGAGGCGCATGGAGTTGGTTACCACGATGAGTGAGCTGAGCGACATGCCCGCCGCCGCCAGATAGGGGGGCAGCCAGCCGCAGGCCGCCAGCGGCAGCACCAGCAGGTTGTAACCGATGGACCAGGCGAAGTTCTCGATGATGATCTTGCGGGTACGTATTGCCAGCACTCTGGCCTCGAGCAGTCGGCTCAGGTCATCGGCCAGCAGGATGGCGTCGGCGCTGTTTTTCGCCAGATCGGTGCCACCAGCCATGGCAAACGAGGCGTGAGCGCCAGCCAGTACCGGAGCGTCGTTGATGCCATCGCCCACCATGATGCTGATATCCCCTTGGGCTTCCCGGGCCTTGAGGTAGGCCAGCTTGCCATCGGGCGAGACCCCCTTGACCAGCTCATCCACGCCCAGCTCGCGGGCAATCTCGTCTGCCTGCAAAGAGCTGTCGCCAGTCAGCACGGTAGTTTGCAGACCTGCTGACTTGAATGCCGCGATCAGCGCCCTGGCATCGGGACGCAGGGTATCTTCCAGATTGAAGCGGGCCAATACCTGCTGCTCGTCGGCCAGATAGATAGCCAGACCGCGGCCGCGTTCTTGCGCCGGATCCAGCCCAAGCCAGCGGGCACTGCCGATGCGGTAGCGTACGCCATCCACCAGCGCTGTGATGCCGTGACCGATGACCGGGGTGATCTCGCGGGCGGATGGCAGCACAGTGATGCTGTCGGCGGGCAGCCGGAAGGCGCGGGCAATCGGGTGTTCGGATTGCGCCTCCATGGCCCGGGCGATGGCGAGGCATTGCGTCTCGTCCATCTCTGCCAAGGTGGTGGTGCCGGTCAGACTGATCTCACCTGTGGTCAGGGTGCCGGTCTTGTCCATCACGATCCGGTTTGCCTTGGTCAGCACGTCAAGCACATGACCACGGCGCAACAGAATGCCGTTGCGGGTCAGATTGGCGGTGGCCGAGGTCAGCGCTGTCGGGGTGGCCAGCGACAGGGCACAGGGGCAAGTGGCAACCAGCACGGCGAGGGTGACCCAGAACGCCTGATCCGGTTGATGGAAGTGCCAGAAGGTCCAGACGGCGGCGGCAATGATCAGCAGCACCAGAATAAAGTGGCGCGACAGCTGATCCGCCATCTGGGCGATGGCCGGTTTGTCATCGAGGGCATGATCCTGCAGCCGCATGATCTGGGCGATCCGTGACTCTTCAATACGGTGGCTGACCCGGATCTGCAGCGGGGCATCCGTGTTGATGGTGCCGGCATAGACCTGATCGCCTGGCTGTTTAAGCAGGGGCAGCTGTTCACCGGTCAGCATGGATTCGTTGAGGCTGGCTTGCCCTTCGACAATGATGCCGTCCGCCGGCAAGGTGGCGCCAGCAAGCACCCGTATCCGATCGCCGACCTGCAAGGTCTTGGCCGCTACCTCATGCTCCCCTTCATCATCGATGCGGGTCGCCATGATGGGCACCAGTCGTGCCAGGTTGGAGCTCGATTCCGACGCCTTACGCCGGGCCCGCAACTCGAGAAAGCGCCCCAGCAGCAGGAAGAAGACGAACATGGTGATTGAGTCGTAATAGACCTCACCGGTATTGAACACGGTGGCCCACATGGAGGCGATAAAAGCCCCGATCAGCGCCAGCGACACCGACACATCCATCGACAGGTGACCCTGTTTCAGGCTGCGCCAGGCCCCCACGTAAAAGGGCTGGGCCGAGTAGATCATGATGGGGGTGGAGAGCAGCAGGCTTATCCACTTGAAGTAGACCATGAACTCATCTTCAACGCTGATGAAGAGATCCATATAGAGGGCCACGGCGCACATCATCACCTGCATTGAGCCCAGCCCCGCCAGAGCCAGCCGGAACATATAGCTGCGCACCTCTTTGGCGTAGAGCGCCTCCTGTTGATGGGTCTGGAACGGATAGGCGCGATAGCCGATCTGGGCGAATCCCTTGAGGATGTCACTCAGGGAGAGCTGGTCCGGATCCCACTTGATACGGGCCCGGTGGGTGGTGGTGTTAACGTTGATGTAGCGCAGGCCGCCAAGGGTCATCAGGTGGCGTTCGATAAGCCAGGCACAGGCGGCGCAGGTTAGCCCTTCTACTGTCAGCTGGATTTCGCGAAGGGTGCCGTTGTCGGTGACAAAATCCTGTTGCACTTCTGCCAGATCGTAGTGGGTGAGGGCGGCCAGCTCCTCGGGTACCAGATCCCCCTTGGTACCGGGGGCGGTGCGGTGATCGTAGTAACTGGCAAGGCCGCACTCCATGATGGTTTCTGCCACAGCCTGACAACCGGGGCAGCACATGGGGCGAACAATCCCCTTTATCTCGAGGGAATAGCCACTATTGGCGGGTACCGGCTCGCCACAGTGAAAACAGGGGGTCATGCTTTATGTCCCCCTGAATGCAGAATGCAAGCAGCAGGAGCGGTGGCGAGAACCGGCTCGCCACAGTGAGAACAGCCGGTCATGGCTTAGCGTCCTTTCGGGTCGAGTTCGACAGGGGCCAGAGTGGGCAGCTGGACGGTCTCTTGCAATCGCCACTGGTGATCGAAGGCATCGACCCGAATGTGCCACTTGCCGACCAGCGGCTTGTCGAAATGGAGGCGATAGGTGCCGCTCGCATCGGCGGTGATCATGTGTTCGCTGTCCTGACCGGCCAAGGTCGGGTGGAACAATGAGAGATAGAGAGCTTGCCCGGCAGGAATATCGCCGCTTATAGGTTTGAGGGTCAGCTCGTTGCCGTCAACCTCCAGCCCAAAGCGGATATTGAGGGCTTCGGAGCGGTCAAACTTGCTCAAGTCCTGATTGATCTCTTTCCCTTGTTTGTAATAGTCCTCGGCCACCAGATTGACCCCATCCTTGCTGGCGATGATGGCGGTGGCGATACTGCCGACAACGGCGGCAGTGGGAAGGGCGATGATAAACCAGGGCCAGAATTGGCGATACCACGGTTTGGATAGAGGTTGGGTCATGATTGCTACTGCCATGAAACGAATGATTAACGTGGAAGATGGTTTTTACGCAACATAAGATAACAAAAAGCCTCGAGGAGTCGAGGCTTTTTGCTGTGTAATCACGTGTTTATCACATGTTACAACGTTACGGGCGAACCTTATTTGGCAGACTGTTGGTGAGACAGGCTGTAAACGTAGGAGGCCAGCAGGTGAACCTTGTCCTCACCCAGAATATCTTTCCAGGCTGGCATCACGCCGTGACGACCGTGGGTGATGGTTTGCACCACCACTTCGCGGGAGCCACCGTAGAGCCAGGTGTTGTTGGTCAGATCTGGCGCACCGACGGCGATACCGCCCTTGGCATCGGCCCCGTGGCAGGCTGCGCAGATGGCAAAGCGTGCTTCACCTTTCTTCGCTTCCACCAAGTCGACCTTGCGACCGGAGAGGCTCAGCACATAGGAGGCCACTTCCTGAACGCCATCTTTGCCGAGGATTTCACCCCAGGCCGCCATGATCCCCTGACGACCGCCCATGATGGTGGTCTTGATTTGATCAGGCTGGCCGCCCCATTGCCATTCGCTGTCGGTCAAGTTCGGGAAGCCGCGGCCACCACGGGCATCGGAGCCGTGGCACTGGGAGCAGTTCTGCAGAAACAGACGCTGACCCACTTTCAGGGCTTCCGGATCCTTGGCGATCTCGGTGATGGCACGATAGGTTTTGCCATCCGCTTCGTAGGTCAGTTCACGGAACTTGGCGCCGTAGATCTCGTCAGCCTTGGCGACCTCGCGGTCATACTCCACTGCGCGACCTTCGGCCTTGGCCGATTCGGTTGCAGCCTTGGACTCGGCCAGCGAGCGCACGTCCTGGTTGGAACTTTGCCAGCCCAGCAGTCCTTTGAAGTTGCCAAGCCCCGGGAAGGCGATCAGATAGACCAGACCGGTGACGATGAAGAAGAGGAACATGTAAGTCCACCACTTCGGCAGCGGGTTGTTGATCTCCTCGATACCATCGAAGGAGTGACCCATCGATTTGCCTTCTTCAACACCCATCTTGTCCTTGCGGCACCACATCAGCAGCAAGAAGCAGCCGAGGATGGTTCCCAGACTGATGACAGTCACAAAAATGCTAAACAGAGTGCTCATTATTGTTTCGCTCCTGCGTTCTTTTTATCAGCACCGGGTTGCTCATCATCGGCAAAAACCAGATTGGCAGCCTCGTCGAAAGAGGTCTTGCGGCGTTTGCTGTAGGCCCAGACGATGATGCCAATCATGATGGCCATCAACAGCAGGGTATACAGACCGCGAAATGTGCCGTAGTCCATTTTCGCCTCCTTATTTCAGGGCATGACCCAGTGATTGCAGATAGGCCACCAGCGCATCCAGCTCGGTTTTGCCCTTGACGGCTTCGCCAGCACCCTGAATATCGGCGTCGGTATAGGGCACACCGAAGTGATCGCGGAACAGCGCCAGTTTTTTGCCGGTCATCTCGCCAGTCAGCACATTGGTATCAAGCCAGGGGTAGGCGGGCATGTTGGATTCCGGTACCACATCACGCGGGTTGATCAGGTGAACCTTGTGCCACTCGTCGGAGTAGCGGCCACCGACACGGGCCAGATCCGGACCAGTACGCTTGGAGCCCCACAGGAAGGGGTGCTCCCAGACGCTCTCACCGGCGACCGAGTAGTGACCGTAACGCTCGGTTTCGGCACGGAACGGACGGATCATCTGGCTGTGGCAGTTGGTGCAGCCTTCGCGAATGAAGATGTCGCGTCCTTCCATCTGCAGAGCGGTGTAGGGCTTGAGGCCCTCCACCGGCTCGGTGGTTTGCTTTTGGAAGAACAGCGGAGTGATTTCAACCAGGCCCCCCAGACTGATGGCGAAGATGATGCCGACCACCAGCATGGGAACGCTTTTTTCAAATATTTCGTGACGGTTATTGTTGCTCATGGGTTGACCTCTTCAATCATGCTGGCTGGGCGACAGGTTCCAGAGAACCTTTGGGCGCAGTGATGGTGCGATAGGCGTTGTAAGCCATCAGCAACATGCCGGTGACGAAGAAGCAGCCTCCCAGGAAGCGCACGAAATAGAAGGGATAGGATGCCTGCAGCGCTTCAACGAAGCTGTAGGTCAGGGTGCCATCTTCGTTGACTGCACGCCACATCAGGCCCTGCATCACGCCGGAAATCCACATGGCAACGATGTAGAGCACGGTGCCCACAGTCGCCAGCCAGAAGTGAACGTTGATCAGCTTGACGCTGTACATCCGGCCCTGGCCGAACAGGTTCGGGATCAGGTGATAGACAGCACCGATGGAGACCATGGCAACCCAGCCCAGCGCACCGGAGTGCACGTGACCGACGGTCCAGTCGGTGTAGTGGGAGAGGGCGTTGACGGTTTTGATCGCCATCATCGGGCCTTCGAAGGTCGACATGCCGTAGAAAGAGAGGGAGACGATCAGGAAGCGCAGGATGGGGTCATAACGCAGTTTGTGCCAGGCACCGGAGAGGGTCATGATGCCGTTGATCATACCGCCCCATGAGGGGACGAACAGGATCAGGGACATCACCATGCCCAGTGACTGAGCCCAGTCAGGCAGTGCGGTGTAGTGCAGGTGGTGCGGACCGGCCCAGATATAGAGGGAGATCAGCGCCCAGAAGTGGACGATGGAGAGGCGATAGGAGTAAACCGGGCGACCGGCCTGCTTGGGCACGAAGTAGTACATCATCCCCAGGAAGCCAGCGGTCAGCAGGAAGCCTACCGCGTTGTGGCCATACCACCACTGCACCATGGCGTCCATGGCGCCGGAGTACATGGAGTAGGACTTCATGCCGGAGAGCGGCACTTCCATGTTGTTGACAATGTGCAGCACCGCAACGGTGATGATGAAGGCGCCGAAGAACCAGTTGGCCACATAGATGTGGGAGGTGGTGCGCTTCATCAGGGTGCCGAAGAAGACGATGGCATAGGCGACCCATACCACAGTGATGGCGATATCAATCGGCCACTCCAGCTCGGCATACTCTTTGGCGGAGGTGTAACCCAGCGGCAGAGAGATGGCGGCAGAGAGGATGATTGCTTGCCAGCCCCAGAAGACGAAGGTTGCCAGCGGGCCACCAAACAGTCTGGTTTGACAGGTGCGCTGCACCACGTAAAACGAGGTGGCCATCAGTGCACTGACGCCGAAGGCGAAGATCACTGCGTTGGTATGGAGGGGCCGCAGACGACTGTAAGTCAGCCACGGGGTCTCGAAGTTGAGGGCAGGCCAGATCAACTGGGCTGCGATCAGTACGCCAACCGACATGCCGACAATTCCCCAGACAATCGTCATGACGGTAAACTGGCGAACAACGGTGTAGTTGTACTCAGGATGGTTAGTTGTATGGCTCATCGTTATATTCCGCTTCCGATGCTGCTGTTGTTTGGTTTTGTATCCGGAGGACCGGACTGGCTTCATCAGCCACCGCCGACCAGTTGTTAACATCTGTTAACGAAAGGAAAAGCAAAAGATGGCTAAATGAAAACTGCATGGGAATGATACTGAAGTGACAGGTAAAATAACAGTATAAACAGTGATATATTTGGCTCCGTCCGGTCTCGATATGGCAGTTTTTTACCTTGTTCGAGATCACAAAAAACTATTTTAATTGCATCTTAATCGGGCTGTTTTTGATGAAAGAGAGACTTACCGCACGTAAAGTTTTGCACCTCGTACTGGTATTGGCGCTGTTATTGGCGCTGATGGCCTATCGCACCTGGTTTTCGGCCGATAACAGCGTCTCTGCTGACCAGAAAAAAGATCAGATTTGTGATCTTTCCCACACCCCTTGCAGCGCGCTGATTGGTGACAAGCCACTGACGGTCGCCATCAAGGAATTACCGCTGCGCGCTGAACATGACTTTGCCATCGCTATTACCGGCGGCGATCCGGCCATCAAACCGGTGAAAGCGACACTCGAAGGCAAAGATATGTTTATGGGCACCATTCCGGTGAGCTTTGAAGAAATAGACGGACAGTGGCAGGGGGTGACACAGGTGGGGAGCTGTACATCACCCGTCATGATCTGGTTGTTAAATATCGAGTGGAGTAATGGTCAACGCCAGCAATTGGCGCTTTCCGTTGCCCGGGAATAACGGCGCAAGAGGTGGGGAGTGGAAAAAATATTTGAAATTTCCCGGCCAGGCGTTACCTTGCCCAAACCATCAGGGAGTGAAGTTCATTTAATCATGATTGAAAAACAACCGTTTTATCGCACCCTCAACCAGCAGGCCAAGGCGCTGCTGGAGGGGGAAACCGATCTGATTGCCAATCTGGCCAACCTCTCCGCACTGCTTAATCAGGAGCTGACGGAGATCAACTGGGTCGGTTTTTATCTGTTGCAGGGCGAGACCCTGGTATTGGGGCCATTTCAGGGCAAACCGGCTTGCGTACGGATCCCGGTCGGCCGCGGGGTGTGTGGTACGGCAGTGGCAGAGGGGAAAACCCAGCTCATTGACGATGTCCACCAGTTCGACGGTCACATCGCTTGTGATGGCGCGAGCAACTCGGAAATCGTGATCCCGGTGCGCCGTGGTGGCGAGATCATCGGGGTGCTCGATATCGACAGTCCGATTTTTAACCGTTTCGACCAGCAAGACCGGATTGGCCTCGAAGAAACGGTGCAAATTTTGGAAAGCATGCTCTAAGTCATTGCTAGATGGTTCGCAAAAGGCCCCAAGCTCTCTATAATGGGGCCTTTGTTGTGCTCGGGACGTGCCCGTGCGTTTATATGAAAGCCAAGGTTATACATGGAAAACACTGAGAAGCTGAAGAACAGTAAAGAGATCGTTGCCTACCTGGTCGAGAAATTCCCGGCCTGCTTCGTTGCTGAAGGAGAGGCCAAGCCGCTCAAGATTGGCATCTTCCAGGATTTGGCCGAGCGTCTTGCTGACGATGCCAGAGTCTCCAAGACCATGCTGCGTTCCGCACTGCGTCAATACACCTCCAGCTGGCGCTACCTGCACGGTCTCAAAGCTGGCCAGGCTCGCGTTGATCTGGATGGCAACCCGGGCGAGCTGCTGACCGAAGAGCACATCGAGCACGCCAAGCAAGCTCTGAAAGAGAGCAAAGAGCGCGTATTCGCCAGCCGTCGTACCAATACCAAAGAGAAGGATGAGAAGGCCAAGAAGCCCCGTCGTCCTGCTGTGCGCAAAACCGAGAAGGCTGATGTAGCTGCCAAGCCAAAAGCTGCCGCCAAGGCACCGGTCGCTGACGCTCCGCTGGTTAAAGTGGACGCCGCTACGCTGAAAGTGGGCCAGGATGTGCGCGTCGTTATGGGTAAATTCCCGGTTCCGGCAACCATCAAGGAAGTAACCAAGGACGATGTACAGGTCCAACTGCAGACCGGCATGATGGTGCGGGTCAAATCAGAGCACTTGGTTCTCTAAGGAGACAAATGTTGAAGCATGGCGTAATTCGTTTTTCCCTCGTTGCCTGTAGCCTGGCGCTTGCCGGGCTTGCACAGGCCATCGAGCCGGTGCTCAAGGAGAGTGATTTGCCTGTGTTGGCTCAAGAGAGCCAACATGCTACGGCCAGCAAGCGAATTACCAATCTGTTTACCCGCTCGCACTACAAACAGTTCAAGCTGGACGATGCCTTTTCCTCCGTGATTTTCGATAAATATCTGGAGAATCTGGACTACAGCCGCAACCTGTTTTTGGCCTCTGATATCAGCCGTTTTGAAAAGTACCGTAACGGTTTTGACACCGACCTCGAAAGAGGCCGTCTGGCTCCCGCCTACGAGATGTTCAACCTGAGTCAGCAGCGGCGTTATGAGCGGTTCGAATACGCCCTCAAACTGCTTGATACTCCTTTCGATTTTACCCAGACCGACAACTATGTGTTTGATCGGGAAGGGGCGGCTTGGCCCAAAGATGAAGCAGAGCTCAACGAGCTGTGGCGTCAGCGGGTCAAGTTCGATGCCCTGAGCCTCAAGCTCAGCGGCAAGGAGTGGCCCGAGATCAAGGAGCTGCTTGGCAAGCGTTACAACAACGCCATCAAGCGGATGTCCCAGACCGAGAGCGAAGATGTCTTCCAGCTCTTCATGAACTCCTTCGCTCGCGCCATCGAACCGCACACCAGTTACCTCTCACCGCGAAGTGCAGATCGTTTCAACACCGAGATGAACCTCTCGCTCGAGGGGATTGGTGCCGTGTTGCAGGCGGAAGATGACTTTACCGTCATCCGTTCTCTGGTGCCTGGTGGCCCTGCTGCCAAATCCAACCACCTCAAACCCGATGACAAGATCACCGGGGTGGGGCAGGAAGATGGCAAGATTGTCGATGTGATCGGCTGGCGTCTTGATGACGTGGTCGAGCTCATCAAGGGGCCCAAAGGGAGCAAGGTCAAGCTGGAGATCCAGCGCGGCAAGGGCGCAACCGCCAAGACCGAGCAGATCGAGCTGACCCGCGACAAGGTGCGCCTTGAAGACCGGGCTGCCAAGTCCAAGGTGATTAACGCCGAAGGCAAGAAGATTGGCGTCATCGAGATCCCGAGTTTCTACGTCAATCTGCACGATGACGTGATCAAGGAGCTCTCCAGCCTGAACAAGAAGAAGATCGATGGCTTGATCATTGATCTGCGCGGTAACGGCGGCGGCGCCCTGACTGAAGCTTCCGCCCTCAGCGGTCTCTTCTTTGCCAGCGGTCCCGTGGTGCAAATTCGTGATCACATGGGCCGTATCACGGTCAATGGCGATGACGATGGCAACGTCTACTACGGCGGCCCGATGTCGGTGATGATAGACCGCTACAGTGCCTCGGCCTCCGAGATCTTCGCTGCCGCCATGCAGGATTATGGCCGCGCGTTGATTCTGGGTGAAAACTCGTTCGGCAAGGGGACGGTGCAGCAGCATCGCAGTCTCGCCAAGGTCTATGACTTCTACGAGCAGCCGCTCGGTCACGTGCAGTACACCATCGCCAAGTTCTACCGGATCGACGGTGGCAGCACCCAGAACAAGGGCGTTGCGCCGGATATCAGCTTCCCGACACCGGTTGCTCCGGAAGAGACGGGCGAAAGCCGTGAGTTCAATGCGTTGCCGTGGGACAAGATTGCCTCCGCCAACTACGAGAAACTCGGCAACTTCGCCAGTGTACTGCCCAAGTTGCAGGCGGCGCACGATGCCCGGATCGCCAAGGATCCCGAGTTTGCCTATGTGATGCAGGACATCGCCGACTACAAGGAGGAGAAAGACAAGAAGTCGGTCTCCCTCAACGAGGCGGAGCGTGTTGCAGAGCAGGCGAAACAGGATGAGAAAGCGCTCAAACGTACCAACGAGCGTCTGGCACGTCTTGGCAAGCCTGCGGTGAAGAGTCTGGATGAACTGCCCGCTGATTTTGAAGCGCCCGATGAGTATCTCATCGAAGCGGCCAATATCACGGCAGATCTGGCCAAGGTCAGCAAACGCAGCTGACAAGGCACCTCCAATGCACAAGGGCGACTGCGGTCGCCCTTTCTTTTTGTCTGGCGTATCTGGCGTAATGCAAATTGTTTGACCCCGCCAGTTGGTTGTGACAGCCTCTTTCTCGCCTTTAACAAGCGTGGAAGCAGACAATAATGACCGATCACTCCCAGGCCATGACGGCCAAATATCGCCAGGATTATCAGGCGCCGCTCTACTGGATCGACACCATCGACCTCGATTTCCAACTGCAGGAGCCGCTGACCCAGGTCACCGCCATCACCCGCATTCGTCGCAACGGCGAGCACAATGCGCCGCTCGTCCTCGATGGTGAGCAGCTGACCCTCAAGAGCGTTGCCATTGATGGCATTCCCTGTGACCACTACGAGCAAGGCGAGAGCAGTCTGACCCTGTTCAACCTGCCGGCCGAATGTGTGCTCACCATTGTCACCCTGCTGGATCCGGCCGCCAACACCGCGCTGGAAGGGCTCTACAAATCGGGTGATGCCTACTGTACCCAGTGTGAAGCGGAGGGCTTTCGCCGCATCACCTATTATCTGGACCGCCCCGACATTCTGGCGCGTTACAGCACCCGCATTACCGCCGACAAAGCTCAGTTCCCCTTCCTGCTCTCCAACGGCAACAAGGTCGATAGCGGTGATCTGGATGGAGGCCGGCATTTCGTGCAGTGGCAGGATCCTTTCCCCAAACCGAGCTACCTGTTTGCGCTGGTGGCCGGCGATTTCGATGTGGAGCGCAACCACTACACCACCAAGAGCGGCCGCAAGGTTGCCCTTGAGATCTTCGTCGACAAGGGCAACCTCGATCGCGCCGGTTTTGCCATGGAGAGCCTCATCAACTCCATGCGCTGGGACGAACAGCGTTTCGGCCTTGAGTATGATCTTGACATCTACATGATCGTTGCGGTGGACTTCTTCAACATGGGCGCCATGGAGAACAAGGGGCTCAACATCTTCAACTCCAAGTTCGTGCTGGCCAATCCGGACACCGCCACTGACAGCGACTACCACGGTATCGAACGGGTGATCGGCCACGAATATTTCCACAACTGGACCGGCAACCGCGTCACCTGTCGTGACTGGTTCCAGCTCAGCCTGAAAGAGGGGCTGACGGTATTTCGGGATCAGGAGTTCTCCTCCGACCTGGGCTCCCGTGGCGTCAACCGCATCAACAACGTGCGTACCGTCCGCGGCCCGCAGTTTGCCGAAGATGCCGGCCCCATGGCGCACCCGATCCGCCCGGATGTGGTGATCGAGATGAACAACTTCTACACCCTGACCGTCTACGAGAAGGGCTCGGAAGTGATCCGCATGATGCACACCCTGCTGGGGGAAGATGCCTTCCAGGCCGGTATGCGTCTCTACTTCGAGCGTCACGACGGCTCGGCCGCCACCTGCGATGATTTCGTGCAGGCGATGGAGGATGCGTCCGGTGTCGATCTCGGTCGTTTCCGTCGCTGGTACAGCCAGTCCGGCACCCCCGAGCTGACCGTTACCGACGAGTACGATGCCGCCAGCGGTATCTATCGCCTCCATGTGAGCCAGCACACCCCGCCGACTCAGGATCAACCGCAAAAGCTGCCGCTGCATATCCCCCTCGATATCGAGCTCTACGACGAACAAGGTGCCGTCATCCCTCTGCAGTATCAGGGCAAGGCCATCGGCAACGTACTCGATGTGCTGGAAGCGGAGCAGACCTTCGAATTCGATCGGGTGCCGGTCAAGCCGGTTCCCTCCCTGCTGCGGGATTTCTCCGCGCCGGTCAAGCTGCACTATGACTACAGCGACGAAGCACTTGCCTTCCTGATGCGCTTTGCCCGCAACGAGTTTGCCCGCTGGGATGCGGCCCAGATGCTGATCAACAAGGCGGTCATCGACGGGGTGACACGGGTCCAGCACGGGCAGGGGGTTGAGCTCTCCCAAACCCTGCTTGCAGCCTTCGTCGCCATTCTGGACGACAGCGATCTCGATTTGGCCCTCAAAGCGGAGATCCTGGCGCTGCCAGGTGAAGCAACCCTGGCCGAGTTGTTCGAGGTGGCTGATATCGATGCTATTCATCAGGTGCGCAACGAGATCACCACCTCGCTGGCACAAACCTTTGGCGAGCGACTGCTCCCCCTGTATGACAGCCTGCTGCTGCAACACTATCAGGTGGCGCATGAGGATATGGCCAAGCGTGCGCTCAAGGGGGTGGTACTCGGCTATCTGGCCGCCCTCGATGTTGGTAGCGCCGATATGCTGGTACGTCAGCAGTATGGGGCTGCCGACAATATGACCGACACCCTGGCGGCACTGCAGGTGGCCAACATGTATCTGCTACCTTGTCGCGCTGAACTGCTGGCCGATTTTGAAGGCAAGTGGGCCAAGGATGGACTGGTGCTGGACAACTGGCTGCGGCTGATAGGCAGCAAACCGGCTGCCGATGTGCTTAGCGAAGTGAAACAGGCGATGAATCACCCTACTTTCAGCATTCGCAATCCGAACCGGCTGCGGGCGCTGATCGGCAGTTTCGCCATGAGCAATCAGGTGCAGTTCCATGCGGTGGATGGCAGCGGTTACCGCTTCCTGACCGATCTGCTGATCGAGCTCAACGAGGTCAATCCGCAGGTGGCCTCCCGCCTCATCACGCCGCTTATCCAGTTCAAGCGATTGGATGAGGCGCGCAAGGCCCTGATCCGCGCCGAGCTGACCCGTCTTGCCAACCTTGAGGGGCTGGCACGGGATCTGTTCGAGAAGGTCAGCAAGGCGCTGCAGCAGTAAGTGTCGACGGGGCAGGGGCGTTAACGCTCCTGCCCCTATTGTGTGATTTGTTGTGTGATCAGGAGCAAGCGTGAAGCAGTTTACTTTTCGGCTCTCATTGAATAGCGATGAGGTGATGCTGATGTATCAGGGCCATGCCAGACGGCTGGTGGTGCGCAGCGAACAGGGATTGACCCTGGAACTTGGCATAGAAAAAATACGCCCCTTTGTCGCCATCAATGGTGTGCATGGCTATTTTCGGCTCAAAACCCAGGACGATTACCGCTTTATCAGCCTCGAACGCATAAATTAACAAAAATCGAACAGATTACCGACTGTTTATCTGCTTTGCGTCACTATCTATCCGGTAAACTGGCACAAAGGTAGTGGGAATTTCTGTATTTTTGGTAATTTGCAAAATTTCTCACAGTTTAAGCCGTGATCTGCACCTTGTTTTTAACATCTCGTTAGCACCTTTCCTCGCCTTCCCTTATCCAAGCCATTACACTTCGCAACAACTCTGCACCAGCGGGTAACCAGGGTGGTTGCCTCTGCGTCGGTGGTTAATGTCGTCCGATAAGGAATATAAAAATGGCATTGAAAGACGCCCCTACCTCAGTTCTGCTCGAAAACGTTCTCAGTCTGATCCATCAGAAGTTGCCCAAAAACAGTGCCTCTCTGGTCGAGCGCTTCGTTGCCAAGTTCTACGGCAACATGGCGAGCTCCGACCTGCACGATCGCAATGACAGCGATCTCTATGGCGCGGCCCTGAGCCTGTGGAATGCCCTCAATCAGCGCAGCGGTACCGATCCCTACATCCGGGTCTACAATCCCGAGCTGACACGTCACGGCTGGCAATCGCCCCATACCATCGTCGAGGTGATCCTGCAGGACTCCCCCTTCCTGGTGGACTCCATCCGGATGGCGCTTAAACGGCTCAATATCACCGCCCACATGATGCTGCACCAACCGCTGCACCTCATTCGTGGTGAGGATGGAAAGATTGATGCCATTCTGGAGCTCGACAACACCGACGGGCAGACCTCGGTTGAAACGGCATTCCTTATCGAGATCGATCACCTCACCAGCGAGGAGCAGATGGCCGCGCTGGCTACCGAGCTCAACTCGGTGGCCGGTGAAGTGGCGCTGGCAGTCGGCGACTGGCAGCCGATGCTGGCCAAGCTCAATGAGATCATCGACGAACTGCCCAAGCGCAAGCACCCGGTCAGCAAGGAGGAGGTGGCCTCCTGCGTTGCCTTCCTCAAATGGGTGGCTGCCCACAACTTCACCCTGATGGGCTATCGCCGTTACGACGTCAAGGCGGTGGAGGGGGATCACGAGATCCTGCCGCAGGCTAGCTCCAGTCTGGGTCTGATGAAGAACTCCATCAAGGAGGTAGGCCAGCGTCTTGGCAACATGCCGGCCAGTGCCCGTCACGCCGCCCTGAGTTCTGACATGCTGATCCTCACCAAATCCAACAGCAAGTCTCGGGTGCACCGTCCGGCTTATGTGGATTACATCGGCATCAAGCGCTTTGACGAGCATGGCAAGGTGATCGGGGAAGATCGCTTCATCGGCCTCTACGCCTCTTCCATCTACAACACCAGCGCGACCCAGATCCCGCTCATCAGCCATCGTCTCGAACGCATCATGGCGGCCTCCGGTCATGAGAAGGGCTCCCACGCCTACAAGGCGCTGCTGAACGTATTGGAAACCTACCCGCGCGATGAGCTGATCCAGGCCCGCGAAGAGGAGCTGTTGGCCACCGGTCTTGGGGTGCTGGAGATGCAGGAGCGGGACATGCTGCGGCTGTTCGTGCGCCGCGACGTGTACGGTCGTTTCTTCTCCTGCATGGTCTATGTCACCAAGGAGCGCTACAACACGGCGCTGCGGATCAAAACCCAGCAAATTTTGCAGAAATATTTTGGCAGCAACGAAGAGGTGGAATTCAACGTCTACTTCACCGAAGGCGTGCTGGCGCGGACCCACTACATAGTGCGGGTCAACAACAACAACGTGGATGTGGATGTGAACGAAGTACAGAACAACCTGATTGAAGCGGCCCGCAGCTGGGACGACAGACTCGACTCCGTGCTGCTTTCCCACTATGGCGAGGCCCGTGGCAACGAGCTGCGCCGCCGTTTCAGCACTGCATTCCCCCGCGCTTACAAAGAAGATGTGCTGCCTGGCTCGGCCGTGGCCGACATCATGGCGCTTGATAACCTGAGCGAAGCCGAGCCGCTGGGCATGCTGTTCTACCGCGCGCAGGAGGAGGAGAATGATCGTCGGGTACGGCTCAAGCTGTTCCATCGCACCGAGCCCATTCACCTCTCCGATGTGCTGCCTATGTTGGAGAACATGGGACTGCGGGTGATCGGCGAGACTCCGTATCAGGTTCGCACTCCGGGTGGCGATCTGTTCTGGATCCTCGACTTCTCCATGTTGCTGCACGGCGAGCAGCCCTTTGATCTGGCCCAGAGTCAGCAACGCTTCCAGCAAGCCTTTGCCGCCATCTGGAACAAGCAGCTGGAAGATGACGGCTTCAACCGGCTGGTATTGGGGGCGGGTCTCACCGGCCGTCAGGTGTCGGTGCTGCGCGCCTATGCCAAATACATGCGCCAGACCGGCGTCTCCTTCAGCCAGTCCTATATCGAAGAGACCCTGACCCGTTACCCCGACATCGCCCAGTTGCTGTTTGCTCTGTTCGAACAGCGCCTGGATCCTGCCGGCAAGCAGGACGCCAAGGCAGAAGCCAAGCTGCACGAAGAGCTTGCCGTCAAGCTGGATCAGGTGGCCAACCTGGATGACGATCGCATCATTCGCCGCTATGTGGAGATGATCGACGCTACCCTGCGCACCAACTACTACCAGCTGGACAAGGCGGGCAACATCAAGCCATACATCTCCTTCAAACTGGCCCCCTCCAGCATTACCGACATGCCGCTGCCGCTGCCGAAATTCGAGATCTTCGTCTATTCGCCACGGGTGGAAGGGGTGCATCTGCGCTGGGGCAAGGTTGCCCGTGGCGGCCTGCGCTGGTCCGATCGAAAAGAGGATTTCCGCACCGAAGTGCTGGGTCTGGTGAAAGCCCAGCAGGTGAAGAACACCGTCATCGTACCGGTGGGGGCCAAGGGCGGCTTCTACTGCAAACAGATGCCGGTGGGGGCAGCCCGAGCCGTCATCCAGGAGGAGGGCAAGGCCTGTTATCGCCTGTTTATCCGCGGCCTGCTCGATGTGACTGACAACATCATCGGCAGCGAGGTGATCCCGCCAAAATCCGTGGTGCGTCACGACGAGGATGACTACTACCTGGTGGTTGCTGCCGACAAGGGCACGGCGACCTTCTCGGATATTGCCAACGAGATCAGCCTCGAATACGGTCACTGGCTCGGCGATGCGTTCGCCTCCGGCGGCTCGGTCGGTTACGACCACAAGAAGATGGGCATCACCGCCCGTGGTGCCTGGGAGTCGGTCAAGCGGCATTTTCGTGAAATTGGCGTCAACTGCCAGACCACCGATTTTACCTGCGTCGGGATCGGCGACATGGCCGGCGACGTGTTCGGCAACGGCATGCTGCTCTCCGAGCACACCCGGCTGGTGGGCGCGTTCAACCACATGCATATCTTCGTTGACCCCACTCCGGATGCGGCCAAGAGTTTTGTCGAGCGCCAGCGCCTGTTCGATCTGCCGGGCTCCAGCTGGGATGACTACAACCGCGAGCTGATATCACAAGGGGGCGGCATCTTCCTGCGCTCTGCCAAATCCATCAAGCTGAGCCCCGAGATGCAGACACTACTCGGCACCGACAAGGCTAGCATGGCCCCGAACGAGCTGATCAAGGCGCTGCTTTGCCTCAATGTTGATCTGCTGTGGAACGGCGGCATCGGCACCTACGTGAAGAGCGCTCGCGAGAGCGATGGGGAAGTGGGCGATCGCAGCAATGACGCATTGCGGGTCAATGGTCGCGATCTGCGGGCCCGCATCGTGGGCGAGGGGGGGAACCTCGGCTTCACCCAGCTCGGTCGGGTGGAGTACGCCAGTCAGGGCGGTCGCATCAATACCGATTTTACCGACAACGTGGGCGGGGTGGATTGCTCCGACAACGAGGTGAACATCAAGATCCTGCTGAACCAGTTGGTGGCGGCAGGGGATCTGACCCTCAAGCAGCGTAACCAGATGCTCTATGAGATGACCGACGACGTGGCGCAGATCGTGATCACCAACGCCTATCGCCAGTCCCAGTCCATCTCGGTCACCAGCTTCCGCGGCTCTGAACAACTGAAAGAGCAACAGCGCTTTATTCAGGGGCTGGAGCGGGAAGGCAAACTGGACCGTGCGCTCGAGTTCCTGCCATCCGATGAGGAGCTTTCCGAGCGGATGGCGGCAGGGCAGGGACTGACCCGCCCCGAACTGGCGGTGCTGGTGGCTTACGGCAAGATGGTGCTGAAAGAGCAGCTCAACTGCCCGGAAGTGACCGACGAGCCCTTCCTCGCCAACATGCTGGTCACCAGCTTCCCAGCCAAGGTGCAGCAGCAGTTTGGTACCCAGCTGGCCGATCACCCGCTACGCGGCGAGATCATCGCTACCCGGGTGGCCAACATGCTGGTCAATGACATGGGGCTCAACTTCGCCAGCCGGATGAAGGACGAAACCGGTGCCTCGGTCGCCGAAGTGGCCTGCTGCTTTGCTATGGCCCGCGAAGTGTTTGGCATGAACCAGCTGTGGCGCGATATCGAAGGGTGCGACAACCTGGTGGATGCCCAGACTCAGCTCGAGCTGATGTTCTACAGCCGCCGGATCGTGCGCCGTGCCACCCGCTGGTTCCTGCGCGCCCGCAATCGCAGCTGGAGCATCAGCGAGAACATCGCCTTCTTCCGTCCGGCGTTCGAGACCTTAGGGAAGCACCTCTACGAGGTGATGGATGAGAGCGAAGTGGCCGAGCATCGTCAGGTTGTAGCCAAGTGGATGGAGAAACAGGTGCCGGAGGCCATTGCCCGTCAGGTCGCCCATATGAGCAGCCTCTTCTCCAGCCTGGATCTGGCGCAGATTGCCGCGGAGCACAAGACCGATATCCTGCGTGCCGCCAATGTCTACTATCGCCTCGGAGCCAAACTGGATCTGCACTGGTTCCTCGACCAGATCAACCATCAGCCAGTCGGCAACCACTGGCAGGCGATGGCGCGAGCCTCCTTCCGCGAAGATCTGGACTGGCAGCAGCGCAGTCTCACTTCTGTGGTACTGGAAGGGTGCAAAGATCAGGGAGAATGCGCTACCATACTGGCCGACTGGATTTCGGAGCATGAGCAACTCTTGTCCCGTTGGACCCACATGTTGGCCGACTTCAAGACCACCAGCACCCACGAGTTCGCCAAGTTCTCGGTGGCCTTGCGAGAGTTGAACCTGCTCCAGTTGAATTGTCGGGCGCTTTAATTGCCAGATTAAGGCATGACACCGACATTACACCCAAAGCCCCGGCCAGTTGCCGGGGCTTTCTTTAAGGAGCAAAGATGTTGTACCCCATCGCCAGGCATTTCCTGTTCAAACTCAATCCGGAACAGGCTCACGATCTCTCCATGAAGTATTTGCCCCGCCTTCTCGGTACGCCACTCGATTGTTTCTTCCGCCAGAATTTGCCGAAACGCCCCGTCACTGTCATGGGGCTTTCTTTTGCCAATCCGGTGGGATTGGCGGCCGGTCTGGATAAAGATGGTGAGTGCATTGACGCGCTGGGCGCCATGGGATTTGGTTTTATCGAAGTCGGTACCGTCACCCCCAGACCCCAAAGCGGCAATGACAAGCCCCGCCTGTTCCGGGTTATTCCGGCAGAGGGGATCATCAACCGGATGGGATTCAACAACAAGGGGGTTGATCATCTGGTGGCCAAGGTAAAAGAGGCCAAATATCAGGGGGTCATCGGCATTAATATCGGCAAGAACAAAGATACTCCCATCGAACAGGGTAAGGATGATTACCTGATCTGCATGGACAAGGTTTATGATCACGCCGGTTATATTGCCGTCAATATCTCTTCCCCCAACACCCCGGGTTTGCGTTCACTGCAATATGGCGAGGCGCTGGATGAATTGCTGGCCGCCCTCAAGGTGCGTCAGCAAGAGCTGGCCGCTCAATATAAAAAGTATGTGCCGCTGGCGGTTAAAATTGCCCCGGATTTAAGCCTTGAAGAAATAGATCAGGTGGCCGCTTCGCTGGTACGGAATGGTATTGATGGGGTTATCGCCACCAATACCACCCTCGAGCGCGAGATGATTTATGACATGCCCCATGCCGGTGAAGCGGGTGGCCTGAGTGGTCGTCCGCTGCAACACAAGAGTACCGAGGTGATCCGTCATCTGGCAAAGGCGCTCAATGGTGCTCTGCCAATTATCGGGGTGGGTGGTATTGATAGTGCCATGGCCGCCCGTGAAAAATTGGCCGCCGGTGCCAGTCTGGTACAAATTTATAGCGGCTTTATTTATAAAGGGCCGGGGCTGGTCAAAGAGATTGTGACCAATATTTAAGAAATAGATGGCGGAGCCCTTTATTTGACGTTGCTGATTTTCTGCATATGGAATAAAGTCAACTGGTAATTATCAAGTAAGGGCTCCAACATGTTTATCCAACCGACCGATAGCTGGCAATGGCACTATGATGCCCAGAGTGACCGTCTGATGTTGGACCTGTCTGATAACATGTTATTTGCGACCGAGTATAAAGGGCGACAATTGGTGCCCATCTCGTTTGCAACCCAGCCTTTTTGTGTCGATGATGCCGCCCTCTATTATCAGTTGATGGATAAAGCAGCCGAACTTGAGTGGAGTGTTCCGCATCAGGTTCAGTTGGTGCTTAATGCCATCGCGGTCAGTCGTTTTTATAAACCCCTGATGCCGCAAAGCTGGTTTTTTAGTGAACAACATCCGCAAGTGATCCCGCAAAACGGTGATCTGGTCCTGATGAATACACCCCATGGTAACGGCGAATTTATGGTCATTGAGGCAGGGGAGCAGGCCAGCGTCTGTTTGAACCTCACAGCCGATCTGGTATTGACCACCAGTAAAACTCTGCCACGTTTCGGGGTGATCAAGGTGATGAATAACCGGATGAAACCGCGTATTACCGTGACCGAGCAATATCGTCAGGTCAGTTGATATATTTTCATCAATCGTTTTATCTCTGTGATTACACCGCTGCCTGTTTTTACTGTGGTCACCTCCATAGTGCCTCGTTTCTGATACTTCATTGATCCGCGAACATCTTGCCCATTCTGATTGATCTTCATGGTTGTGACCCAGCCTCTCTTGAGGCTTGTTACAGTCACTTGCACCTTGTGTTCTAACCCACGCAGTATCTTGGTCTTCCGTTCTGCAAGCATGGTGTCTCATTCTTGTTTCGTTCTGCTTGTGTAGTGCCTTCACCTCAGCATCAACACATCACTCACTGAAGCGATTTTCTACATACGACATTTTATGCTTGAAACGAGAGCTATTCTCACTTACATTTTGTTATAACATAACAAAATGGAGTTGCCATGAAGCCTCATATTCATCCGGATTATCGTTTGGTGCTGTTCCATGACACAGCAGCAGATGCCTTTTTCCTGGTCGGGTCAACCATCAAGAGCGATCGCCGCTATACGTGGCAAGATGGGAAGGAGTATCCCTATGTGTCGCTCGATGTTTCCAGCCAGTCGCACTCGTTCTATACCGGCAAGCAGAAGCAGGTATCGAGTGAGGGGAGTGTGGCCCGTTTCAACAAGCGCTTTGGCGCATTTTCAAGCAAGAAGGAGTCCTGAATGCAGGTCGTCTGTTCACTCAAATCCGCACGGGCGCGTCATCCCGATTGTCAGTTGGTGCGCCGTCGGGGCAAATTGTTCGTGATTTGCAAAAGCAATCCCCGTTTCAAGGCTCGCATGAAGTGATCCGCTAAATGATGTCTGGCCCCATGATCTCGCCATCGGGTAGTCATGTGGCCTTTTATCTTTTCACCACCTATCAATCTGTTTCCATCCTGCTGTTTGAGCAGACTTTTGCATGCTCCAGCCCGCCTGATGAGGTATAATGCGGCACTATTTTTATGGGTTCCCCGTGAGCGTGATGAAAGAATTTTTTGCAACCTGCCCCAAGGGGCTGGAAAACCTGTTGGCTGATGAGCTGACCACCCTGGGCGCAGAGCAGGTCCGTGAGACCGTGGCTGGCGTCCACTTCAAAGGCGAACTGGCGATTGGCTATAAGGCGTGCCTGTGGAGCCGTTTTGCCTCCCGCATCGTGCTGGTGCTCTCCGAATTCCAGATGAACGACGATCTGGATCTCTATCTGGGCGCCCACACCATTCCCTGGGAAGAGCACTTCTCCGGTACCTCTACCATCGCGGTGGACTTTACCGGTACCAACCCTGCCATTCGCAATACCCAATATGGCGCGCTGAAAATCAAGGATGCCATCGTCGACCGCTTCACCAAGCGCGGTCACGTGCGTCCGGACGTGGACAAGAAGTCGCCGGATATTCGCATCATGGCGCACCTGGGCAAAGGCAAGGCCAATATCACGCTGGACTTGTCAGGCCCGGCGTTGCATCAGCGTTTCTATCGTCAGGGCACCGGTGAAGCTCCGCTCAAAGAGAACCTGGCCTGCGCCATGATTGCCCGTAGCGGCTGGGCCGGTGAGCCCATGATGGACCCGATGTGCGGTTCCGGTACCTTGCTGATTGAAGCGGCTTTTATCGCCGCCGACATGGCGCCGGCGCTGCGCCGCGAGCGCTTCGGTTTCGATCGCTGGCTGCAGCACGATAGCGAGCTGTGGCAGAGCCTGATGATGGAAGCGCAAGTGCGCGCCAAACGCGGCATGCAGCGCTGTGAAGTAAAACTATTTGGTTGTGATGCCGACCAGCGTGTGCTGCTCAAAGCCCGTGATAACGCCAAAGCAGCCGGTGTGGCCCACCTCATCACCTTCAAGCAGGCCGACGTCACCAAGCTGGAAAACCCGCTGCCGATGCCTGCCCCTGCTGAAGGGGAAGCAGGTCAAGGGGAGGCCCGCCAGGTCGGTATGCTCATTTCCAACCCGCCTTACGGCGAGCGTCTTGGCGAATTCCCGGCGCTGCTGGAAGTGCATCAGGCCCTCGGCGATGCCCTGCGTCGCAGCTTCCAGGGTTGGAAAGTCTCCATTCTGTCCGCATCCCCCGAGCTGCTCAGCTGTCTGCGCCTGCGCGCCGACAAGCAATATCGCCTGTTCAACGGCGCCCTCGAGTGCCAGCTGCGCAATTATCAAATCGCGCTGGACTCCGTGGCTTCCCAAAAAGAGGTCGCACAGGACTTTGCAAACCGTCTGCGCAAGAATCTGAAAACCCTCGAGAAATGGGCCAATAAAGAGGGCATCGATTGCTATCGCATCTACGATGCCGACTTGCCGGAATATAACGCCGCCATCGACCGCTATCAGGACTATCTGGTGGTGCAAGAGTATGCCGCGCCCAAGGACATCCCCGCCCAGAAGACCCGTCAGCGTCTGCTCGACATGGTTCAGGCCGCCATCAAGGTGACCGGCATGGACGGCGAGAAGGTGATCCTGAAGGTGCGTGAGCGTCAGGAAGGCAAACAGCAGTATCAGAAGCTCTCCGAAGAGCAGCACCGGATGGAAGTGCAGGAGTACGGTGCCAGGCTGTGGGTCAACCTCTACGACTATCTGGATACCGGCCTGTTCCTCGACCACCGTCAGACTCGCCGCATGCTGGGCCAGATGGCCAAGGGCAAGCGCTTCCTGAACCTGTTTGCCTATACCGGCAGTGCCACCGTGCACGCAGGTCTTGGCGGTGCCAGCGAGACCACCACAGTGGACATGTCCCACACCTACCTGAACTGGGCGCAGGACAACATGCGTCTCAACTCGCTGGTGGGCCGTCAGCACAAGTTTGTCCAGGCAGATTGCCTGAAGTGGTTGTCTGAAGCCGATGATAAGTACGACCTCATCTTCATCGATCCGCCCACCTTCTCCAACTCCAAGCGGATGGACGAGAGCTTCGACGTACAGCGCGATCACCTGCTGCTGATGCAGCACCTGAAGCGCCTGCTGGCGGCGGACGGCACTCTGGTCTTCTCCAACAACAAGCGTCACTTCAAGATGGATTTGGCCGGTCTAGAGGCCACTGGTCTCAAGGCCCAGAACATCACCCAGAAGACGCGACCGAAGGATTTCGAACGTAACCAGCACATCCACAACTGCTGGATCATCACCCATGCGCCGGAGCAAGGCGAGGCGTGATGCTGACCCTGTTTCATACCGACGGTTGCCACCTGTGCGAGCAGGCCTGGGCGCTGGTGGAGGAGGCAGGCCTTGCCGCCGCCACCCGCCAGTGCGACATCATGGACGATGAGCAGTGGTTGGCAGCCTATCGGGTGCGCATTCCGGTGCTGCGTGACGAAGCAGGCCGCGAGCTCGGCTGGCCCTTCACGCTGGCCGAGCTCAAAAGCTGGGCCGCCCGTCAGGGGTGAGAGTGATTTGACGATAAAACGGGGGCAGACCCAGTCTGCTGCCCGTTTTTTTCATATGAAATAAGGAACACACATGGCTCTTTTAACATTGCACGGCGCATGTCTGTCGTTCAGTGATTTCCCGCTGCTCGACAATGCCGAATTGACCATCGAGCGGGGCGAGCGCCTCTGTCTGGTTGGCCGCAACGGGGCGGGCAAGTCCACCCTGATGAAGGTCATTGCCAGCGAATTGCCGCTGGACGACGGGCGTCTGGTGCTGCAACAAGATTTGAAAGTGACCCGCCTTGAGCAGGATCCTCCGGCCTCCAGCGAGCTGACGGTGTTTGACTATGCCGCCGAAGGGCTGGCGGGGGTGGGGGAACTGCTCAAGCAGTACCACCACATCTCCATGGAGCTGGCTAGCGATCCGTCAGACGCCAACATTCGCAGGATGAGCGAGTTGCAAGAACAGCTCGACTATCAGAACGGCTGGCAATTCGAGACCCGCATCAGTCAGGTGTTGACCCTGCTGGGGCTGGATCCCGATGTGACCCTCGATAGCCTCTCTGGTGGCTGGCTGCGCAAAGTGGCGCTGGCCCGTGCGCTGGCCTGCGATCCCGACTTGTTGCTGCTCGATGAGCCGACCAACCACCTGGATATCGAAGCCATCAATTGGCTGGAAGATTTCCTCAAGGATTTTCGCGGCGCCATCGTCTTTATCTCTCACGATCGGGAGTTCATCCACAAGCTGGCAACCCGGATCATCGATCTCGATCGCGGCGCCATCACCTCCTGGCCGGGTAACTACGACGAGTATCTGCAGGGGAAAGAGGAGTGGCTGCGGGTCGAAGAGCTGAAAAATGCCGAGTTCGACCGCAAGTTGGCGCAGGAAGAGGTGTGGGTGCGTCAGGGTATCAAGGCTCGCCGTACCCGTAACGAAGGTCGGGTGCGCGCCCTTGAGGCAATGCGCATGGAGCGCAGCCAGCGCCGCGAGCTGCAGGGCAAGGCCAAGTTGCAACTGGACGAGGTCAATCGCTCCGGCAAGCTGGTGTTTGAGACAGAAGGGCTGGGGCTGGACTTTGGCGATCGCACCCTGTTCAAGGGGCTCGATCTGCAAGTGCTGCGTGGCGACAAGATTGCGCTGGTCGGCCCCAATGGCTGCGGCAAATCGACCCTGATCAAGCTGTTGCTGGGGCAGCTTGAGCCGACCCGTGGCACCGTCAAGGGGGGCACCAATCTGGAGGTGGCCTACTTCGATCAGTACCGCGAGCAGCTCGATCCCGAGCAGACGGTGGTGGACAACGTGGGGGATGGCAAACAAGAGGTGATGGTGCGTGGCCGCTCCCGTCATATCCTCGGTTACCTGCAGGACTTCCTGTTCGAGCCCAAGCGGGCTCGTACGCCGGTCAAGGCGCTCTCTGGCGGTGAGAAAAACCGTCTGCTGCTGGCCAAGCTGTTCCTTAAACCCAGCAACCTGCTGATCCTCGATGAACCGACCAACGATCTGGATGTGGAAACCCTGGAGCTGCTCGAAGAGCTGCTTTCCGACTACCCCGGCACCCTGCTGCTGGTCAGTCACGATCGTCGCTTCATCGACAACACAGTGACCGGCTGCTGGCTGTTTGAAGGGGATGGCCGCA
The DNA here is from genome assembly GCF_040907925.1 of Aeromonas sp. s12. NCBI lineage: Bacteria > Pseudomonadati > Pseudomonadota > Gammaproteobacteria > Aeromonadales > Aeromonadaceae > Aeromonas > Aeromonas sp. s12. The sequence continues at coordinate 147,642 of NZ_JBFOCT010000022.1, read as the reverse complement.
TCAGCGATTACGTGGGCGGTTACGCCGACATGATGGCGACCCGCGAACAGCAGAATGCCCAGCAACAGGCCAGGAGTGCACCGGTCAAGGCGCCCGAGCCGGTCGTTGCCGCCGCACCAGAAGCGCCGAAGAAGAGCAAGAAGCTCTCCTACAAGCTGCAGCTTGAACTGGAAGGGTTGCCCGCTCGTCTTGAGCAGCTGGAAACCGAGCTGGATGCGCTGCAAAGCGAGATCAACCAGCCTGGGTTCTTCTCGCTACCGGCAGATAAAACCCAGCCGAAACTCGATGCGCTCAATGCCGCTGAAGCCGCGCTGGAGCAGGCATTTGCTCGCTGGGAAGAGCTGGAAGGACTCAAAAATCAGGAGTAAGTTCCCTGTAATTAAAACTTAATCCAGTTCAGTGCCTTGTGTCACATAGCCCGGTTAGGGTGGAAGTTTTTGTTTGACCGAGTGCGCTCGCAGGAGTAAAGATGAAAGCGACCGATGCAGAATTGGTCGCTTTTTTTGTTCCACGAAGAGGGTCGTAGATGATGAAGAGACAGAAGCGGGACCGTCTGGAAAGAGCTCGTGCTCGTGGTTATCAGGCTGGCGTGGTCGGCAAACAGAAAGAAGCGTGTCCGTATCAATGCCTGGATGCCCGAGGGCATTGGCTTGGTGGTTGGCGTGACGCCATGGAAGGGCGGGGCTCAGGCCTCTTCATGAAGTAGCAGCTACTTCATCACTCATTACAAAAGGAAAGGGGCCGTTGTGGCCCCTTTGCGTTAATGCTGTTTTACCACCAATCAGAGAGATCAGAATGCGGTGGTATCTTTGAACAGGCCCACTTTCAGGTCGGTGGCGCTGTAGATCGGACGGCCGTCAACTTCGACCACACCATCAGCAATCCCCATCACCAGCTTGCGGTTGATAACGCGCTTGAAGGTGATCTTGTAGGTCACTTTCTTGGCAGTCGGCAGGATCTGGCCGGTGAATTTTACTTCACCTACGCCCAGAGCACGACCCTTGCCAGGACCGCCTTTCCAGCCAAGGAAGAAGCCAACCAGCTGCCACATGGCGTCCAGACCGAGACAGCCAGGCATCACAGGATCACCCGGGAAGTGGCAATCGAAGAACCAGAGATCCGGAGTAATGTCGAGCTCAGCCAGGATCTCGCCCTTGCCGTGTTCGCCGCCGTTGTCATTGATCTTGACGATGCGATCCATCATCAACATGTTGGGGGCAGGCAGCTGACTGTTACCCTCACCAAACAGTTCGCCACGGCTGCAAGCCAGCAGCTCTTCACGGGTAAAAGAGTTCTTGCCCTGTTCGCACAGGGAAAGGCGGGCTTCCATGGTGGTATTGTCTACGGTCACGCGGTATTTCCTTCAAATGGGTCAAAGCCGGGCCAATTTAGCTTACAGTTGTTCGCTAAACAACTCCGATCACTTCATCAGCGGCCAAACAGGCGCCCCAGCAGGGATTGCAGCAGTCCGACTTTGGCAGTGGAGCCGTTCAACTCGTCCAACCGCTCCTGAATACGGCCAAACAGGGTATCGGGCATATCAGGCTCACCGGCGACACAGCCAGTCAGCAACTCGATGGCCTCTTCCACATGATCCACCGGGTGGATGTGGAACTGGCCTGCTTCAACCGCTGCAATCACCTCGTCAGAGAGGTTCAGCTGCTGGATGTTGGTGCCCGGCAAAATGATACCTTGCTTGCCGGTGATGCCGTGGATTTTGCACACCCGGAAGAAGCCTTCAATCTTCTCGTTCACGCCACCAACGGCCTGCACATTGCCAAACTGATCGACCGCACCGGTCACAGCGAAGTGCTGATAGATAGGCTGGCGGGCGAGGGCAGAGAGCAGGGCACACAAGCCGGTCAGGGAGGCGCTGTCGCCATCAATTTCGTGGTAAGACTGCTCGAACACCAGATTGGCCGACAGGGGGGAGGGGTTCTCTGCACCAAATTTGTTGGAGAGATAGCCGTGGATAATCATCATCGCCTTGGCGTGGATATGACCGGCCAGCTCCGCTTTGCGCTCGATATCCGCCACATCGCCATCACCAAGGTGTACGGTAGCGGTGAGGCGCACCGGCTCGCCGAAGTCATAAGGGTGACCGGAGACCTGAATGACAGACAGGCCGTTGATCTGGCCAATCTCTTCGCCATCGGTTTGCAGCAGGATCTGGCCGTCGATAACCCCCTGATCGGACTGCTCAACCAGATAGTTGAGGCGGTAATCCTGCTCCTCCAGTGCGCCACGGATATGCTCGTCGGTGACCACATCAGATTCCAGCTCCCGGGCCAGACTGTCAGCCATCCGCATGATGGCGGAGAGTTGCACTTCGGAGAGCGACAGCCACTCCTGATGGTCACAGAGGCGGCTGGCATGACGACAAAGGGCGGCGAGGGCGGCTGGCGTGAAGTCCAGCAGGCTCCAGCGCTGGCGCAGCCAGGCCAGGTACTGCAGAAATTCCTGCAGATCCTCTTCAATATTCACCTCTGACACCAGATCCGCGCGCAGGAAGATGCGTTCGGACATATCCCGATCCAGCATCTGGAACTCGGCCACGTCCAGTCGGTCACCGACCAGGATCAGCTTGAGCTTGATAGGAGTTGCTTCAGGCGCGAAGAAGGGAGTCAGAGTTTTCCCTTCCTGATAGGCGTTCCAGTCCAGCTCGCCTTTTTGTATTGCATTTTTCAGTTTGAACCAGAGGTGCGGCTGATCCAGCAGCTCATCCAGTTGCAAAATGAGGTAACCGCCGTTGGCTTCGCGCAGCAAGCCAGGCTCCAACAGGTGCTGGTTGGCATAGACAGAGCCTTGCTCTGTCTGGTAATTGATGGAGCCAAACAGGGTATCCCAGTTGAGATCACGGCCATAAATCACCGGCGCTTCCTGCGCTTCGTGGTGGATCAGCAGGTTGATCAGAATGGGGTGCTGGAACTCCAGACCTAATGCCACGTGAGCCGCCAGATCGGAGAGGAAATCATCGATTTTCGGATCATTGTTCTGCTTGCGCATGATGCGGGTCACGATGCGTTCGGCATCGAGATGGTGGCTCAACAGCTTGAGCAGCTCGCCAACCATTTCGCAAAACTCGACGCCGGTGCCCGGTTGCAGGCGCAGCCAGATAGGCTTGTAGGGGTTGTTCAGATTCTCGGTGTAGCAGAGATCAAACAGGTCACCATCCTTGCCATTGGAGTCGGCAATCAGCGTCTGGCAAACGCCTTCGTAATCTGCGCCGGGGAACCCGTTGAGCAGCATGACCGGACAGTCACCATCAAAACTGGCAAGACGTTTGATGCCGGAAATGGCTCTGGGTTGCAGCGCAGCAAAGGGGATAGGTTCAAGCTCGCTGAGCTTGGGGAACTGTTCAATCGCAAAAGCGGGTTTTAATTGTTCTGATGTTAATTCAGCCACTTAAGACATCCGGTCGAAGATAGGATCAATTGTTGCCATTATACACAGTTCAATAAGTGGTGACAGGAAACAAGATACTTAATTTAACATAATATACATTATGCGCAATGACGGGTGCAGGAGGACGGAATGAAGAGAACTGAACAATGGAGCCGCTTTGATGCGGTTGACTGCTTGGCCACCAAGGCCGATATGGTTGCCTATCTGTAAGCAGCTCTTGAAGATGGCGATCCGGCGCTGCTGACTGCGGCGTTTGATGATGTGGAGCGCGCTCGCGCCAATCTGCGTGGCCAGCCGCGCTACACGCTGGAAGAACTGTTGGCTCAGTGTGATCCCAATGCTGGTACATTTGATGAGCTTGATAGGATGTTGAATTCAGGGTCAGAGATTTGATCTTTTATTCTCGTATGCCGTTCAACTTGTCCATGGGAATGTATTGTGCGATAAAAATGAGGCCTCTCATGAGGCTGCGCTAATCAACTATAGAGGATCCTTGAATGGCAAAGAAGCCTGCACCTAAGTACCGTGACGCAGAAACAGGACAGTATGTTCCAAAGAAATATGCAGATAAGCACCCCAGTACAACGGTGAAAGAAACTGATAAACCGAAGAAAAAGTAAATGAGAGCTACTTGTAATTAATGCCGATAATCCCATTTATCGGCATCATCGTGAGAGATAATAAGTCTTTATTCAGCCGGTTCCCCTGCTGTTTTGCAATGTAGAGGTCGGCCAACTTGGCCAACTGATCCGCCAAAGCCCCCTCGCCCACAACATCTACTCGCTCAACCAGGAAGTCAGGCGGTGCCTTTTCCTGGTTGAAGTAGTCATCCTAATGATCAGATATACCCCCTCCCCTTAGTCGATATTCTGAAATCACAAATGTCCCATTTTGAGACAAGAGTTCACTATTAAATCAATACGTTGTGCGGAATCCCCCTCACTTATTGAGCGTTATGTTTGATTTTCACCGTTATAACTATCGTCATTACCGTGAATATTCTTGGAAATCTCTGTCCCCTACTTGAGAGGTCCCTCTCTGGAAATATTGATACTCCTTCTTGTAAAACAGCCATAAAAAAATGTCGACTATCGCGATAGATTCCCCTCCCCTTAATCCTCACGGCTTATTGTTGTGGCTGGCATGATTGCGACTTTTTGGAAGTCGGGTCAATTCATATTCAAGGCACGTTTGGCGATGGCCAATGTGGGTGGCTGGCAGGTCAAGTAGAGGTTGCTGTTGAACTGCTGCAATATACGTTTGAGCTCGTTCATATCATCGGGATGGAGGGTTAAGGACCAGAGTGCTCTGGGCTGGCCGTGATGGAGGCCATTGGTATAGATAATGGTGCAATCTTCGATACGCAACTCTTTGCAGTGGGCCTCCATCTGCAGGCCCACATCCGGAAACCAGATATGCAGCGTGCCAGAAGATATAAAGGTGAACTGGGCTATGAGAGACCCTTTGCCAACGATCCTGAAGGTCTTTTCCACCACTGCCACTTGCATACCCGCTCCTTGGTATTTCGTTAATATTGATATCAATATCACCAATGATGACTGGATATGCAAGTGTGATAACAAGGCGCTGTTCAACCGAATATGACTGCTTCCGGCATGTTACTTAGCTTTCGGCATCGGGTGTTCTCGTTGTTTCAGCAAGCAATTCTGTTTTTTGCTTCTCTGCTACGGGATAAATATGTATGCCGCAGATGGCAAGGAGCCTGTTCGGAATCATCCATGTGAGCCAAAAATATTCCCTGAACCGATTGCCATCCAGAGACGTACAACATTGCCGCGCCAACTTCTATGACACCCCAAACAAGCCATTATGTGTTCTAAGAGCAGTCAATACAAATCAGGGTCACGTCACATTGTTCGTTAGCTTTTGTGAACGTTATCTCTCACCTGTTGATTCAGTCGGTCCAGCGGCTTTTGCTGGGCGCTCTCATGTCGTTCACTGTTGCTGGTGTGCAGGTATTTCGAAGTGGTGTCGATGCTGTCATGTCCTGCATCGGCCTGTACGTGGGAGAGCGGCCGCCCATGCAGGTTGATGTCATGGGTGATCCCGGTGTGGCGGATCGCATGGGGAGAGAGTTGCAGCATTTCGGCCGCATCCTGGACAAATCCATCCTGCTCTGCCAATTCTGCCCCTTTACCGATGATCACCATGATCAAATCCCGTAGCTGGCGAATTCCAAGGTTGGCGTTGAGTTCCCCCTGATCGCGACCATGTGCTGCCGCTTTATGGCGAACGAACAGTGGTGTCTGTTCATCCGGTGTCGGCAAGGGAGAGAGACCGAGGAAGCGGCGGTAGCGTTCGAGTGCCGCCAGCAGCGCTTGGGATACCGCTACGGTACGCCGTTTACCCCCTTTGCTTTGCGGAATAAAGTAGCCCCAGACGCCGGTTTTGCGATCCCGCCTGAACTGCCCCATCACTGGGGTAAAGCCCGGCCGGGCTGCAACCTCAGAGATCCGCAGATAGCAGGCGTACATCAGAATGGTGAGAAAACGGCTGCGCTCGTGTTGCTCCGGATGGTCGCTGGCAAGGGTATCGGCAGCCTGCATCACGTATGACCACTGCAACTCGCTGAAGGCCTGCACCTGATCATCGGCCTCCAGCTGTTGCGGCCGTTTGACCCGCTGCAGTAGCAGAGCGGGATTCCTGTCCATGTACTCCTCCTGGATCAGAAACTGGAAGAAGGCCGACAAGATGGCGAGTTTGGTCTTCATCGCCTGCTCGCTCAGGCGATAGGGCAAGGTGCGGCCCAGCTCCCGCTTGCCGAGAAACGGTCGCCATTGCGGATTGGGCAACCGCTCTCCCCACTCCTTGTCGAGGACAAACTGCGCCACGTTGCGATAGGCGATCAACTCGTCAGGGGGGGACTGACAGTAGTCGAGATAGCGGATCATGATGCGGCGAGTGAGATCTTTCGGGCTGATGGCCGCCTCGCGAAAGCACCAGTGCAAAAAAGTGGTCAGTTCGCTGCGATAGGTTTTGTAGTTGTTTTCGCTGTTGCGCTGCTCCAGCAGCCAATCGACCGCCAGTTCGTAAACCAGACCGGCATCGGGTACATCGTTGAGGCTGAGGTTGGCAAGGTACTGATTGACCTGTGGGTTACCGGCCTCCAGATAGATAAGGCTGTCAAACAGCGGCATGGCTGGCGGCAAGGATAATGGTTGTTGAGTCATGGTGTTGCTTGTTGATGATGAGATGAATCGATATGAGCCTGTGAGCCGAGACGATAGAAAAGGGCTCGTGATAGATGAATGCGGCTTCTATTGGGATTGGTACTGCCTCTTGTTGTTGCTGATTAAGGTAACCGGGAGCGATCTGGATAACGTTCTCTCCACTGTTTGCTCATTATTTCCTCATAGATCTGGCTGATGTCGCTCAGTGGTGCACGCTATTCAGTTATGCATAGGATATGCAGCATGGTTAAAAAATTCTCGGGGTAAATAGCCGTGAAAATGGTTTTAAATGCAAATAAAGTGAATGCGTTGAACCATTTATCCCGAGAAATAAGGTCTGTGCCATCAGGCCACCTGTTTGAGTGGCTTCTCCTTGCGCTTGGCTGCTGGAGCCTCTTCCTCTTTCGTGCCTGCCTGAACCTTGCCGCCGCGCAGCAGGGTTTGCAGCACATCACGCTGCTCTGCCAGGTAGAATGCCAGACTCTCTTGCTGCTCTGGTGCCAGCTCGATCGGGGCGCCAGCCAACAGGGTCATCAACTCATCGGCCGTATCCAGCAGCTTGTCATAGGCATCGGCCTCTTTTTTGCTGGCAAAGGTCATTTTTTCCACTCCCCCACGAACAACCACATATTTGATCTCGACAGCCATGATGGCCTCCTCTTGGTGATGACGGATAGAGTATATGTATGGATATACAGCATTGCAAATAACCTCACCGGAAAAGAGTTCGCTGGGGTGTAGCGACAAAAGCCGCGCTGGATCAAGCTGTCTCAAAGTGCCATTTGACTTCCACGCCTGACTGGTCGGATCATGGCCTTATGACGATCGTACGACACCTGTTTATTCTGCTGATGGTAGAGGTGCTGCTCCTCGGGAGTATCGCCCATTTGGTCGTGGGACTCCCCTGGTTGCTGACCCTGCTGTTTGTCGTGTTTGCCCTGCTTGGGTTGCGTTGTCTGGTGGTGCTCGGCAGCTGGCTGTTTACCCGCTTCTACCCCTCCCCGGCTATCGGCCCTTGGCGCAGGGTGAAGATGATGGCGCAGGAGATGCTGGCCTACCTCTATACCTTCACCTTGTTGCTACCGTTCGAGCCTTTGCTGATGGCACCCGATCGGCTGCGTTCATGCCAGCGCCCTGTATTGTTGGTGCATGGTTACGGTTGCAGTCGCGGGATCTGGCGTACCCAGCGCACCCGACTGGAGACCGCAGGCCATGTGGTCGCCACCATTACCTTGATGCCACCATTTGGTCATATCGATGAGATGGTGCCGCTATTGGCCAAGCGAATTGACGATGTGCTGGCGCAAACCGGGGCTGACAAGCTGGTGCTGGTCGGTCACAGTATGGGCGGGCTGGTCTGCCGCGACTATCTGGCTATCCATGGTGGTGACAAGGTAGAGTGCCTGATCACCCTGGCCACCCCCCATCAGGGCAGTCAGCTTGCCGCCCTTGGGCTTGGGGCCAATGCCCGTGAGATGGAGCCCGGTTCCGGCTGGTTGCAGCGTTTTGCCTCTGTGCCGCTTTGCGTGCCCGGCATCTCGGTGCGCACCAGTCACGACAATGTGGTGATGCCGCAGGAGCGGCAACGATTGGCGGGAATGGAAGATATTGAGTTGCCTGCCATTGGCCATCTCTCTTTGCTCTACTCCCGTCGCACGACTGATCTGGTGCTTGATCTGCTGTCCCGAGTCTGATCCTCCTTATTCGTCCTTCAACTGTTATTCCAAATAAAACAGGGGCCTGATTGCTCAGGCCCCTGTTGATCTCTTTATCCCATCATCCGGTTAGAAGTGGATCCCCTTGATCAGGGTCGAGACGGCAACCTGATCGGCGGTGGCTTTGGATTTGTCGCCATCCTTGGGATCGGCAAAGGTGCGGAAGCTGGTATTCATGATCACCTGGGCGACACGTGGTGCCAGGGCATGCACCACCTGACCAAACACCCCGAGGCGAGTGGCCAGTCGCACATGCTTGTTGATGATGGTATCGCACACCAGATCGGCCGCCTCTTCCGGCGTCATCATAGGTATCTGCTCATAGACCTTGGTCGGTGCGACCATTGGCGTTTTCACCAGCGGCATATTGATGATGGAGAAACTCACCCCTTTATCGGCAAACTCGGAGGCGGCGGTACGCACCCAAGCATCAAGGGCCGACTTGGAGGCAACATAGGCGGAGAAGCGCGGTGCATTGGTCAACACCCCGATGGAGGAGATGTTGATGATGTGGCCTTTTTTCTTCTCGATCATGGTGGGCAGTACCCCCATGATCACCTTGAGCGCACCAAAGTAGTTGAGTTGCATGGTACGCTCCAGATCGTGGAAGCGATCGAAGGAGTCCTCGATGGAGCGGCGGATGGAGCGGCCGGCATTGTTGACCAGAATATCGACGCCGCCGTGATCGGCCACGATGCGAGCGGTGATCTCCTCGGCCTGCGCCAGATTGGAGAGATCCCCCTGATAGATCTCGATGGTCAGCCCCAGCTCGGCAAACTCGGCTTTAGTCTCGGCAATCTTCTGCTCGTCGCGGGCGATGGTAACGACGTTGGCCCCCGCCCCCGCCAGCTTGCGCGCGGTTGCACGGCCAATGCCTGAGGTGGCCCCGGTCACCAACACCACCTTGCCCTCTACCCGACCACGCAGGGAGCGATCGATGAAGAGCTCCGGGTCGAGGTGACGCTCCCAGTAATCCCACAGCCGCCAGGCGTAGCTGTGCAGCGGCGGCACTTCGATACCGGTCCCTTTCAGTACCCGCTGGGTTTCGCGACTGTCGAAACGGGTGGGATAGCTGATAAGGCGGAACACATCCTTGGGTAGACCCAGATCGGCGATGGCGGCATCGCGGATGCGGCGCACCGGCGCCATGGTCATCAGCATGGCGGTCAGGTGGCGGGGAATGAAATTAAAGAGAAAGGCGTTGATGCGGATCGCAGGCTCCGGCGCATGGGCGGCGCGGGAGAAGGTGCTCAGCATGTCGCCGACCCGCATCGGGTTGGGGTCGGTCAGGTGGAAGGTCTTGTTCTCCTCGCCCTCTTGATGGGCGATATGCACCATGGCATCGACCACAAAGTTGACCGGCACTATGTTGATGCGCCCGCCCTCAACTCCGATGGCGGGCATCCAGGGCGGCAGCAGACGGCGCAGCTTCTGGATGGTCTTGAAGAAGTAGTAAGGGCCGTCGATCTTGTCCATCTCGCCGGTATTGGAGTCACCGACAACGATCCCCGGTCGATAGACTCGCCACGGTACTGTGCACTCATTGCGCACAATCCCTTCCGCTTCGTGCTTGGTCTGGAAATAAGGCATGTCGAGGTGTTCGGCTTCATCGAACATATCCTCGCGAAACAGACCATCAAAGAGACCGGCGGCAGCAATAGAGCTGCAATGGTGGAACTGGCGGGCCGCGAGTCGTTCGGCCAGCTGCACGGACTGACGGGTTCCTTCGGTGTTGACCTGCTGCTGGATCCCCGCCTTGGCGTTGAGATCATAGATGGCAGCCAGATGGAAGAAGTGGTCGACCTTGCCGATCAACTGCTCCTGCATCTCGACCGATACCCCCAGCAGCGGTTGCGTCATGTCGCCAAAAACCGGGACCGCGCGCGATTCATCCACATGCCAGAATGAGAACAGCTCTGGCAATTTTTCCTGATGAGAAGAGCGCATCAGAAAATAGACGGTACAGTCGGGATGCTGTTGGAATAACTTTTTGATCAATCGACGCCCGATAAAACCACTACCGCCAGTAATGAAATAGTTCATAAAGAGAATCCTGCTACTGATTAGGGTGTTACTAGGTTGTTAGATATATCACGATTCATATGGGAATCCGCAATTTGATTGTCGGTTCGTGAGCAAACCCTAATTTCGGTGGTGTGCCTGTTCCGTTATTAGGTAGAACCCTCTATTTTTTCTCCCTAGACTGAAGTTGAAAGATCAGTAATGCCACAACCCGATTGCAGTTTCGTTGTCGCCATTACATTTAACTGTCGTTATTCAAGGAGAAGATCATGGCTAAGAAATTGAAAGCGCTGGCAGGGTCAGTGACCGACAACCAACTCACCTCCACCATCAAGGAGTCCACCCAGCAGATCTGGTTGGCGGGTCTGGGTGCCTATGCCAAGGCGCAGGAAGAGGGTGGCAAGATCTTTGAAGCCCTGGTGCAGGAAGGTGAAGCGCTGCAGGCAAAAACCCGTCAGAGCGCAGATGAGAAGATTGCCGCTGTGACCGACAAGACCGCCAATACCTGGGGTCGTCTGGAGCAGGTGTTTGAAGATCGCGTGGCCCGCGCTGTGGCCAGCCTCGGCATTCCGACCCGCAAGGATATCGACAAGCTCTCCAAGCGCATGGCCGAGCTGACCGATGTGGTCCAGCAACTGCTGGATGCACAGGAAGAAGAAGCCCCGGCCGCAGAAGCCAAACCGGCTGCCGCCAAAAAGCCCGCTGCCCGCAAGCCTCCGGTAAAGAAGGCGCCGGTAGCCAAGGCTAAAGAGGCAGTGGTTGAGCAGGCCGCCGATCTCCTCTCCGCCGCTGAAGATGCGGTGAAAGAGGTGAAAGCAAAAGCAGAGAGCGTCCTGCCCTGATCCCTCGCGGTGACGGAAGGTGATTGATACCGGCCCATGCCCTGCGCTGGGCCGGTCTTGTCATGATGAATGTCATGGATAGGGAGGCAACGCTATGAGTACCATCGCAATTGCCCTTGCTGGCGGCGGGCCGCTCGGCGGCATCTACGAGATCGGTGCCTGCGCAGCCCTCTCTGACAGCATCAACGGCTTGCGCCTTGACCATGCCGATATCTATGTTGGCGTCAGCTCGGGGGCCGTGGTGGCGTCGGCGCTGGCCAACGGCATCTCGCCGGCGAAGCTGGTGCGGATCCTGCTCAGCGATGATTCGGGGGAGATGTTTGACCCGGCTACCTTGCTGCGACCCGCCTTTCGTGAATATGCCGACCGCCTGACCTCGATCCCGCCGCTGGCGTGGCAGAGCCTGACCTACTATCTCGCGGCGCCCTGGAAGCGCAGCCTGTTTGAATCGCTGCAGGGGCTCTCCAAGGCCATTCCGACCGGACTGTTCGACAACCGCGGGGTGGATCGCACCCTGACCCAGTTTTTCTCTCGTCCCGGCCGCAGCAACGATTTCCGCCAGTTGCGCAGTCGACTGTTTGTGGTAGCCACCGAACTCGACACCGGTCATCCGGTCGCCTTCGGCAGCCCGGGGCTCGATGACGTGCCCATCTCTGCGGCGGTACAGGCGTCAGCCGCCCTGCCCGGTCTCTTTCCGCCCTCCTTGATCAACGGTCGTTACTATGTGGACGGGGCGCTGATCAAGACTCTGCACGCTTCGGTAGCGCTGGAAGAGGGGGCGGATCTGGTGTTCTGCATCAATCCGCTGGTGCCCTATGATGCGGACATGGCCGCTGGCGCGCCGACCAATCTGGTGGACAGCGGTCTGCCGGTGGTACTGGCCCAGACTTTTCGCGCCATCATCCACTCCCGTATGCATGTGGGGATGGATCGCTACAAACACCAATATCCCGACGCCGACGCCCTGCTGTTTGAGCCCTCTTCTGCCGATGGCGAGATGTTCTTCACCAATGTGTTCAGTTACCGGGATCGCCGCCGTCTCTGCGAGCACGCTTACCAGCATACCCGCCGCGATCTCTGGCAGCGTCGTGACGAGCTGGCGCCGGTGCTGGCCAAGCATGGCCTTGAGCTCAATCTGGCCGCGCTGGCCGATGAAGATCGCACCCTGCTGGCCCCCGGCATTGGCTCGGTCGCCGCCCTCGACAAGTCGCTGGAGCAGTTGCAGCACTGGCTTGCCAAACGCTATCGCCACGGCGTGCGCCGTTCATCACCAAAGGAGTAGCATGGATCGCAAACCCAAACGTCGTACCCGGGAGCGGATCCTGACCACTGCCCTCGCCTGCTTCAATCGACAAGGGGAACCCAGCGTCACCACCTCGGCCATTGCGGCCGAGATGGAGATCAGCCAGGGCAATCTCTACTACCACTTCCACAACAAGGAGGAGATCGTCAACGCCCTGTTCTGCGAATTTGAACAGCAGATGGATCGCCTGCTGGAGGCGGTAAGCACCCCGTCCGATGAGCCAGAAGATATCTGGCTCTTTCTCCACCTGATGTTTGAAGCCATCTGGCAGTACCGTTTCCTCTACTACGATATCGCGACCCTGATGAGTGGTTATCATCAGGTGGAGCAGCGCTTTTCCGCCCTGCTGCGCCGCAAGGAGCAGACCGCCATCGCCATTTGCAACCATCTGCAAACGGCTGGGCTGATGGAGGGCACGGCGCAACAGATGCGCACGCTGGCGGCCAATGTAGCGCTGGTGGGCACATTCTGGATCTCTTATCAGCGGGCACTGCATCCCAAGGCGGACGCCGATATCGCCCTCGGCGTCTTTCAGGTGATGCAGCTGGTCGCACCCTATTTGCGGGCCGATGCCCGCGCTCATCTGGGCGCCCTCGCCCACCACTACACCGACAAGGTTTGATTCACATGCTACAGGGAGAACAAGCATGACCACTTCACAACTCGAATTTGTCCCCTTCCCCTACGCGGATGCGGCCTATGACTATGCTGGCCAGAAGCTGGCGGACAACTGGGATCGTCTCCATCAGGGGGATGCCGAACCCTGGCCCGAAGATGAACAGGTACAGGATGCCTGGCGGGCCTATCATGCCGGGGATTTTGCCCGGGCCGTCGCCCTTGGCGAAGCGGCCGGTGAGGCGGGCCTCAATGTGGCAAACAAGGCACTGGTGATCCACGCCAGCTACCTGCTGGAGGACAAGTATGCCAAGCGCGCCGCCTTCGAGCGGGCGGCCAGCCATGCCGAGAAGCTGCAAAAGCGTCAGCCCAAGAACGCCAACGCCTGGTATTTCCACGCACTGGCCCTCGGTCGCTACAGTCAGGTCATCTCCATCTCCAAGGCCCTCTCGCAAGGAATTGGCGACAAGATCAAGGCAAGCCTTGAGAAGGCGCTGGAGCTGGCGCCAGATCACGCCGAGGCCCATATCGCCTTTGGCGCCTGGCATGCGGAGATCGTCGACAAGTTGGGGGCCATGATCGGCGGCCTCACCTATGGCGCCAAGAAGGAGGAGTCCGAGCGTCACTTCAAGGAGGCGCTGGCGCTGATCCCCGACTCGGCTATCGCCCGCATGGAGTACGCCAACGCTCAGGTGATGCTGCACGGCAAGAGCCGCCTGAAAGCCGCCGAAGCCCTCTATGCCGAAGCGGCCGAGTGCGAACCCATGGATGCCATGGAGCGCCTCGATGTGGAGGCTGCGCGGGAAGAGCTGGAGGATTAACCGCCACTCTTGCCACGGATAGATAACAAAACAAGAGGCCAACCCACGGGTTGGCCTCTTTTATGATGGGTGCAGTCCGGTTGGCTACGCCGTCACCGGTCGCTCAAATGCTCGCTCAACCGAGCAGCGCATCCAGCCCGTTGGGGTCAAACAGCAGCTCCGGCTCCATCAGCACCAGCAACAGCAGTTGTTCGAACTCCACCGCAAACCGCTCGACCACCCGATCCGGATCCGGTACCAGCTTCTTGTCGGTGATTAGGCCCAGTTGCACCTTGTGATCGTAAGAGAGGATGGAGACGCCGACGCCGATATCCCCCGATTGCGGCACCCAGAACAGCGGCTGACGCAATTTTGCACCGGCCAGATAGAGGGTCTGCTGCGGGCCGGGCACATTGGTGATCACCGCACTGGCCTTGGCCGTGAGCAGCTCGACGGCCTGCTGCTGCACCGCATTGGGGGCCATGCCAAGGGCATGTAACAGGTTGAGCACCACCACGGGTTGCAGCGAGGTGCGCAGCGCCTGCATCCGGTCACGCACGGTATAGAGCCGCTGCAACGGGTGTTCAACATCCAGTGGCAAGTCCAGGGCCACCAGCCCGAAGCGGTTGCCAAGTGCCCCCTCATCATCCGGTGCTCGCATATTGACTGGCACCAGGGCGCGGATCTTGACCTTGTTGGCATCATCCCCCTTCTCCTGCAGGTAGTGGCGAAACGCCCCTGCGGTGGCGGCGATCAGCAGATCGTTGACCGAGCAGCCCAGAACCTTGCCCACTGCCTTGATATCCGGCAGATCAATTTGCTCCGACCAGGCCACCCGCTTGGTGCTGGTGGTCTTGCCCCGCAGGCGGCAGGGTGAATCATCACCGAGGGTGGCGATATTGCACAGCTCGCTCGCCAGATCGCGCCCAGTCTTGAGGTAATCCACCGCCTTGGTGGGATGGGTGACCACTTCGACATATTTGGACCAGAGGCTACCGGTCAGCTTGAGACCGGCCCGCACCAGACGGCTGCCCTGGTGGCAATCCTCCTCATCCTCGTCATCGCTGTCATCCAGTGGCTCCGGTGACGGTGGTCGCGGCGCCCCTTCCGGGGTGTTATCCATCATGGTCAGCATGGCCCGCACCAGCGAGAAGCCGTCGCCCATGGCGTGGTGAATGCGCACCACCAGCGCTTGCCCACCCAGCGAAGTGTCGGTGAGGTGCATATCCCACAGGGGGCGCTGGTGGTTGAGCGGCGTCGAGGCGAGATCGGCCACCAGCTTCTCCAGCTCCAGCTTGCCCGCTTCACCCGGCAGGATCACTCGCTTGAGGTGCTGATCGAGATCGAAATCGGGATCATGACGCCAGTAGTAGGAGCCCCCCTCCAGCACGGCCCGCTGGTGGAAGCGGGGTTGCACCGAAATGGTATGGCTTAATCCGGCCCGCAGACGCGCTTCATCAAGCTCTCCTTCAAACATCAGGACACCGATGATCTGCATCAGGTTGTTGGGTCTGTCCATGCGTAACCAGGCGGTATCGACGCAGGAGATAAATTCACTCAGTGGCATGGTTGTTTCCCTACAAAATGAATTTACCGAGACGGCAAATTGCTCCTGCCCTCATATCCGGATGAAGACTTGATGCAATCAGAATGACATTAAAGAGTGCCGACTCGAAATATGAAATAAAGATGAAAGATTACTTACAAAATAGAATCTAGACCTCGCCGAATAATAAATCTGACAAACCATATGGCTTGCCAACTTATTTAAAACAGCCATCGTTTACAGCTGGTTTATTTAAAGCCAGTCCGACGAAAAGTTTCAAACACGTTTGGGGTAAGGTAAGCGATTGTCGACATAATCGAGGATCTCTTGCTCCAGTACGCTGCGTACCGGCAACAGCATCAAACCAAGATGCACTTCCAGTTCCAGGGTATCTTCGTCCAGGGTGAGAGTGCCATGTACCCCTGAGCCGCGAAAACGAAGCTCGGTCTCCTCTTCATCTGCCCATTCGCAATCGAGTTGATAGCTCTCGCCCATGTCCGCAGCGATGGCTTCGGCCGCGATCCGGGCGGCGGCTAATCCCAGCGGATGCTGACGGCTGATCTGGATGGTAGAGAGTGCGCTGCTGCCAGCGAGCGAGTTGAAGAACATGGTCGTTACTCTGGGTCATAAGTTAGTTATTGATATTAAACACATGTTCACAACAAATGAAAGGATGGTTCACATAAATGGGACTCACTTAACAGAGTCGAGAGGGATGCAGGCCATCAGCGGGACATGGCATTTATTCCCTCCCCCGTGCGCGCTACACTTGTCACGGAACGGTCAGCAAAAGCTGCTTGTTTTTCATTCACTTGTATCTTCGTATCACCGAATCCCCATCAATGGGCCCAAGGCCAGAGAGCTGTAGATGACGCATCAAGAACATGCCCACGACGACGATAGCACCCTGGGTCGGCTCTACCGCCAGCTCAAGCGGGTTGCAGCCTTGCGCGAGCAGATGCGTGCCCACCCGGAAGAT
This sequence comes from Aeromonas sp. s12, assembly GCF_040907925.1. Taxonomy (NCBI): domain Bacteria; kingdom Pseudomonadati; phylum Pseudomonadota; class Gammaproteobacteria; order Aeromonadales; family Aeromonadaceae; genus Aeromonas; species Aeromonas sp. s12. The sequence goes on along the minus strand of NZ_JBFOCT010000022.1, from coordinate 131,224 downwards.
CAGCAGGATCGGGATCGGCTACGCCAGTGGCAGGCCGACCGGTTGGGGCGATCCCATCGTGATCTGCTGGAGAGTGACCGCTACGGCCCCGCCGCCGAGTTTTTCCTGACCGATCTCTATGGCTCCGGGGATTGCGCCCGCCGCGATGCAGATGTGATGCGGGTGATGCCGACCGCCGAGCGGCTGTTGCCGGAGTCCGGTCTCAAGGTGCTGGCGCAGGCGATCGAGCTTGATGCCCTCTCCGAAGAGCTGGATTACCTGATGGTGGTGGCGCTGCGGCGCATTGATGGCATTGATCCCATCACGCCGGACCATTACACCATCGCCTATCGTGCCGTAGGTGAACAGGCGCGCCGGGAACATCAGATTGCGCTGGTGAGCGAGCTTGGCATGACGCTGGACAGGCTAGCGAGAAAACCGCTGCTGGGGGCAACCCTCAAGCTGGTGTCAGGGCCCGCCCATCTGGCGGGGCTTGGCGAGCTCTTCTCCTTTGTCGAGCGTGGTTATCAGGTGTGTCATAAGATGGGGCGTGCCAACGAGTTTCTCGAGACCATCGCCAGTCGCGAGACGGCCATCATGACGGCGCTCTTTAACGGCGACAGCAGTGCGCTGGGGTAAGGCGTATCGAGGGATAAGCCGCCAGAATAACAAAGCGGGCCGATGAGCCCGCTTTTCGTTTATCACTGTTTGCCGATATGTTGGCCAATGCAAGACCGGTCAGATCACCAGCAGATCCATAAAGGCGTGCACCGGGGTGGCGGCAAGGCGCGGCCCGTCCTGACAGAGGGCCAAAATGTCGTTGACCCGTTTGGCCGGGAAGCGGGTGGCCAGATTGTGCTGGAATTTCTCCACCAGCAGCGGGATCCCCTCCTCCCGGCGACGGCGATGGCCGACTGGATACTCCACCTCCACCTTGGCGGTGTGAGTGCCGTCTTTGAAGAAGATCTGGATGGCGTTGGCAATGGAGCGCTTGTCCGCCTCCAGATATTCGCGGCTGTAGCGTTTATCCTCCTGCACCACCATCTTGCTGCGCAGCCCGTCGATGCGGGGATCGGCGGCGACATCGTCCTCGTAATCTTCGGCGATCAGGCGACCGAAGATGAGCGGCACCGCCACCATGTACTGCAGGCAGTGATCCCGATCGGCCGGGTTATTGAGGGCGCCGACCTTGCTGATGATGCGAATGGCCGACTCATGGGTGGTGAGTTCGATGCGATCGATCTCGTCGAGCCGCCCCTTCACCTGAGCGTGCAGCTTCATGGCGCACTCCACCGCGGTCTGGGCGTGGAACTCGGCGGGATAGGAGATCTTGAAAAGCACGTTCTCCATCACATAGCTGCCGTACCCCTGATGCAGGGCGAACTGATTGCCCTTGAACAGCACGTCGTAGAAACCCCACTTGGGCGCGCTTAGTACGCCGGGATAGCCCATCTCGCCGCTCATGGTGATAAGGGCTAGGCGCACTGCGCGGGAGGTGGCATCCCCCGCCGCCCAGCTTTTGCGCGACCCCGCATTGGGGGCATGGCGGTAGGTACGCAGGCTCTGGCCATCGACCCAGGCCTGGGATACCGCATCGATTACCTGATCGCGGGTGCCACCCAGCATATGAGTCACCACGGCGGTGCTGGCGACCTTGACCAGCACCACGTGATCGAGACCGACCCGGTTGAAGGAGTTCTCCAGCGCCAGCACCCCCTGAATTTCGTGGGCTTTGACCATGGCCACCAGCACATCGCTCATGGTGAGCGGTGCCTTGCCCTCGGCCACGCGAGTACGGGAGAGCCAGTCGGCAGTGGCCAGGATCCCCCCCAGATTGTCGGAGGGGTGACCCCACTCGGCGGCCAGCCAGGTGTCGTTGTAATCAAGCCAGCGGATGATGGCACCGATATCCCAGGCTGCCTTGACGGGGTCGAGGCAGAGCTGAGTACCGGGCACCCGGGCACCGTGGGGCACGACAGTACCGGGTACGATGGGGCCAAGGTGCTTGGTACACTCGGGGAAGCGCAGGGCTAAGAGGCCACAGCCGAGCGTATCCATCAGGCAGTAACGGGCGGTGTCGAGAGCCGCCTCGCTGGTTACGGGGTGGTTGCAGACATAATCGGCAATATCGACCAGTACCTGATCGGGCTCGGGTCTGTGGTTGACGTCGACGTTGGCGGACATCGTGATTTCCTTATCGTTGTTGTAGAGAGACAAAGTGACGGGGGGCCGGGCCGACATAATCGGCGCTCGGGCGGATGATCCGGTTGTGCTCGCGCTGCTCCATCACGTGGGCGCACCAGCCGGTGACCCGCGAGCAGACGAAGATAGGCGTGAACAGCTTGGTCGGGATCCCCATGTAGTGATAGGCGCTGGCATGGAAGAAGTCGGCGTTGGGAAAGAGCTCTTTCTCTTCCCACATCACCTTCTCCGCCTCGCAGGAGACGCGATAGAGGCGATCATCCCCCACCGCCTCGGCGAGCTTGGCCGACCACTCCTTGATGATGACGTTGCGCGGATCCGAGGTGCGGTAGATGGCGTGGCCAAAGCCCATGATCTTCTCCTTGGCCGCCAGCTTAGCCAGCAGTTCGCGCCTTGCCTGCGTTTCATCCTGCCAGTGTTCGATCATCGCCATGGCTGCCTCGTTGGCTCCGCCGTGGAGTGGGCCGCGCAGGGTACCGATGGCGGCAGTGATACAGGAGAACATATCGGAAAGGGTTGAGGCGCAAACTCGCGCCGCAAAGGTAGAGGCGTTGAACTCATGCTCGGCGTAGAGGATGAGGGAGACATGCATCACCCGGCGCTCCAGCTCGCTCGGCGCTTTCTGGTGCAGCAGCGCCAGAAAGTGGCCACCGATACACTCCTCGTCGGTATCGAGGGCGATGCGTGTGCCCTCGTGGCTGAACTTGTACCAGTAGATCAGAATGCCCGGGAAGGCGGCCAGCAGACGATCAGCCACTTCGTGTTCATGCTCGAAACCATCTTCCGGCTCCAGATCGCCGAGCATGGAGCAGCCGGTGCGCAACACATCCATGGGATGGGCATCGGCGGGAATGCGCTCCAGCACCTCCAACAGCGGCTGGGGCAAGGTGCGCAGGCGACGCAGTTCGCGCTTGTAGGCGTCAAGCTGCTGCTCATCTGGCAATTCCCCCTTGAGCAGCAGATAGGCGACCTCCTCGAACTGGGCGCTATCGGCCAGCTCCTTGATGTCATAGCCGCGATAGGTAAGACCGGTGCCACTCTTGCCCACGGTGCAGATGCTGGTCTCCCCTGCGCTTTGGCCGCGCAGACCTGCCCCGCCCAACGGTTTTTGCTGTCCCATAAGCTGCCTCCTATTCCTTGGCTGTAAACAGACGATCCAGTGTCTGCTCGTAGTGGTGATATCCGAGGAAGTCGTAGAGTGACTCCCGGGTCTGCATGGTCTCCACGACAGCCCTTTGATGGCCATCCTGGCGAATATGGTGATAGACGTTGAGGGCGGCCTGATTGGCGGCGCGGTTGGCACTCAAGGGATAGAGCACCATGTCGACCCCGTGGGCGGCCAGTTGCTCTTTGTCAAACAGCTCGGTTTTGCCGAACTCGGTCATGTTGGCGAGGATCGGCACTTTGGCCGCCTGCTTGAACTGGTCGTACTGGGCAAGCTCGGTCACCGCCTCGGCGAAGATCATGTCGGCACCGGCGGCCACATAGGCAGCGGTGCGTTCAAGAGCCGACTCCATCCCCTCCACCGCCAACGCATCGGTGCGGGCCATGATGACGAACTCGCTATTCTCGCGAGCATCTACTGCCGCCTTGATGCGATCGCACATCTCCTCCAGCGACACCACCGCCTTGTTGGGACGGTGGCCGCAGCGCTTTTGGGCCACCTGATCTTCCATATGGACGGCGGCAACTCCGGCCCGCTCGAACGCGCGGATGGTGCGGGCGATATTGAATGCCCCGCCCCAGCCGGTATCGATATCGACCAGAAGCGGCACACGGGTTGCGGCGGTGATCCGCTCGGCATCGATCAGCACGTCGTTGAGGGAGGTCATGCCGAGATCCGGCAAGCCATAGGAGGCATTGGCCACTCCGGCGCCGGAGAGATAAAGAGCTTGAAAGCCGCTGCGTTCGGCCATCAGCGCCATATAGGCATTGATGGTGCCGACGATCTGCAGGGGATGTTCATTGGCAAGGGCGGTGCGAAAGCGCAGGCCTGCCGAGGGGGACAAACTGGACATCATGACTCCTTTCACCTGTCTAGTCTGGCTATCTAATATCACGTTTACGTTAACGTCAATTATACTTTCGTAACATTCCGGCCGCAGGCAAGACAGGAAACCGGTTTTAGGGTAAATTTCACCAATTCCTTCAACAGGTTGAATTGTATGATGGAGCCCAGTTCCGTGATTGTCTGTCCGGCGTGCGACTTGCTGATCCAGCGCAAAGCACTGCCGCTGCGTCGCCATGCCCACTGCCCGCGTTGTCACCAACATCTCTATGGCCGTTATGCCTTTCGTCCCTCCCAGTTGATGGCCCTGACCATCACCGGATTTCTGCTGCTGCCCTCCGCATTTTTTGAGCCGCTGATCTATCTGCGGCTGGCTGGGGTCAACACCGACGCCGACCTGCTGCGCGGTATTCTGGTGCTGTTTGGCGAGGGCGAATGGTGGGTGGCCAGCCTGGTGCTCTGGTGCGCCGTGTTGGCGCCGGTGGGATTATTGGCGGGGATCTTTGTGCTGGCTTCGGGTCTGGCCAAACGTTGGCACATTCTTCCCGTCACCTTGAAGCTGGTCGAGGTGTTTCGCCACTGGGCCATGCTGGAGGTCTATATCGTCAGCCTGCTGGTTGCCCTGTTCAAACTGATCGACATCGCCGATGTGCGCCTCGGTGGCGGCTTGCTCAGCCTCGGTATTCTGATGCTGCTCAACATGACCCTGCTGATCCTGTTTGACCCCGCCCCCTACTGGGCGCGGATCCCGTTAAAGGAGGTGGAACATGACCAGCGCCCGTGAGATGGGGCTCTGCCGCTGCCATACCTGTGGTTTGCTGGTGCGTTATCAAGCCGGGGCAGTCTGCCCCCGTTGCAGCAGCAAATTGCAGGTGCGCATTCCCCGCTCCCTCGCCTGGTCGTGGGGCTTGCTGGCGCTCGCCACCTTCATGTTGCTGCCTGCCAATCTGTTGCCCATTACCCATTTCTACAACAAGGGGTTACTGCAGTCAGATACCATCTTCAGCGGTATCATGATGCTCTATCGCAGCAAAATGAGCGGGATTGCCACCATAGTCCTCACCGCCAGCATACTGGTGCCGGTGGGCAAAATATTGGGTCTGGGCTGGATCTGCTGGCAGTTGCAGCGGACCAAACCGGTGCGGCGCAAGCGCCAGCTGGTGATGTATCGGGTGATCGATTTTATTGGTCGCTGGTCAATGCTGGACTTGTTCGTGATTTCGCTGATGGTGGCACTGGTCGATCGGGGTGTGCTGCTGAGTGTCCGCGCAGGCCCGGGGGCCACCGCCTTTGCCGGTGTGGTGGTGCTGACCATGATGTCGGCTCGCATGCTTGATACCCGTTTACTATGGGACAAGGCGGCCCGTTGATGATTTCTCTGTTTTTGTCTGATGTGCTGTTTAATCCAGCCAATAAGGAGTCACTATGATCGGGGCTGAACCCGTCATCGAAAAGCGTCGCTGGTTATCGCCGGTCTGGCTGTTACCCCTGATAGCCCTGCTGCTGGCAGGTGGCTTTCTCTATCAGCAGGTATTGAGCCGTGGCCAGCTTATCCAGATCAACTTCGCCCAGGGCAACGGCATCTTGCCGGGTAAAACCCAGGTTCGTTATCAGGGGGTGGCCATCGGCGTGGTGCAAGAGCTGGAGCTAGCTGAAGATGGCCGCAAGATTGCGGTGATGGCCAAGATTGACAGCCGTGCCAGACCGCTGATCCGCAAGGGATCCGACTTCTGGCTGGTGAGCCCCAAGGCGTCGCTCACCGAGATCTCCGGCCTCGATACCCTGGTCTCCGGCAACTACATCAACCTGCAACCGGGGCGTGAAAGCAATCCGCTGGAGGAGACCTTTGATGCACTGGAGGGCCCTCCCCCCGGCTATCAGGCTCAGGGGCGCATGCTGCACCTGACCGCCGATTCGCTGGGTTCGGTGGGGATTGGCGCCAAGCTCTATTTCCGCGGTATCGAGGTTGGCAGCGTCATCAATACGCGCCTGGGTCAAGACAACCAGAACGTCATTCTGGATCTGGTGATCGAGCCGCGTTTCGAACATCTGGTCAAAGCTGATACCCGCTTCTGGAACATCAGTGGCATCAAGGGCTCCTTCAGTCTGGCTGGCGTCAGCGTGGAGGCCGGCAGCCTCACCTCCATTCTGAGCGGCGGCATTGCCTTTGACTCGCCCAAAGATTCACCGGCACCGGAGAAGGGACAGACTTTCGTCCTCTACAAAGGGCTGGCGGAAGCAGCGCGCGGTGCGCGTATCGACATTGCGGCTGGCGATCTTCCGGTCAAGGAGGGGATGCCCATCCTCTATGAGGGGATCGAGATCGGTCGTATCGACCCCATTCGCCTCACCGACAAAGGCCGGATGGTCACAGCGCTGATCAACCCGGAGCAGGCTTATCGCATTACCGACAAGAGTCAACTGGTGTGGGAGAGCGTCTCTCTCTCCGCGACCGGCGTGCAGCATGCAGATCGCCTGCTCTCCGGCCCGGCCATTCGCCTCGACTATGTGGCGGGCAAACCGGTAGAGAAGATGACCCTGACCGATCGCGCCCCCCAGAGCGGCACCAAGGTGACGCTGCAGGCTGACGATCTGGCGGGGCTCAATCAGGATGCTCCTGTCTGGTACAAGGGATTGCAGGTGGGCCGTATCAGCCAGCTCACCCTGGATGCACGCGGCAATGCCAGCGTCGAGCTGGTGATGGCGCCGAACTATGGTCATCTGCTCAACCGTGCCCGCTTCTATCGCGCTTCCCCGCTGCAGATCGATGCCGATCTGAGCGGCATCAAGGTAGAAACCAGTCCGGCCAGTGCCTGGTTGGGAGGCGGGATCAAGCTGATACAAGCCAGAAGTGGCGAGCGGATTAACCGTCTCTACCCGAGTCAGGAGCTGGCACTGCTCGGTACCCGTGATGCCAAGCCGCAGCGCTGGTTGCTCAAGGCAGATCAGGCCGATGGCATTGGCATTGGCTCGCCTGTGCTCTATCTGGGGCTGGAAGCGGGCAGGGTCAAACAGCTGCGCGCCGCCAAAGAGGGGGTCGAGATCGAACTCGAGATTGATGGGGTCTATGCTCCCCTCCTCGCCCAGCAACCCCAGTTCTGGAAAAAACCGGCCATCGACACCAAGGTGCGGGTCGATGGGGTGCAGGTCAAGGTGGGCAACCTCGGTACCCTGCTACGGGGTGCCATCGAGTTTGATCGGTTGGCCAATGGCCGCAGCAGCCATCAACTGTTCGATTCCAGGGAGCAAGCCAAGGCCAAGGTGCGCCAACTGTCACTGGTAGCAGAGAGCAATCCGGGGCTCGGGATTGGCAGCCCGATCCGCTATCGTGGGGTCGATATCGGCAAAATTGAAGAGATCGAGCTGGAGCCGTCTCTGGGTCAGGTGATCTTTAAGGCGGAACTCGATGGCCACTATGCCGAGCGTTTCCTGCAGTCCGGCGCCCGCTTTACTCTGGTGCAGGCCAAGCTGGGGCTGGGCGGTGTCGCTCACCTCGATACCCTGATCAAGGGGGCGTTTGTAGAAGCACAACCCGGTAAAGGCGCAGGCAAAGATCGCTTCCCCTTGAGTCAGGTCGGCCCGGTGGGTCTGGCCCTGACCCTCAAGAGCCCCTCAGTCAATGGCCTGAGCATTGGCAGTCCGCTACTGTTTCGCAAGATGGTGGTGGGCAGTGTCACCAAGGTGGCGCTGGCTCGGGATGGCAGCGAGGTGGTGATCGACGTTAACGTAGATCAGGAGTATGCCCATCTGGTGCGGGCCAACTCCCGTTTCTGGAATGTCTCCGGGGTCAAGGCGGATATCGGGCTGACCGGCGGCACTATCGAAGTTGAGACGGTGCAGAGCCTGCTGGCCGGCGGCATTGCTTTCAATACGCCGGAGAGAGAGATGGGTCCAACAGTCAAGGCTGGCCACAGCTATCCGCTCTATGGCAAGGCCGAGAAAGAGTGGCTGGAGTGGAGTCCGCGTATCCAGCCCTGATCTCTTCCCTTTGTATCTCATCCAAGCCCGGCACAGTGCCGGGCTTTTTTATATTCCGGTGCCTGTTGATAGGGTTCAGATTCAGAATATTCTTAGCCTTGTGGTAGGATATCGCCCCTCTTTTTCGGTCAACGAGACGGCACAGTGCACGACAACACCTTCCTTCCCGATTACTTTTTACGTCACATTGCGGCCATCATGCCGGCCCATCTCTCGATGGATGAGTTTGTGGCCAGTTGTCGACGTCCGCTGCGCCGCAGCATTCGGGTCAATACCTTGAAGGTCGCCGTCTCGGATTTCGTCGCCCTGATGAAGCCACTGGGTTGGCAGCTTGACCCTGTGCCCTGGTGTGATACCGGCTTCTGGCTGACCCGCAGCGATGAAACCGTCCCACTTGGCAACACCGCCGAGCACTTGAGCGGGCTCTTCTACATTCAGGAAGCGAGCTCCATGCTGCCGGTGACGGCGCTCTTTGCCAGCGACAAGATCAAAGCGGATGGTATGTTGCTGGATGCAGCGGCGGCCCCCGGCTCCAAGACCACCCAGATAGCCGCCCTGATGAACAATCAGGGGATGTTGGTTGCCAACGAGTTTTCCAGCAGCCGGTTGAAAGTGCTTAGCGCCAATATCCAGCGCTGCGGCGTGACCAATGTAGGTATGACCCATTTTGATGCCAAGGTATTTGGCCAGTGGTTGCCGGAGACCTTCGATGCCATCCTGCTCGATGCCCCCTGCTCCGGTGAAGGTACGGTGCGCAAGGATGAAGATGCGCTTCGCAACTGGAGTATCGAGAGCATCGACGAGATTGCGGCGGTGCAACAAGGGTTGCTGGAGAGCGCCTTCCATGCCTTGAAACCGGGTGGCGTACTGGTCTACTCCACCTGCACCTTGAGTGAGCAGGAGAACCAAGCGGTTTGCCAATCCTTGCTGGACAAGTTTGGCGATGCCTTGAGTTTTGACTCGCTGGCTGACCTGTTCCCCTATGCAGAGCAGGCCTGTACATCCGAAGGATACCTGCACGTTTGGCCCCAGATCTTCGACAGTGAGGGCTTTTTCGTCGCCAGATTGCGCAAGCATCACTCGGTGCCCAACACCATGTTCAAGCCGGGCAAGCTGGGTAAATTCCCCTTTGCGCCGCTTCCTGCCAAAGAGGCGGAACCCATATTGCGCGAGATCGAAGCCAACTTTGGGGTGGCACCGCAGGGTCAGCTGTTTGGCCGCAATGACGAGATCTGGCTCTTCCCCCAGCGGTTTGATCAGGTGCAGGGCAAGTTGCGTTTCGATCGCATCGGCATCAAGTTGGCCGAAACCTTCAAGAAAGGTTATCGCCTCACTCATGAGTGGGCACTGGCCTATGGCGATAAAGCGAGCAAGGGCGTGGTCGAGCTGGATAGCGCCAATGCGCGGGAATTCATGATGGGGCGGGATGTCTGGCCAGAACAGGATGCTGGCACTGGCGAGGTGATCGTCCGCTATCAGGGACATACCCTGGGGATGGGGAAATGGGTGGGTAGTCGGGTCAAAAATGCCCTCCCCCGCGAGCTGGTGCGTGACAACAATCTGTTCAATGCGTAGTGGGCCGTTCGGTGCATAAGCACTTGAACGAGTCTGAAATACCCACACTCTGGTTGAACTTTTCTTCGGATCTTGAAAAGCCTTGAGCCTTGTCTAAGCTTAAGGCAATCCGAACACCAGTTAGCGCACGGCTCTGCAAGGAGCCAATTCCCCTATGCCAGGTACAAGGAATTCGTACCTGGCTTTTTTTATCTCTTCACGTATCGCTGTTACTTCACTCTTGTGTCTATTCAACGGTCTCTTCGACCTGTGTGGCGACTCTGTTTTCAAACGGAGGTTCTCTACCCAGCTCATGTTGGTAGAGCAGATCGATCGCCTGCTCGATGAGTGATGCCTGACTGTCTTCGAGATGAAGACCCAGTGCGGTCAATCGTTCGGCGTGGCGATTGCTGATCCAGCATTGCAGCCGGGTATGGGTCTCCTGCTTGCGTTTTACATGTTGGCGCTGCCGCTCGGCATTGTTTTGGGGCACCGCCTCTTGCTCTTCACGCACTGTCATTTCTTGGCTCATATGTCCTTGCGATGTTCCATTTCCGGATTTGTTATCTCTCATCACATGCCATTATCCATAGGAAGATGGCCCTTCCCCTTTGGGCTGCTGGCTGCACGGCAAATATATCATCAGATCAACAAGATATCATTTAACATAAAAAACGAAGTGACGCAGTTATATCAGAGCAAGCCATCAAGGGCATGATCGGAGAATTTGTGGGCGTCATCGAAATACTCCTGCAGGGTTCGCATATCCTTGTGGCGAGTGACTTCAATGATCTTGTTCATCGGTTTGCCGGCAGTCACCGCCGAGGTGATAAATCCGCGCCGCAGGCTATGGCCACTGACGTAGAGATCGTCGATGGTTTGACCTGTTCGCCGCTTGATCATCAGATTGATGCCCTGGGGGCCGAGTGGTTCAGCCATCAGTTGCCCCCAGCGGTTCATACGCCGAAATAGCGGCCCCTCGCTGATGCGGCTTTTGTGTAGCCAGTTTTGCAGAGCCGACACAGGACAATAGTGCTTGCCCGGGATCAAGGCTATCTCGGTTTCATGCAGCTGATGCTTGCTCGGTTTGAGGCGAAGGCGGATCCCCTGCCCCACAAAATCGAGATCGCTCACCTCAATTCTGGCAGCTTCCGAACGGCGCAAGGCGCCACTGAACATCAGCAGTAGCAGGGTGTGATCACGCAAGCCCGCCAGATCATGGGTGTCGATGCCATCCAGCACCTGGGTCAGGGGTTGCAGAGTCAACGCCCCCGTTTTGCGCTTACGGTTATCACCCAACCTGACAATACCGCGCATCATCTCCTTGATTTCAGGATGCTCGGTGGGCATGGGATGGATGCCTTTCTGCTTGAAGGCATAACGGATCCCCGCCAGACGCCTTACCAGGGTTGCCGGTTTACGAGGTTCACCGTTACGCAGCTCCCCCTTCCCCTCCTCTTTATCCAGCCATACCCAGTCGGCCAATACGCCGTCGGCCTGATCAGCGAGAAAATTCATAATGACGTGATGGGTCGCTTGCAGCGGATCCAGCCCGTGCAATTGGCACCAGAAGACAAAAATACGGGTATCCGCCTGATAGGCATTGAGTGTGGAAACCGCTTTTGCACTGCGCAAAAAGCGGCGTGCCCGACTATTAAGCTGTGCATCGAAAACAGTCTGCAGTGACTGATGAGCTGGATTGGACGAGGATGGATATGCCACGGAACTCTATGATTCATATGAAGTTTGGGAGGATCTTACAGGATCCTCTCCATACATCAAGTATCGATAATGAATATTATCGATACTTAAAGACTGATGTTTTTATACCCTTTGGCCACATTAGATAAACGAAACATCGGAATATGATTCGACTCAGTTTATATGGATGAACAGGTTACATAGACTGGGAAGACGTGAGAGATAACACGGTTCGGTGTTGATATTCAGGTGGGTAATCAGCTTGGCATTTGAAATATAAAAAGCCCCGAGCAACGGGGCTTCTGTGTTATTTTTTCGCCAGTTTGAATAGTTCAAAGAAATTCCGGCTGGTGGCGTCCGCCAATTCATTAAGCGGAATCTGACGCAGATCGGCAATAAACTGGGCAACGTCTCGCACAAAGGCGGGTTCGTTCTCCCTCCCCCGATGCGGCACGGGTGCTAGATAGGGCGAGTCGGTTTCGACCAGCAATCTGTCAAGGGGAAGTGCCTTGACCACCTCTTGCAATGCAGACGCATTTTTGAAGGTGGCGATCCCGGAGATGGATATATAGAACCCCATCGCCATTGCTGCTTCTGCCATTTCGAGGGATTCGGTGAAGCAGTGCAGCACACCGCCAACCTGATCAGCTCCCTCTTCACGCATGATCTGCAAGGTATCTTGCTGGGCATCGCGGGTATGGATGATCAGTGGCTTGTTCAGTGCACGAGCGATCCGAATATGTTCACGAAAGGAGGCTTGCTGCACCTCTTTGTTCTCGGGGGAGTAGAAGTAGTCGAGCCCAGTTTCGCCGATGGCGATCACTCTTGCGTCAGCAGCCTGTGTCAGCAACAAGGCTGCATCCACCCCGGGTTCCTGATTGAGCGGATGTACCCCGCAAGAGGCAAATACCTGGGGATAGGGAGAGATCGCCTCGAGCATGGTCGGGAACTGTGCCTGAGTCACACTGACACAGAGAAAATATCCCACGTCCAGTTTCGCGGCCTTTGCCAGTACATCAGCCAAGCTGGTCTGCTTGCTGCCATAGCTGAGGCGATCGAGATGACAGTGGGAATCAACGAGTAACATATAAAACCTTTCTGCTTGTCGGTACTTATAACCAGCGACTGAGCCAGTTCATCAGATGGATGGTGGGATTGGAGAGCTGACCCGGCTGACATGCCGCTTTCAGGGCAACCAGATCTTGTTCTGCCTCCAGCAGTTTTTCGCTGGAGTGCTGCTCCGCCAACCGTTGACTCAAGATGGCCAGATCAGGCATTGCCAGCTGATGGTGACCACATCCGGCCTGGGTTTTCAGGGCATCGCACAAGAAGAGCTGCAACCAGTGCAACCTGACCTGCGTCTCCTGACCAAGCTGGCTGCACAATGCCGTCGCCTTGACCGGACTTTGACTCAGGGCGACAAACTGCTCCAGCAGTTCGCGGCGAGTACCGTCCTGTTGCTGCTCGATATAGTCGAGTACCCGCAGCGGGGCCCCCTGACAGATCCGCACCTGAGCCAGAGTGGCCTGATGACCCTGCTCGGCCAACCAGCGTACTGTTTCCCCTTCCGCAGGCAACTGACAGACATGTTTGTGACAGCGACTGAGAATGGTCGGAAGCAACCGGGAAACCTGGGAGGCAATCAGCAACAGCAAGCTGTCGCCGGCCGGCTCTTCCAGGGTTTTCAACAGGGCATTGGCTGCCGATTCGGTCATCCGCTCCGCATCAGGAATGATCACCACCTTGCCACGGCCGAGCTGGGCAGAGCCCTGCAGCCGGGTGCAGATCTCTCGAATGGCCTCGACCCCGATGGTCTTGCTGTCGCGCGTTATGGTGCCGAGATCCGGGTGGTTGCCCTTGTCAAACAGCTGGCAGGAGTGGCACTGACCACACGGCTCTCCACGATCCGGTTGTTGGCAAAGGTGCAAACGCGCCAGCCGCTCAGCCAGTTGATCCTTGCCAAGACCGGGATCGCCCAGCAACAACCAGGCGTGGCCGAGACGACCGGACTGGGCCGTCTGGCTCAGGGCATGCCAGTCGGGGATCAGCCAGGGATACATAGGTGCTCGTTCGACAGATAGTGATCCAATGCACGCTCGATGGCAGCTTTGACCTGTTCCGGCGTTTGCGCCGCATCGATCACCACAATGGAATCATCCTTGGCGGCCAGTTCGAGATAACGAGTTCGGGTACGCTCGAAGAAGCTCAGTTGCTCCAGTTCGATGCGATCCAGCTCGCCACGATGGCGCGCGCGCTGCAAGCCAAGGGCAGGATCGATATCGAGATAGAGGGTGAGATCCGGCTTGAAGTTGCCGAGCACTGCCTGCTTGATGGCTCCGATAAGCGGTGCATCGATACCACGGCCGCCACCCTGATAGGCCTGGGAGGAGAGATCGTGGCGATCCCCCACCACCCAGACACCGTCGGCCAGTGCGGGTTTGATGCGGGTCTCCACCAGTTGTACCCGGGAGGCATACATCAGCAGCAATTCCGCCTCGATGGTGAGGCGCTCGTCGTGCACCTCTTTGACGATGGCCCGCATCCGCTCGGCCAGCGGCGTACCACCTGGCTCGCGGGTGCACTCGATCCGGTTGATGCCGTGGCGCTGCAGATAGTCGGTCACATAACGCACGGCCGAGCTCTTCCCTGCCCCTTCCAATCCTTCGATCACAATAAATTTAGACATTAGGGTTTCTTCAATATGTATTCGCGAACCGCCCGATTGTGTTCATCGAGGGTCTTGGAGAAATAGTGGGCACCGCCCCCCTTGGCGACAAAGTAGAGATAGTCGGTCGATTTGGGGTTGAGCGCTGCTTCGATGGAGGCCTTGCCCGGCATGGCGATGGGCGTGGGCGGCAGACCGTCGATCACATAAGTGTTGTAGGGATTCTTGTCGGTCAGATCACTGCGGCGAATGTTGCCGTCGTAGCGATCCTTCACCCCGTAAATGACGGTGGGATCAGTCTGCAACTTCATGCCCAGACGCAGACGGTTGACGAATACGGAGGCGATCTGCGCCCGCTCGTCCGGCTGGCCGGTCTCTTTCTCGATGATGGAGGCCATGATCAACGCCTCGTAGGGGGTCTTGTAAGGCAGGTTGGCCTGACGTTTCTCCCAGCTCTGCTGCAGGAAAGTCTCCATATCCTGATGGGCACGACGCAGGATCGAGAGATCGCTGGCATGGGTGGTATAGGCGTAGGTTTCCGGCAGGAACCACCCCTCCAGCTTGCCATTCTCGATGCCGAGCTCCTGCGCCAGGTCGGCTTCGGATTGCTCGACGGTCAATCGCTCAAGGTATGGGGCGCTGGAGAGCTGCTTCTGCCAATCCTCGAAACGGGAACCTTCGACGAAGGTGAGGCTGAAGTGAAACTCCTTACCCGATGCGAACAGAGAAAGGGTCTCCTTGAGAGGGGCCCCTTCCTTGATTTCGTAGGTGCCCGATTTGATGGCCACCAGTTCGGGGTGGCTGCGCAGCCAAAGCCGCACCGCCCAAGGGCTGGTTTCCCCCTCACCCAGTTCGGCGATGAGGCGCGCCGCATGGGCGCCCTTCTCCACCGTAAAGAGCCGGGTCGGCCCCTTGTTGGTGAGCGTCTCTACCTGTTGCCATTTGTAATGTACATAGCCCCCGGCAGCGGCTACCGTCAGTGCCGCCCCCGCGAGCAGGGTGTAAAGCCGATTAAACTTCAATGACCAAACGCTCCTGTAAACGGCGACTCAATACCGCTGGGGGATAGTGAATATCCTCTATGCCATTGACCGGCACGATCCCCATCAGGGTATTGGTGAGCCACACCTCTTCAGCCTGCCATAGTGACTCCAGCGGAGCCTCTACCACACGCAACTCAATACTCATCTGTTTCAGCATCGCCATCACCTGGCGGCGCATGATGCCATCGACACCACCGCGGGCGAGATCGGGCGTAAACACCGTCTTGCCCCGACGCCAAAACAGATTGGCACTGACCCCTTCAATGAGAAAACCGCGACTGTTAAGCACTATCCCTTCGACTGCATTTCGACTGACAAGTTCGCTTTTCAGCAATACCTGCTCCAGACGATTCAAAGTTTTAAGCCCGGCCAGCATGGGCGCATCGCCGATCCGCTGGCGGCACACCACTATATCGATCCCCTCCTGTTGCCACTGGCCATAGTGAGTGGGAAATGGCGCCAGAGTGACAATCCGGGTTGTGTGCTGACATCCGCTGCCATCATAGCCCCGCCCCCCTTCGCCGCGGGTCAGGATCACCTTGGCCACGCATTGTGGCTGCTCGGCCACCATCTCTTCAACCTCCCGGGTCAAGAGATCCCAGTCCGGTTCAACCAATCCCAACCGGTTGTTCGCCTGCTGCAACCGTGCCAGATGGGCAGGCCACTGCAACACGCGCCCCTCCCTGACCGCCATGGTGGTGAAATGACCGTCACCATAAGCCAACCCCCGATCATGGGCCGAGATGGTATCAAGCTTCATTCCATTGATAAGCAAAGGGATCCCTCCGATAAAAAAGGCCCGATACCGGCAGTATCGGGCCTGTGTCTTTGCCCTGCGGCAAATTATACGCGTTTGAAGATCAGTGAGCCATTGGTGCCGCCAAAACCAAACGAGTTGGAAAGGGCGTACTCGAAGCTACCTGGCTTGGCCACATGGGGTACCAGATCCAGATCGCACTCATCATCCGGGTTGTCCAGGTTGATGGTGGGCGGAGCCACCTGATCACGCAGGGCCAACACTGTGATGATCGCCTCGATGGCACCGGCGGCGCCCAACAGGTGACCGGTCATGGACTTGGTGGAGCTGACCATCAGGGATTTGGCGTGCTCACCAAACACCGACTTCATGCCACGCAGTTCAGCCACATCACCCAGCGGGGTGGAGGTACCGTGCGCGTTGATGTAACCAATCTGCTCGGGGGCAATGCCGGCATCCTTGATTGCATTTTTCATGGCACGAGCGCCACCGTTGCCATCTGCAGGAGGCGCAGTCATGTGGTACGCGTCACCGCTCATGCCAAAACCGACCAGCTCGGCGTAGATCTTGGCGCCACGGGCCTTGGCGTGCTCGTACTCTTCCAGTACCAGTACACCGGCACCGTCACCCAGCACGAAACCATCGCGATCTTTATCCCACGGACGGCTCGCTTTTTGCGGCTCGTCGTTGCGGTTGGAGAGTGCCTTGGCGGCAGCAAAACCACCCATCCCCATCGCGGTGGAGGCTTTCTCCGCACCGCCAGCGACCATCACGTCGGCATCACCGTAAGCAATCATCCGGCCCGCCATGCCGATGGCATGGGTACCAGTGGTACAGGCGGTAGTCACGGCGATGTTCGGCCCTTGCAGACCTTTCATGATGGAGAGATGACCGGACACCATATTGATGATGGTGGACGGAACGAAGAAGGGACTGATCTTGCGCGGGCCGCCGTTGACCAAGCTTTCGTGGTTCTGTTCAATCAGACCCAGACCGCCGATACCGGAGCCAATCGCCACGCCGACACGTTCGGCATTCTCTTCATTGATGGTCAGGCCGGAATCATCCAGCGCCTGCATACCGGCCGCGATGCCGTATTGAATGAAGAGATCCATCTTGCGAGCGTCTTTACGGTTGATACCGTACTGCTCGGGATCGAAATCCTTGACCAGACCTGCGAAGCGGGTTGCAAACTCGCTGGCATCAAAATGTTCGATAAGGGAAATGCCGCTCTGCCCGTTGAGCAGTGCTTGCCAGCTGGATTCGGCAGTGTTACCCACCGGGGAAAGCATCCCCAAGCCGGTCACCACGACTCTGCGTTTTGACACTGAGGTAGTCTCCGAGAGGTGTTTTGAAAGGGAACAAATACAAAAGAAGCGGCCCTTGGGCCGCTTCTCTTAGAACAGGAACTTATTCCTGATTAGCGGTGATGTAGTCGATAGCCGCTTGAACAGTGGTGATCTTCTCGGCTTCTTCATCAGGAATTTCGGTATCGAATTCTTCTTCCAGCGCCATTACCAGTTCAACGGTATCCAAAGAGTCAGCGCCCAGGTCGTCGACGAAGGAGGCAGCGTTCTTAACGTCTTCCTCTTTAACACCCAGTTGTTCGATGATGATTTTCTTTACGCGTTCTTCGATGTTGCTCATGACCTGAATTTTCCTTTAAAAATACGCTATTTGCGTCTGGTTGGGGTAGTTTATTCAATTGACGTGAGTTTGCAAGTAGCTTGCCGCTGGTCAAACCACGAAATGTGCCAAACTTCGGCGTACTATCGCAAATTTGAACAGATCTTACGACAAATTGATTACACCATGTACATCCCGCCATTAACATGCAGGGTTTCGCCGGTGATATAGGCTGCTTCATCAGAAGCCAAGAATACCACAGCTGCGGCAATTTCTTTTGGATCACCCAAACGGGCGGCAGGCACCTGACTCATGATGCCGGCACGTTGATCGTCATTCAGGGCACGGGTCATGTCGGTTTCGATGAAACCGGGAGCAACCGCGTTCACTGTGATACCACGGGATGCCACTTCCCGCGCCAACGATTTGGTAAAACCAACCAGACCGGCCTTGGCGGCAGCATAGTTGACCTGACCAGCATTGCCCATGGTTCCCACCACGGAGCCAATGCTGATGATGCGACCGTGACGTTTCTTCATCATGGCACGCAACACCGGTTTGCTCAGACGATAAAGCGAGGTCAGATTGGTATCGATGATCTCGTTCCACTCGTCATCTTTCATCCGCATCAACAGGTTGTCACGGGTGATCCCCGCGTTGTTGATCAGGATGTCGATGTCGCCAAAGCGCGCCTTGATGGCGGCGAAGACGGCTTCGATGGATTCCTGGCTGGTCACGTTCAGTGCCATGCCGCAACCATTGTCACCCAGATAGGCGCTGATCGCCTCGGCACCGCTCTCGCTGGTCGCGGTACCGACCACTTTCGCGCCACGGGCCACGAATGTTTCGGCAATCGCACGGCCGATGCCACGACTGGCACCGGTCACCAACACAACCTTATCGGTAAAGCTCATCACTTGCTCCTGTTTACTTGATCTGGGCCAGCGCCTGCTCGAAAGAGGCGGCATCGTTGGCGTGAATACCTTCCACGCGCTTGTCGATGCGCTTGGCGAGCCCGGTCAGCACTTTGCCCGGTCCCATCTCGATCTCGAGGGTAACACCCTCATTGGCCATCCGCTCGACAGTCTCGGTCCAACGAACCGGGCTGAACAGCTGACGTACCAGCGCTTGCTTGATGGCGGCCGGATCCTGTTCACAGGATACGTCGACATTATTGATGACCGCGATGGTTGGAACCTTGATCTCGATCCCGTCCAGCGCAGCTGCCAGTTTTTCTGCGGCAGGTTTCATCAGCGCGCAATGAGACGGCACGGAGACTGGCAGCGGCAACGCACGCTTGGCGCCAGACTCTTTCATCAGCACATTGGCGCGCTCAACGGCCTCTTTGTGACCGGCGATAACCACCTGGCCCGGGGAGTTGAAGTTGACCGGAGAGACCACCTGCCCTTGTGCCGCTTTTTCGCAGTTGGCGGCGATGGATTCGTTATCCAGACCGATGATAGCAGCCATGGCGCCGGTGCCTTCGGGTACCGCTTCCTGCATGGCCAGACCACGCAGCTCGACCAGTTTGACCGCATCGGCAAAATCAAGTGCGCCACTGCAAACCAGCGCGGAGTACTCACCCAGGCTGTGACCCGCCATGACGGCGGGGGTTGCCCCACCCAGCTGTTGCCACAGGCGCCACAGGGCGACAGAGGCCGTCAGCAGCGCAGGCTGGGTGTGCCAGGTTTTGTTCAGATCTTCAACCGGACCATTCATCACCAGGGCAAACAGGTCATAACCCAGCACCTGACTCGCCTCGGCGAAGGTCTCCTTGATCACGGCATGTTGTTCGGCCAGCTCGGCCAGCATGCCAACGGACTGGGAACCTTGTCCCGGGAAGGCAATGGCAAATTGGGTCATCATTGATTCCTTTTAGATAAGACAAAAATGAAATCGGTGACGGGATGATGGGCGCACCATCCCGCCGAAGATCAGAGGCGAACCAGCGCCGAGCCCCAGGCAAAACCGCCACCAAAGGCTTCCAGCAGTACCAGCTGACCCGGTTTGATCCGGCCATCCCGCACCCCTTCGTCGAAGGCGACCGGAACAGAAGCGGCAGAGGTATTGCCGTGCTTGTCGAGGGTCAGCACCACTTTATCGAGGCTCATACCGAGCTTCTTGGCGGTGGCACTGATGATGCGGAAGTTGGCTTGATGCGGCACCAGCCAGTCCAGCTCGCTCGGCTCGATACCTGCAGCGGCCAACGTTTCGGTGACGATCTCACTCAGACGGGTGACCGCGACCTTGAAGACATCGTTGCCTTTCATGTACATGTAGGCTTCGAGCTCGGCACCCGGCATGCCGCGACGAGGGTGCGGCAGCTTGAGCAGCTCGCCATAACGGCCATCGGCATGAAGATGGGTAGAGAGGATACCCGGCGTCTCGCTGGCACCGACAATCACAGCCCCTGCCCCGTCACCAAACAGGATGATGGTGCCGCGATCTTGTGGATCGCACATGCGGGAGAGTACATCGGCCCCGACGACCAGCACATGGCGGGCGGCGCCCGATTTGACGAACTGATCGGCAATAGAGAGTGCGTAGGTGAAACCGGCACAGGCAGCAGCCACGTCAAAGGCAGGAATGCTCGGTACGCCGAGCAGCCCCTGCAGCTCGCAGGCAGCAGCCGGGAAGGCATTTTCAGCACTGGTAGTGGCCAGCACTATCATATCGAGATCGGCAGCGGTCAGACCGGCTGCTTCCAGGGCCCGCAGGGCGGCCTGGTAAGAGAGGGTGGCAACGGTTTCGTCAGCCCCGGCAATACGGCGCTCACGGATACCGGTGCGTTCCACGATCCACTCATCACTGGTCTCAACCATCTGCTCAAGATCGGCGTTGGTACGCACTGAACTCGGCAGGTAGCTGCCAGTACCCAGAATTTTGCTATGCATAGAGTTCTTATAGATCCCTGTCAGAGAAGACAGCTTCAAGGCGATCTGCTATTTGCAGTGGAAGTTGATGTTTGGCCTCTTGTGCGGCCAGCAGGATCGCATTACACAGGGCGCGCCGTTCGGCCCGCCCATGACTTTTTACCACAATGCCGCGCAATCCTAACAGACTTGCCCCGTTATACTGGTCGGGGTTCAGGTAAGAAAAACGCCGTTTGAACATAAATCCGGCGATCCGACCAAGAAAAGTGCGTTTCTTGCGGGGATATCCGGCCAGCTGGGCCATCATCCGCACCACCCCTTCTGCCGTCTTGAGGGCGACATTGCCGACAAAACCGTCACAGACAATCACATCGCTGTCACCGCTGAAGATGCGATCCCCTTCGACGAACCCGACATAATTGAGCGCGTGGCACTGACGCAACAATTCGGCGCTGTGGCGCACCAGATCGTTGCCCTTGATCTCCTCCTCGCCGATGTTGAGCAAGGCAACACGGGGGGATGCAATGCCTTCTACCTTTTCGGCCACGACGGAGCCCATCACGGCAAACTGCAGCAAGGTATCCGCATCGCAACTGACGTTGGCGCCTAGATCCAGCATCACGGTGCGTTTGCCGCTCAATGTCGGCAGCGCCTTGATAAGTGCCGGCCGATCGACCCCGGGCAGGGATTTGAGCACGCACTTGGCCATCGCCATCAACGCACCGGTATTGCCGGCACTGACGCAGGCATCGGCCTCACCGGCTTTCACCAGATTGAGTACCACCCGCATGGAGGAGTCTTTCAGAGTACGCAGCGCCACGATCGGTTTATCGCCCATGCCAACCACTTGGGATGCATGTACGAAACGGACTCGGGGATGATTCAGCAAACCATGTTGCTGCAGCAGAGAGGAGGTCTGGTGCTGGTCGCCGACCAGGATCAGTTTTAGCTGAGGTAAAAGAGACAGTGCCTGCACGGCGGCAGGCACTGTTTCCGAGGGGCCAATATCTCCCCCCATGATGTCTAGCGCGACAGTTTGCGTAGACAAAGGCAATCCTTAAGCGATTACCTTTTTACCGCGGTAGAAACCATCGGCAGTCACGTGGTGACGACGATGAATTTCGCCACTGGTCTGATCAACAGTCAGGGCAGCGGTGGTCAGCGCATCGTGGGAACGACGCATGCCACGCTTGGCACGGGTTTTACGGTTCTGTTGTACGGCCATTGTAGGCTAACTCCTAAATTCACTTACGTTTAAGCTCTTCAAGAACTGCAAAGGGATTCGGCCGCTCATCAGCAGGTTCGATTTCACCCCAGGTCATCTCCATGTTTCCTCTCGGGCATGCATCCAGAGAATGCATAGCGACTTGAGGCAACGAGAGGATGAGTTCATCCTCCAGGATTTGATGAAGATCTATCTCGCCGTTTTCGTCCAACTCAATGGGCTCATAAGCTTCCGGCAGTTCTTCCTCGTTTGTTCTTTCGAACAGCGGAGTGTAGATAAATTCAGCTTCACAGAGGTGTTCGAATGTCTCTCCGCAACGTTGGCAAACCAGGTCAACCTTGGCATGGGCAGTGCCTTTCATAACGGTCAACTTCTGGACATCTTTGCCAAAGTGCAGTGATACATCGATATCACTCTGCAAGCCAGCGGTTGATTCCTCCAGCCTGGGCATCTGCGACTTTTCCACTATCCCGATGTAATCGAGCAGCTTCAAGGCACTACGGACTGGATCAACCTTAACGGGCAACTTCACCTTTTGCATAGGGCGCGAATAATATAGGTCCAACAACTGATAGTCAAAGGAAAAAGTCCTTACCGCCGATGATTTTAACGTCACAAGTCCCTAGAATGCCGGTACCTGCTTTCATCGGTAACTCGATTATGCCACAGAATCTGATCCTCGCCTCAACTTCTCGCTATCGCAAAGCCCTGCTGGAGAAGCTCGGTCTCCCCTTTGAATGTGCCGCCCCCGATGTGGATGAGCGACCACTGGCTGGCGAATCCGCCGAGACGCTGGTGGCCAGACTGGCTCGTGCCAAGGCTGATGCCATCGCCGGGCAACGTGATCACGGTTTGATCATCGGATCTGATCAGGTGTGTGTCTGCGATAATCACATCCTCGGCAAACCGGGCAGCATCGACAATGCCATCGCCCAGCTGATGGCGGCTCAAGGTCGCAGCGTCACCTTTTACACCGGGCTGTGCGTACTTAACGCTGCAACCAATGAGATTCATCAATTGATTGAACCGTTTACGGTCCACTTTCGCGATCTCGACGAATCCGCCATTCGCCGCTATGTAGAGGCTGAACTGCCCCTCGATTGTGCGGGCAGTTTCAAATGCGAAGGGATGGGGATCGTGCTGTTCAAGGGGCTGGAAGGGCGCGATCCTAACGCCTTGATCGGTCTGCCGCTGATCGGCCTGATCGAGCTGCTGGAGCGCCACGGTATTGCCCTGCCCTGATCGCGGACGAATAGATAAGCTAGATCGAGCATATAAAAAGCCCGGTCAATAGACCGGGCTTCTGTTATCAATCAGATCGATGTCTCTTAAAGAGAGGCGTCTATAACAGCCCGCGAAGAGCCGCCATAGAATCCACCACCGCCACTGGCCCGTGACGACTGAGGGCATCGCGGCTATCTACACCCCAAGTAACGCCAATGCGCGGCATGGCAATTGCCTCGGCCATCGCCATATCGTGAACAGAGTCGCCGATCATGACGGCCTGCCGGGGTGACAGCCCCAGCTCATCCAATACCCGATCCAGCCCACGGCGTGATTTGCCGGTCGCGACGGCCAGTTGCAGCCCTCGTGACCGCCAATCATGCAGCAACTCCCCTGCCCCTGCAAACAGCGGGCTGGGGGTGGCATCGTGCAGATAGTGATGACGATAGCGATCGATGAGTGCGGCAATCTGGCGCTCATCAAAGGCACAGCCACTACTTAAAGGGAACAGACGGGACATGGCGACATCGAGGCTCAATCCGATGATCTGCCGGATCTGAGCTGGTGCAGGTACCGCCAGCTCACAATATCTGGCGGCCTCTTGCACACAGGCCACAATCCGGCCCACCGAATCCATCAGGGTACCGTCCCAATCGAAAATGGCGAGCCGGATATCCTGCATCAGCGTGGCAAGCCGTTGAGGAAGTTGTCGAGTTCAGGTGCAAGCGGCGCTTCGACCTGCATCTCGCGACCATCGGCCGGATGGGTGAAGCTGAGCTTCCAGGCATGCAAAAAGAGCCGTTTCAGACCTTGGCTGCGCATTTTCTCGTCAAATGCTGCTTCACCGTACTTATCGTCACAGGCGATCGGATGACCGGCATGCAGGGTGTGCACGCGGATCTGGTGAGTTCGACCGGTGATCGGGCTACATTCGACCAGAGTCGCTTCGGCAAATTGACGCACGATACGGAACCGGGTTTCGGAGGGCTTGCCATCGGCACTGACCCGCACCACCCGTTCGCCAGACTGCAGGTCGTTTTTGCGCAGCGGCGCATTGACCACCTTGACGTGAGCCTGCCATTTGCCGCGAACCAGCGCCAGATACTGCTTGCGCATAGTCTTGACGCGCAACTGCTCATGCAGGCTGCGCAGGGCGCTGCGTTTTTTGGCAACCAGCAATACACCGGAGGTGTCGCGATCCAGTCGATGAACCAATTCGAGGAAGCGGGCTTCCGGCCGCAGTGCACGCAGCCCTTCAATCACACCAAAGCTCAGGCCGCTGCCACCGTGTACTGCCATGCCGGAGGGCTTGTTCAGCACGATCATGGCATCGTCTTCGAACAGGATCTGGCTCTCCAGACGCTGGATAACCCCGAGGTTTGCCGAAGGCAGCTCATTCTTCTCGGCAACGCGCACGGGGGGCACCCGCACCTCGTCACCTGCGCAGAGTTTGTACTCCGGTTTGATGCGCTTTTTGTTTACCCGCACTTCGCCTTTGCGAAGGATGCGATAGATCAGGCTCTTGGGGACGCCCTTTAGCTGAGTCTTGAGAAAATTGTCGATGCGCTGCCCGTCATGCTCAGCTTCGATGGTGAGCAGCTGCACTTGTTGTTGTATCTGTGTCATGGCGCGGATTTTAACACTGCCAGCGCCCCTTGGCTGCATGGTTTGTTGAAAAATGGCGCCTTGCTATAAAAGAGGTTTAAATGGGATAATAAACAAGGTTTTGTCATTGTGTTCAAGCCTTGTACTAAGTGGCCAAAAAGTATGCCACCCAATCCCGAAACACCGTGTATACAAGAACATAACGGTTCCCGGGTGCGAGGTACAACGCATGGAGAACACAAACATCACCGTTTATTTGTCTCCATTTCGGCATCCTTATTCATTCCTTCTCGAGAAGTGATGACCAGAACGCCCTTAGTTTGCGCCTCATGCATACCCCAACCGGGAGGTTGCCCCAGTATGCTGAAGACCCGAGGCCGGCGCTGGCAGGACCCAGATGGAGGAAATCAAAATGACACAATAATGAGAACTCAATGAAAAGAATGCTTATCAACGCAACTCAAGAAGAGGAGTTGCGCGTAGCGCTGGTTGACGGACAACAGCTCTACGATTTGGATATTGAAAGTCCGGGACACGAGCAGAAGAAAGCGAACATTTACAAGGGTAAGATCACCCGCGTAGAACCCAGCCTTGAAGCTGCTTTTGTTGACTACGGCGCCGAGCGCCACGGTTTCCTGCCGTTGAAGGAGATCGCCCGCAATTACTTCCCCTCCGGTTACTCCTATCAGGGTCGTCCCAACATCAAAGAAGTGGTCCGCGAAGGTCAGGAAGTTATCGTCCAGATCGACAAGGAAGAGCGTGGCACCAAGGGTGCAGCCCTCACCACCTTTATCAGCCTGGCAGGTAGCTACCTGGTACTGATGCCCAACAACCCCCGTGCAGGTGGTATCTCCCGCCGCATCGAGGGTGATGAGCGGACCGAACTGAAAGAAGCTCTGAGCGGATTGACCGTGCCGGAAGGCATGGGCCTGATCGTGCGCACCGCCGGTGTGGGCAAGTCTCCGGAAGAGCTGGAGTGGGATCTGAACGTCCTGCTTAATCACTGGGACTCCATCCACAAAGCCTCCCAGGAGCGCGCTGCGCCGGTGCTGATCCACCAGGAAAGCAACGTCATCGTGCGTGCCATCCGTGACTATCTGCGTCGCGATGTGGGCGAGATCCTGATCGACAATCCGGTGATTTTTGAACGCGCCAAGGCCCATATCGAGCTGGTACGTCCCGATTTCCTCAACCGTGTGAAGCTGTACAAGGGTGAAGTAGCCCTGTTCAACCACTTCCAGATTGAGAGCCAGATTGAATCAGCCTTCCAGCGTGAAGTGCGCCTCCCCTCCGGTGGCAGCATCGTTATCGATCCGACCGAAGCCCTGACCTCCATCGATATCAACTCCTCCCGCGCCACCAAGGGCGGCGATATCGAAGAGACGGCGCTGCAAACCAACCTGGAAGCGGCCGACGAAATTGCCCGTCAATTGCGTCTGCGCGATCTGGGTGGCCTGATCGTAATCGACTTCATCGACATGACCCCGGTTCGCCATCAGCGCGAAGTGGAAAACCGTCTGCGTGAAGCGGTTCATCAGGATCGTGCCCGCATCCAGCTGGGCCGGATCTCCCGTTTCGGTCTGCTGGAGATGTCTCGCCAGCGTCTGCGCCCCTCGCTCAACGAATCCAGCAGCCATATCTGCCCCCGTTGCCAGGGTCAGGGTGTGATCCGTGACAACGAATCTCTCGCCTTGTCCATCCTGCGTCTCATCGAAGAAGAGGCCATGAAGGACAACACCGAGCAGGTTCACGGCCAGGTGCCGGTGGATGTTGCCGCCTATCTGCTTAACGAGAAGCGTGCCGCCATCGCCAGTCTGGAACAGCGCAATGATGTGCGTGTTTACATCATTCCGAACCAGCATCTGGAAACCCCGCACTACGAAGTAACCCGCATTCGTCAGAACGAGATCCCGGAAGCGGCCAGCTACGAGCTGAAAACCGAGATTGCCAAGCCGGTCTACCAACCGAAGCAAGCTCAGGTGATCGAGCGTGAGCAACCGCTGCTGCAAGGTTTTGCCCAACCGGCACAACCGGCCCCTGTTGCACCGCAACAGCCGGCGGCTCCCGTTGTTGCGGCCCCTGCCGAAGTCGGCTTCTTCAGCAAGCTGATCAAAGGCATTACCGGCCTGTTCAGCAGCGATGCAGCCCCTGCCGACGTGAAAGCGCCCACCGAGAAACCTGCTGCTCGTGAAGCACGCAAGGATGAAGGTCAACGTCACCAGCGCGAAGAAGGTCGTGGCCGTGGTCAGCGTCCTCGTCGTGACGACAATCGTGGCAACCGCAACAATGCAGAAGCTGGCGAGAAGCGTGAAGGTGGCAACCGCGAAGCCGGTGAAAACCGCAATCGCCGTCCCCGCAAAGAGCGCGAGCCTCGTCAGGAGCGTGAAGCCCGTGGTGAGGTACGTAGCGAACAGCGCATGGAACGTGAATCCCGTCAGGAACGCGAGCCTCGCGAACCGCGCCAGGAACGTGCACCACGTCCAGCCCGTGAACCTCGAGCACCCCGTGAGCCGCGCGCCGAAGTCGTTGTTGAAGCGGTAGACGCCGTTGATGCAACTGCCGCCCAGCCACGTCAGGAAAAAGAGCAGAAAGTAGCAGAGCGCCGCGAACGTCGCCAACTGCGCAAGCAGATCCGCGTCGATGTCGCCGCTGCTGACACCCCTGCCCTGCCGGTTGACGAAGTACCAGCGCAAGCTGAAGTGATCGATGCTACCGTGGGTAACGAGCAGGAAGAGCAGAGTGAAGGCCAGCGCCGTTCACGCCGCACTCCGCGCAGCCAGCGTATCGAAGGTCAGCGCCGCAAGCGCATCAATGAAGATGCCCGCAGCCAGCGTGACGAAGAACAGCAAGATTCCACCACTCTGACCACCGCAGCCCAGGCAGATATTGCCAAAGCGCAGGTTGAAGAGCCGGTAGTGCCTGTTGTTACCATCCCGAGCGCTGAAGCCGTCGCTGCAGCCCTGCAAGCCTCTGCGGCACTGACCGAGCATGTGGTTGTCGAAGTCGTTGCTGAAGAAGCTGCCGAGCAGGCTGCTGCCCAGGTCGAAGCAACTCAAGCCGATGTGATCGCTAGCCCGGTTGTTGCAGCTGTCGCAAAAGTCGTGGTTGCAGCAGAGCCGGAAGTTGCCGTTGTCGCCGCTCCCGCTGTAGACGAGACTGCCGCTACCGTGGTTGAAACCGCTCCGGTTGTTGAAGAAGCCCCTGCTGTCAGCCCCCCTGTCGTGGAAGCTGTACCGGCTGCAGTCGAAATGCCAGTTGCGGTTGTCGAAGCCCCGGCTCCTGTCGCTGCCGTTGCGGTGGAAGAGACTCCGGTCGTGACCAAACAGGTAGCTCACGGTGCTGGCCTGCTGGCTCGTGCCCGCAAAGCATCCGCCCCGATGGCAACCCCTGCCGAAGCCCCTGCCCTGCCTGCTCGTGAGCCGGTTAACTACCCGCCGCTGGTACGCAACGAGGTGAGCACATCAGGTCGTCATGGTGGCAGCACTGCCGCCGTCAACGTGGCCACATGCCCGGCCGGTCGCCCCTAAACAACCCGGGTTGACCCCCTAAACAAAAGCCACACCAACCGGTGTGGCTTTTTTATTTCTCTTTTCCACTGTGCACTCACAGACACATTAATACCCATGTTCTGCAAAGCCGCTTTGTCTGTTATCTCTCTATCATTGAACACTGCGCTAACTCGTGTTTACTTTTTGACGTAACAGAGAAAGTCCATTTTCTACTTCTATGTTCAGCATGATGTGAATTGAGTTTGTCTGTGTAAAATCTTGTTTGTTGGCATACAAAAAGTTGTATATATGACGATCTACAATGGTCTGGTGTGGGGTTCAAGATCCATTTGATATGGAACCCTCTGGTTCAATGCATACTTGCCAACCAGGGCATTCGGTTGTACCGAGACCTGAATCCTCCTTTCGCAGAAATGAGGAGGTTCGACATAAAGCAAACCTGCCTCAGGTCTTGTTTAACTGATGATCAACTCAGGTTGCATCTACACAGATGCACATATAGGTAACAGTCGGTTGATATAAATTTGCTTTCCGAGAACTAGCCAGCTCCCCCTATCCTAGCGGCAGCACAATCTATACACGGGATATTGGTTACGGCCCTTCCCCATAGAGTTAAGTATTTGGCCCTGATATGCGAAACCTAAGTCACCGCTGCTCAACGATTTTGTTTAAAAGGCATATAAAAATGCCGCCCAGTTTTGCAACCGGGCGGCATTGTTCATCTTCTGTTATCGAGGATGAGCTATCAGGCCGTGGCCAGCTTGGCCTGCTCTTCACCGCGCTTGAGCATGGCGTAGGAGACGCCGGTCAGCAGCGAGCCTGCGGCAATCGCCACGATATACATCATGACGTTGCTGATGGCGTGCGGGATGAACAGCACGAACAGACCGCCGTGGGGTGCCATCAGCTCGCAGCCGAACAGCATGGAGAACGCGCCGGTCAGGGCGCCACCAACCATACAGGCCGGGATGACGCGCATCGGATCCTTGGCGGCAAACGGGATGGCCCCCTCGGAGATAAAGCACAGTCCCAGTACGAAGGAGGCTTTACCCGCTTCCTGCTCCGCCTTGATGAACTTGGTGCGGGCCAGGAAGGTCGCGATCCCCATCCCCAGCGCCGGCACCATACCGGCGGCCATCACCGCAGCCATCGGGGCATAGGTTTTGGAGGCCAGCAGGCCGACACCGAAGGCGTAGGCCGCCTTGTTGACCGGGCCGCCCATGTCAAAGCACATCATGGCACCGATGATGACACCCAGCAGCACGGCGTTGGCAGAGCCCATGTTGTTGAGGAACTCGGTCATGGCATTCATGATGCCGGCCACCGGGCCACCCACCACATAGATCATCACCAGACCGGTAAAGAGGCTGGCAAAGAGCGGAATGATCAGGATCGGCTTGAGCGCTTCCAGGGTCACCGGCAGGCGCACCTTGTCGCTCAGGTACTTGGCGCTGTAACCGGCCAGAAAACCGGCCACGATACCGCCAAGGAAACCGGCGCCCAGCGAGCTTGCCAGCATGCCGCCGATCATGCCGGGAGCGAGACCCGGACGGTCAGCGATGGAGTAGGCAATGTAGCCGGCCAGCACCGGGATCATCAGGGCGAAGGCGGAGCCACCACCGATCTTCATCAGAGCCGCGGCCAGCGTGCCTTCCACCTTGAACGCCTCGATACCGAACACGAACGAGAGCGCGATAATAAGACCGCCCGCCACCACCATGGGCAGCATAAAGGAGACGCCGGTCAGCAGGTGCTTGTAGGGGCCGGCTTTTTCCTCTTTCTTGGGCTGGCTGGCACCGCTGTGGCGATAGAGTGTCGCCTCGTTCCACGCCTTGTCGAGTTCGGCGCGGGTTTTCTTCAATGCCGCGCCCGTGCTGGTACGATAGACCGGCTTACCGTCAAAGCGGGCCATGTCCACTTCGATATCGGTGGCGAGGAATACCAGATCGGCAGATGCAATCTCCTCGGCAGTCAGGGCGTTCTGGGCACCGACCGAGCCTTGGGTCTCGACGCGGATCTGATAACCCAGCTGTTTGGCCATGGTCTCCAGCGCTTCTGCCGACATAAAGGTGTGGGCAACGCCAGTCGGGCACGCTGTCACTGCCACGATGCGCTTGCCAGCGGCGGCGGGTTTAGCTGCTGCGGGAGCGGCTTGATGACGATAGACGCTGGCACCGCTGGTTGCTGCCTCCAGCAAGGCTGCGGGATCCTGCAGGGCGAGATCCATGCTGCCCTGATAGACTCGCTTGCCATCATAGGCGGCGAGATCCACCGGGGCACTGGCGACAACCAGCACCAGATCAGCGGCGGCAATCTGCTCCTTGCTCGGTACTTGGCGAGGCTGCACGCTGGAGCCGACGTCGAGGGTGAGCTCCCAGCCAGCCAGTTTGGCCTGCTGTTCTATCCGTTTTGCAGCGAGAAAGCTGGTGGCAATGCCCGCCGGGCAAGCCGTAACCAAGATTGCTTTCATTGGGCATCTCCTGAGTTTTCCATTGAGGGGGTATGGCATTGAACCGGTGCCAGCGCATCCAGACGCTTTACGCGCACCTGTTCAAGTAAGGGGTTGAGCACATTGATATCGTCAAAGCCGACCGCAACCTGACTGACCGCCAAGGCCGAGACGGCGGTGGCCAGCCGCAGGGTCTGCTCCGGCGCCCAGCCAAAGCTCAGACCATGGGCGAGACCGGCCACCAGGGAATCGCCAGCACCGACCGTGCTGACCACCTGCATCCGCGGCGGAATGGCTTGCCAGACGGCATCCGGGGCAAACCAGATCAGGCCATCGGCGCCGTTGGAGATCACCACGTTGGGGATGCCGCTTGCCTGCAGCGCGCGGGCACACTCGGCCTGCTCGCTCAGAGTCTTGATGGGGCGGCCCGCCCACTGGCTCAGCTCCTCCAGATTGGGTTTGACCAGGGTCGGCGCCGCCTTGATCCCTTCACTTAAGGCCGCACCGCTACAATCGAAGATCACCTGCTTGCCCTTGGCCTTGAGCAGGCGGATCAGATGGGCGCAGTAATCGGGAGCCACCCCTTTGGGCTGGCTGCCCGCCAGCACGAACCACTCGGTGTGAGGTGCCAATTGGTCGATGGCCTGCTCCAGCGCACTCACTTCCCCTTGCTGGATGGTGAGCCCCGGCAGGTTGAGATCGGTGACCCGACCGGATTGCTCGGAGATCTTGACGTTGATGCGGGTACTGCCCGCGACACGGACAAAGTGATCCCCCAGCGCCCGCTCTGCAAACAGGGAGACAAAGCTCCGCTCATTGTCAGCGCCCAGCCAGCCGGTCACACCCACTTCACGGCCCAAGTCCTTGAGCACCATGGCGACGTTGATCCCCTTGCCCGCCGCACGCAGGTTGGCCTCGCTCACCAGATTCACCTCACCCAAGCTCATCGCCTCAAGGCGAGTAGTGAGATCAAGGGCGGGGTTGAGAGTAATGGTGACAATCTTCATCAATGCGCCCCCTCACCGAGACCAGCGGCAATGGCCTCACCGATCCCCTTGAGGGCGGCTTCGGCATCTGCCCCTTCGGCGCGAAATGCCAGACGGTGACCGCACTTGACGCCAAGGCCGATCACCTTCATCAGGCTCTTGGCGGAGACCGCCTCGCCGCTGCCATCCAGATTGGCAACCCGGATGTCAGATGCAAACTCTTTGGCCACCTTGACCAGCATGGCGCCCGGTCGGGCATGCAGGCCGTGGGGGTTGATGATGGTGAAGGTTTCGGAAAGACCACTCGCAGGACCAGCTTGCAGCATGGCCAGAGCGTCATTGCCCGCCAGCGTCGCCAGCTGACCAGCAGCCGCCAGTTTGGCCAGATTCTCCAGCTGCGGCAGATGGCCGCTATCTGCGGCGCACAGTAGCAGCATGGCGCTGACCGGCAGCTCCCCTGCGCGAATTTCGCTGCTGGGCGTTGCCAGCACCCAGCCAGTCTGGACCGCTTGCGCCCGGGCGAGCCAGACGCCCTCGCCCAGATAGGCAGGTTCGCTTGCCAGCAGCGCGCTCACCATGGCGGCATCGCCCCAGCCCGCAGACTTGGCGCGGGCGGCAGCCCCCAGCAACAGCTGGTCGCGATCATCGGCCGGGAAGTCAGCCAGGGTCAGGTATTGCACCTCTTTGGCGGCAGTGGCGCCAGTCAGGATGTTGATGATGGTGTCGGCGTCGGTGGCCTCTTTGAGCTGGGCTGCCGCCTGCTCATCACCCAGCACATGGGTGAGCTGGCGCAAAATGCCCAGATGCTCGTCGGACTTGGCGGCGATACCGATGGCGACATAGGCGATCTGCCCCTCGTCCCACTCGATACCATTGGGGAACTGGGCCACCATGACGCCGGTGCTCTTCACCAGATGACGGGTATCGGTGGTGCCGTGGGGAATGGCGATGCCGCTGCCAAGATAGGTGGCATGCTGCGCTTCACGGGCCAGCATCCCATCCACATAGCCCGCTTCCACCAGACCGGCTTCGGTCAGTTTGCCTGCCAGCAGGGCAATGGCATCCGACTTGGTCGCCACCGACTGCCCCAGCAAGATCTGCTCTCGCGCCAACTTCAACATAGAGACTCTCCATCAGGTTCCGGCCACGCCGGTACGTCACAATTGAACATTCGGGTAACTCGCCAGCTGACAATAGACCCGAACACGGTTCACTGTGATCGGGGCCCGATTTTCAGGCCACTGGGTCTCTTCGCTGCTGACAGGCTGAATCGTTTCACTTACACTCAGACTGAATCGTTTCAGCGAATTGATCAAGTACCCACAAAGAGTGCTTTTCAATGATATGATCCCGCGCACACTTTTCGGTGCCCTCACCCGGCAGTGACCGTGGGCCTTGCAACTCAAACAGAGCCAATATGATGAAACTGGATGAAATCGCCGCCCTCGCCGGTGTCTCGCGCACCACGGCAAGCTATGTGATCAATGGCAAGGCCGACCAATACCGCATCAGCCAGGCCACCCGCGACAAGGTGATGGCCGTGGTCACCGCCCATAACTACCAGCCGGACAGCCGCGCCGCCTCCCTGCGCGGCGGCCAGACCAAGACTCTGGGCTTTATCCTGCCCGACCTTGAGAACGCCAGTTACGCCAAGCTGGCCAAACGGCTGGAACAGGGGGCCCGGGCGCAGGGCTATCAGCTGCTCATCGTCTGCTCGGAAGATGAGCCCGCCACAGAAAAAGAGCTGGCCCAGATGCTGGTGAGCCGCCATGTGGACGCCCTGCTGGTGGCCAGTTGCCTGCCGCCAGACGACCCCTTCTACGGCAAATTGCAGGCGCAAGGCAGCCAAATCCTCGCCATCGACCGGGCGATGGCAGCCGACAAGTTCGTCACCGTCGCCAGTGAAAACGAGAAAGCGAGCTTTGATCTCACCAGCTCCCTGCTCACCCCGACTCTGCGCCATATCGCCTTGATCACCGCGCTGCCGGCACTCACGATCAGTCAGGAGCGCAAAGCCGGTTTCGAGCAGGCGGTCGCCAGTCACAGCGCGGCTCGCCACCTGTGCGAGGGGGATCACTTCTCGCGCACCGAGGGGTATCGCCTGATCAAAGATCTGCACCATCAGCTGGGTCAACTGCCCGAAGCGCTAATCACTACCTCCTATATCCTGATGGAGGGGGTACTCGACTACCTGTTGGAGCAAGAGATCGATATGAGCCAGCTCGCCATGGCCACCTTCGGGGACGATCGGCTGCTTGACTTTCTCCCCTTTGGCATCAACTCCCTGCCCCAGCAGCACGATGCCCTGGCGAGCCAGGCGCTGGAGCTAGCGCTCAAGGCGGTGAACGGCGACTACCAGAGCGGGCTGCACTATGTGAGCCGCACCCTCAAGCGCCGTCGCTAACCTGACCGCTGCAGACCCGATTTGCTGTCAATGGGTGGGTAAAGCGAACAGATGACAATAAGGCTGCCAGCATCGGCAGCCTTATCGTTTTCCCCCACAACCCTACCCGCCCGCTTTACTTTCTCTACCGCCTGGCCGACTAAACAACCGGCCTCCGCACCCTGTTCGCCGCACAACTCAACGCCCCCCTCCTCGCTCCCTTATCCGTACTGTTGCCACTTGGCTGGTCTGTATAAATGAGCCCCCTGCCAGTCATTTTTTCGGTGCTTTTTTCTGCAATTAGCTACTGCTGTCATCATTTATTTCCACTTGTTGCCACAAGCCAGCACAAGATCCGTATAAAAGGGGTTGTTTCCGCTATTTTGATCCGCTAACGTGGCAACCATCTTTTACAACTGACAGGTTTTAGGTACAGATGTTCTCGTTCCGATATTGCTAGCCTCCGGCCCTATCACCGGAGGCTCCTTCTGATAACGCCAATCGGCCCCTCTTGTTGACGTCACTGCTGACATCGCCTGTTTGCACTGACACCGCTACGTTCGGATGGATAACATGAATACCAAAACCCTGGGTTGTACCCTGTTGATTGCCGGCACCACCATAGGTGCCGGCATGCTGGCCCTGCCGCTGGCCTCCTCCTCCCTCGGCGGCCCCGCCACCCTGATGTTGATGGTCGGCCTCTGGGCCCTGATGGCCTTCACCGCCATGCTGCAAGTAGAGGCAAGCCTCAACACCGGCAAGTGGTACCTGCACCAGCTGGCGGATCATCTGCTCGGCCCCTGGGGCAAGCGCATCGCCTCCTTCTGTATCCTGATGCTGTTCTACTCGCTGGCCTCCGCCTACATCAGCGGCGGCAGCAGCCTGCTGGCACAGGCGCTGGCCGATGCGGGCATGACCCTGACCCAGGAGCAGGCGGCATGGGCCTTTACCCTGCTGTTTGGCGGCATGGTCTGTGTCGGCACCCGCTCGGTGGATTACCTCAACCGGCTGATGTTCACCGTCAAACTGGTGATCATGGTGGTGGTGCTGGCGTTGCTGCTACCCCGCACCGAAGGGCAGCATCTGCTCTCGATGCCGCTGGGTCAGGGCCTGTTGCTGGCGGGCCTGCCGGTCATCTTCACCTCGTTCGGCTTTCACGGCTCCATTCCGAGTGTGATGCTCTACCTCGGTGACTGCCCCAAGCAGTTGCGCCGTGTCTTTGTCTGGGGCTCAGCCCTGCCGCTGATCCTCTACGTGCTGTGGCAGGTAGCGATCCTGGGTCTGCTCGGCCAGCAAGCCCTGCTGCAAACCGGTGGCGCGCTGGACAGCCTGCTGGCCAACGTCGGCAAGCTGGTGAGCTGGCCTGCATTTAATCAGGCGATGCACCTGTTTGCCGATCTGGCGCTCGCCACCTCCTTCCTCGGGGTGGCGCTGGGGCTGTTCGACTTTATGGCCAAAGCAACCCGCCGCAAGGACAACTGGCAGGGCCGCAGCCAGACTGGCCTTATCACCTTCGTGCCGCCATTGCTGTTTGCCCTCTACTTCCCGCAGGGCTTTATCATGGCGCTCGGCTACGCTGCCATTGCGCTGGCGATCCTCGCGGTACTGCTGCCGGTGGCGCTGGTATGGCAGAGCCGCAAACAGGCGCCTGCCCATCACTACCGCGCCCCGGGTGGCGTGGTGGCGCTGGGAGTGGCCGCCGCCATGGGCGTGCTGATTGTTGGCGTACAGATCAGCGTCAGCCTTGGAATGCTGCCAGCGCTGTAATCCCCGATACTGAATGCCCCAAATAGCCAAGCCCCACCAATTAACTTGGCGGGGCTTTTTGTTGGAAAAGAAATCAAGTTGGATACAGGCATCCGCCATTAACTAAGAGAACGCCCCTTACCAAACAAACACCCAAACCTTCAGCTATATACCGACCTTTTTACTACCCAACCCTGAATAATCAGTTCAAAAACCGTTCATGCCCCTTCGCTACACTGCCCGCTCGTTTATCGCGTTCAGGAGTTTGAAAACAATGATGTTGCACCTCAAGAAGAGCACCCTTGCCCTCGTCCTGCTTGCCGCCAGCGGCGCACTTAGCGCCGCCGAAATCGCCAACAACAATATTACCGAGGCGGAGATCAAGGCCGCGCAGGATGGTTGGGGCGCGGCGCTCATCAAGATCAGCGATGACTATCGCGCCGGTGGGATTGAGCGCGCCAAGGCGACCGCCGAGTCGGTGCTCGATAGTGCTTATGGCTACCAGCAGGGGCCGGTGCTGTTCAAACCCACCCTGGCCGGTGGCGAGCAGACCTTTCGCACCAACCGCGAGGGGGCGCTGGCCTACTTTGTCGGCAACAACAGCGCCTACCCCACCGACAAAGGGTTCGCCCTGAAAAACTGGCAGAGCTATCGCTATGACAATGCCGCCGTCTATATCAACGGCGACATGGCGCTGACCATGGGCAAGGTGCATCTGGTAGATCGCGACAACAAAGAAACTACAGTCGACAAGACCTGGGGTTTCAAGAAGGGGGATGATGGCAAGGTGCGTATCGTGCTGCACCACTCCTCCCTCCCTTACGAGGGGTAATGACGGGGCGCAGCCCACCATCAACACGGTCAAAATACAGCCCTGCCACCTCGGCAGGGCTGTTTGTTTTGCGCCTGCGCTTGGCAGATGGCAAGTGAGTGGATGACGGTCGTGCTAAAGCAGTTTGCTGCTACCCTCAAGGCAAGCCATTGAGATGCCGAGCAATATCGCGTCTCAACACCAGCTACTCGATATCATCACACAAGGAGCCAGATACCATGACCATACTGCCTGTTTACGCGGCCCTGCTCGCCCTGCTGTTTGTGTTGCTGAGCATTCGAACCATTCGCACCCGCCATAGCCGCAAGGTGGCGCTGGGGCATGGGGATGACCCCGCCATGTTGCGCGCCATGCGGGTACACGCCAACTTTGCCGAGTATGTCCCCCTCGCCCTGCTGCTCATCTATTTCGTTGAAACCGGCAGCCATGCCCCCTGGCTGGTTCATTTGCTGGGGATTGCCTTGCTGCTTGGCCGCCTCTGCCATGCATTTGGCATGAGCCGCACGCCGGAGAACTTCCGTTATCGGGTGGCGGGAATGGGGCTGACCTTCACTGTGATCCTGGTGAGCGCGGCCCATATCCTGATCACGGCGCTGCTCCCCTGACCCGGCCGTCACGAATAGCTGGCGAAACGGTCTGGCAGCCATCCCTATCGGCTATTCTTCACTGCACAGATAGTCGCAACAGTGCTGCTTAAACAAGCCCGATTCAGGAGTGCGATATGAAGTGGATTGGCTGGTTACTGCTTGTCGGGCTGACTCCCGTTGCCCACGCAACCCCGCTAAAGCTGGCGGCTGCGGTCGAACACACTGCGATATTGCGCCCTTTTATTCATGACTGGTTTGGCCGAGCCGGCATCGACTTTCAGTTGATCCCCTGCACTTATGCCCGCTGCGAAAAGTTGATTGAGGCAGACCATGCCGTCGATGGCGATATGGCCAGGATCAAGGGCTTTGATCAGACCTATCCCCACTTGCTGCAGATCGGTGCCCCCATCTCGGAGGCGGCGATTTATGGTCAGCCAAGGGATAACCCGAGCTGGCCCCCTACCGAGGGTACCGTGATTGGCTGCCTGCGCGGCATCCAGTGGTGCGAACGCTTCCTCGGCAACTATCAGGTCATCTGGTTGAACGATGAGAAGCAAGGGCTTGCCCAACTGCATCGAGGCAAAGTGGACTGGCTCATCAAGATGCGCCCTGCCTCTCAACCTGCACTGGCGTCCCCCTGGCAGAAGATCACCAAAGAGCAGGTCTTTCTCTATCTCGATAAAAAGCACCGGGCGGAAATTGCAGCCCTGCTCAAGGTACAGCTGGCGTTTATCAATAACGGCCGCTGGCTGGCGATGCAAAAGCAGTACCTCTCCGCCATCTAGCGTTGCTCTCGCTGCACCACACAGAGCCGATTGTATGGCTGAAAAAACAAAAAGCCCTGCCAGATTGGCAGGGCTTTTTCAGTCAACCGCATAGCTGGGGAGTCAAACTCCCGAGCCGCTTACTGGTTGTGAGTAGAGCGACGTGGACGACGGGCCTGAGCCGGTTTGCCAGCGCCATCAGCCGGACGCTGACCACCTTGCGGCTTGGGCTTGCCACCGTTACCGGTACGTGCACCACCCGCATTGCCATTGGAGGCGGAACGACCGGCACCTTGACGCTGGCCTTGACCTTGCGGACGCGGCGCACGGCGCTGCTCGCTCGGATCGCGGGGCTCTTTGCGCAGCGGCGCACCGATACCACGGGCGATGTTGTCGAGGGTCTCGCGGGAGGCTTCAAAACCGGCCACCTGCTCGCAGGGGATGTTCTGCTTGGTCAGACGCTCGATCGCCTTGATAAGCTTGCCTTCATCGGCAGCCACCAGCGAGATGGCGTGACCGGCAGCACCGGCACGGCCGGTACGACCGATGCGGTGAACGTAATCTTCCGCCACGTTCGGCAGCTCGAAGTTGACTACCTGCGGCAACTTGTCGATGTCCAGACCACGGGCGGCGATGTCGGTCGCCACCAGCACCTTGACGCTACCATCCTTGAAGCCGGCCAGCGCACGAGTACGGGCACCCTGGCTCTTGTTGCCGTGGATGGCGGCGGCGCTGACGCCGTTCTTATCAAGGGTTTCGGCAACGCGGTTGGCCATGTGCTTGGTACGGGTGAACACCAGTACCTGCTGCCAGTTGTTGCTGGTGACCAGATGGCTCAGCAGCGCGATCTTGTTGGCCTTGTCGCACGGATGCACCAGCTGCTCGATACGCTCGGCAGTGCTGTTGCGCGGGGCGACTTCGATCACCGCCGGGTTATCCAGCAGACCGGTGGCCAGTTCGCGGATCTCGTCGGCGAAGGTGGCGGAGAAGAGCAGGTTCTGGCGCTTCTTCGGCATCAGGGCCAGGATGCGGCGGATGTCGCGGATAAAGCCCATGTCGAGCATGCGGTCCGCTTCGTCCAGTACCAGGATCTCCACTTCGTCGAACTTGACGGCGTTCTGGTTGTAAAGATCCATCAGGCGGCCGGGACAGGCCACCAGCACGTCCAGACCACGGCGAGTCGCCATCATCTGCGGATTGATGCTGACGCCGCCGAACACGACGTGGCTGCGCATCGGCAGGTGTTTGCCGTAGTTACGCACGCTCTCGCCCACTTGGGCGGCCAGCTCGCGAGTCGGGGTCAGCACCAGCGCACGAATGCGGTTCGGAGAAACCTTGCGCTTGCTCTCCATCAGACGTTGCAGCATCGGCAGGGTAAAGCCTGCGGTCTTGCCGGTCCCTGTTTGGGCCGCCGCCATCAGATCGCGGCCAGCCAGAACGGCAGGGATCGCTTGCTGCTGAATGGGAGACGGGGTGTCGTAGCCTTGTTCGGCAACGGCACGCAACAAGGGTTCGGCCAGACCGAGGGAAGTAAAACTCATAGTTACCTGCTAGAGATAGGGGCGCCGGGGATTTGTGGTGGGGCTCCTCTGCTGAGCCGATGCCATCTCACAAGATCTGGGCCTATTGAGAAAACAACGATTTCCCCGGGGAGCAGAGCAAAGGGGAAAGAATAGAGGCGCAGTCTAACGGAGTTGCCCGGGATAAACGAGAAAAATGTGATGTTCCTCCCAGCACGAACAGAAAATCCCCCTCCTGCCCCCCGAATAATCCCGTTGATTGATGTAACACGCACCACACTATTAACTGGCAACACAATATCAGCCCTCGCAGGCATGACTCGCGGGGCAAAAGCACGGGATAGAAGAACACAATAACGAGGTTTAGCTATGACCACGCCATATCGTCCCCGCGGCAGCTGGCAGGCAAGGATTGGCCTGCTGCTTCTGCTGCTAAGCCCTATGCTGCAGGCCAGTCAGACCCTGACCGTGGCCTGGAGTCACTGGCCCCCCTTCAGCCAAATCAACAACCGGGGTGAGCTGGATGGGCTGGATGTCAGCCTGACCCGCCAGATCCTCACCCAGGCGGGCTTTGCCCCCAAGTTTCGCGAGCTTCCCTGGGCGCGGGCACTGCATCTGGTAGAACACGATCAGCTGGATGTGGCGATGGCTGCCCTCCCTCTGCCGGAGCGCCAGAGCTATGCCCGCTTCTCGACCCCCTACCGCCAGAGTGCCTATGTGCTGCTGAGCAATGACCCGATTCCCGGCCATCAGGATCGCTGGGCGCAGCTCGATAATCTGCCCGCGTTGTGCAACGAGAAAGGGCTCAAGATAGGCAAGTTGCGCGGCACTCGCCCCATGCATCAGATGGATAGCTGCCCGGCGCTTAAAATGGCGACCGAATACAACGCCGATGAGCGGATGATCGATCTGCTGCTGGCTCGCCGCCTCGATGGCATCATCATGGAGTGGCAATATGCTCGCTACCGGCTGGCCCAGCTGGGGGCCGAAGAGTTTATCAGCTGCCAACTGTTGCTACACCACCAGCCGGTCAGCTTGATGTTTGCCAAAAACAGCGTGAGCGAAGAACAGATCCTCAAAGTCAACGAGGCCATTCATGCCTTGCCCAAACCCCACAACAAGTTCTCGCCCCCAAGGTGTCGCCTCAATGCCGATCCGGGCGCCGCGGATCTGTTGACCCGCACCCTCCGCAAGCATTGACGGGATAAGCCGCCACCTGAAATAGCAAAGGCGACCCGAAGGTCGCCTTTTTGGTATTGTCGAACTTGATCTCCTGACTGATGGTGATCAGTCGATAAGCAGCAAAAGCGATCAGCGCAGCTGCGGCGTCTGGGTCAACACCCCCTGATTCTGGGCACGATGGCGCAGCAGGTGATCCATCAATACCAGCGCCAGCATGGCTTCGGCGATGGGCACGGCGCGAATGCCGACACAAGGATCGTGACGACCCTTGGTGATCATCTCGATTGCCTCGCCTTCGGTATTGATGGTCTTGCCCGGCACAGTGATGCTGGAAGTCGGTTTGAGCGCCATGCTCACCACAATATCCTGACCCGACGAAATGCCGCCCAGAATGCCGCCCGCATGGTTGCTGGCAAAGCCCGCCGGGGTCATCTCGTCGCGATGCTCGGAACCTTTTTGCTCCACCACGGCGAAGCCGTCACCGATCTCCACCCCTTTCACCGCATTGATGCCCATCATGGCGTGGGCAATGTCGGCGTCGAGGCGATCAAATACCGGCTCACCGAGACCCACCGGCACATTGCGCGCAATGACCTGCACCTTGGCACCGATACTGTTGCCCTCTTTTTTCAGGTCACGCATGTATTGATCGAGCTCTTCCAACTTGCCCGCATCGGGGAAGAAGAAGGGATTCTGCTCAATCTGCGCCGCGTCAAACGCCTCGGCCTTGATGGGGCCGAGCTGGGAGAGAAAACCGGTGATCTCGATGCCGTGCACCTGTTTCAGGTACTTCTTGGCGATCGCCCCCGCCGCTACCCGCATCGCGGTCTCGCGTGCCGAGGAGCGACCACCGCCGCGATAGTCCCGCTGACCATACTTCTGGTGGTAGGTGTAGTCAGCATGGCCCGGGCGGAACAGATCCTTGATGTCGGAGTAATCCTTGGAGCGCTGATCGGTATTCTCGATGAGCAGCCCGATGGAGGTGCCGGTGGTCTTGCCCTCGAACACCCCGGAGAGGATCTTCACCTCGTCCGGCTCGCGGCGCGGCGTGGTGTAGCGGGAAGTGCCCGGCTTGCGCCGATCCAGATCCCCCTGCAGATCCGCTTCGCTTATCTCCAGCCCAGGCGGGCAGCCATCAACCACGGCGCCCAGCGCCAGGCCGTGACTCTCGCCAAAGGTGGTGACCCGAAAGAGTTGACCAAAACTGTTCCCTGCCATGCGCGCTCCTGCTTAGTTCTTGTAGATGGCGAAATGATCCTGATACTGCACCAGCTCGTCACGGGTCATCACAAAGACGCCGTGGCCGCCGTTTTCGAATTCAACCCAGGTAAAGGGGATCTCGGGGAACTGGGCTTCCAGATGGATCATGCTGTTGCCCACTTCGACCACCAGCACGCCGTTATCCTTGAGGAAATCTGCCGCATGGGCCAGCAAACGCTTGGTCAGCTTGAGACCATCGGAGCCGGACGCCAGCGCCAGCTCGGGCTCGTGACGGAACTCGTCCGGCAGATCCGACATATCTTCGGAGTCCACATAGGGCGGATTGGAGACGATGAGATCGTACTTGTCGCCCGCCGGCAGATCGCGGAACAGATCGGAGCGGATCGGAATGACCTGCTGCTCCAGCCCGTGATCGTTGATATTGCGCTCGGCCACGTTCAGCGCATCGATGCTGATGTCGATGGCATCCACTTCCGCTTCCGGGAACTCGTGGGCCATGATGATGGCGATACAGCCGGAGCCGGTGCACAGGTCCATGATCCGGGTCGGTTCATGTTTGAGGAAGGGCGCGAAACGGTTGGCCACCATCTCGGCAATGGGGGAACGGGGAATGAGCACCCGCTCGTCCACGTAGAACTCCCAACCGGCATACCAGGCCTTGTTGGTCAGATAGGCGGCCGGTACCCGCTCCTGTACGCGGCGGATAATCAGCTCGGCGATACGGTGACGCTCGCTGCTGGTGAGACGGGAGTGGCGCATGGCCGGGTCTACATCCGGTGGCAGATGTAACGCGGGCAGTACCAGCTGCACAGCTTCATCCCAGGCGTTGTCGGTTCCATGACCGTAAAAAATCCCGGCGTCGTTGAAACGACTCATGGCCCAACGCAACATGTCCTGGATGGTGTGCATCTCGGCAACCACCTCATCGATAAATATCTTGTCCAAATCCACCTCCAAGTCGAGTAATATCCGGCCCGAGCCCCGTTTACGTTGCGGGCAAGACGCATACCTAATACATGAGCATCTGATGAAAAAAACGCCCTCACCGACAGACGAGGAAACCCTGCTGTTCCGCGATGCGATAAAAGGTACCCGGAAAATCAAGCAAGATACCATAAGGGCCGAGTTACGCCCGGTCAAGCAGAAACGCGAATTGCGCGAAACCC
The DNA here is from genome assembly GCF_040907925.1 of Aeromonas sp. s12. Classification (NCBI taxonomy): domain Bacteria; kingdom Pseudomonadati; phylum Pseudomonadota; class Gammaproteobacteria; order Aeromonadales; family Aeromonadaceae; genus Aeromonas; species Aeromonas sp. s12. The sequence goes on along the minus strand of NZ_JBFOCT010000022.1, from coordinate 88,439 downwards.
GCGAAAAGCTTGGGGTTGACCACTATTTCAGCGATGAGTATCAGCCCCATCTCGACGATGATGGGCCGACCCGTTACGTGCGGGAAGATGTGTCAAAATTTGAGCTGAAAAAGCTCAAGCGGGGGATTTATCCGCCGGAGATCTACCTGGATCTGCACGGCATGAACCAGCAGCAGGCAAAACAGGAGCTGGCGGCCCTGCTCACCCTCTGCCAAAAAGAGAACATTCACGTCGCCTCGGTGATGCACGGCATCGGCAAACATATTCTCAAGCAGCGCATTCCCAGCTGGCTAGCCCAGCACCCCAATGTGCGCGCCTTCCATCAGGCCCCCCGCGAATGGGGCGGCGACAGCGCCATTCTGGTCTTGCTGGATATCGAAGAGTAGTTAGCCAAACGACCACACTATACTGAATATCAATATGTTATTCGCCGTGGAGGTCGCATGTTTACACAGGGTTCCCATGCCGACATAAAGTCATCTCTCGACGCCATCGGCGCTGCCGTGGCGGTGTTCAGCCTCGACAAGGATGATCACTTTGTGCTGGTCTCTGCCAACGATACCTTTGCCAAGGCGTTCGAGCTGGATGTCCTTGGCAGCATTGGCAAACAGTTGAGCGAGATGTTTCCCCGCTACATCACCAATACCATCGAGCCGCCAATGCACGAATGTGTGCGCATGCAGACCGGGCTCGAGAGCGAGCTGCCCATCGACAGCCTGTCGCGCACGAGTTGGTGGCGCTTTATTCTCTCCCCAATCATCCCCGAGCAGGCACGGATCAACCGGATCATCGTCACCGCCATCGACATCACCGCCAAGATGCAGCTGGAAGAGGCGCTCACCACCAGTCGCCGCCGCTTCGAGGCAGTGGTCAACTCCGCCTATGACGGCATCATCAGTGTCAGCAGCGAATCGCGCATCGAGCTTATCAATACCGCCGCTTGCGAGATGTTCGGCATCGACGAGAGCTATCTCGGCAAGCGGCTGGAAACCCTGCTTCCCCAGCGTTTTCGCGCCAATCACGAAACCTATTTCAAAGCCTTCAGCAGCTCCCCCATCAATTCGCGCCCAATGCATGCTCGCGCCTCGGTGATGGGTCTGCGCCGAGACGGCAGCGAATTTCCGCTGGAGGTGACCATCGCCAAGATCAATTTGGGCCCGACCACCGAGATGACCGCCATCTTGCGGGATATCTCGGAGCGAGCCCGACTGGTGGAGGAGTTGAAGGTCGCGGCTACCACGGATCCCCTCACCGGCATTGCCAACCGGCGCCGCTTCAACGAGCTGGTCAACGCCGAGATGCAGCGCTGCCAGCGTTTCGGCCATACCATGAGCCTGCTGCTGATCGATATCGACCACTTCAAGGAAGTAAACGATACCTTTGGCCATCAACAGGGAGATTTGGCGATCCTGAGTCTGGTGAAACGGATCAGCAAACAGCTGCGTGAGGTGGACATGCTGGGTCGCTGGGGTGGCGAAGAGTTTATCGTGCTGCTGCCGGAAACCTCCCTCGAGCTCGCCTGGGCCAGCGCCGAGCGGATCAGGCTAGCCATCGAATCCCAGCACCATGCACTGGACGGGGCTCTTGAGATCTCCCTCACCATCAGTATCGGTATCAGTGCCAGCAAGGGCAGCCATGACACTGTAGAGAAGATGGTTAGACGAGCCGACACCGCCCTCTATCTGGCCAAGAAACAGGGACGCAACTGCTGCCGCAAAGAGGAACCGGAGCCGACCTGATGGCGCGCGCCCCTGCCCTCTGGTGACACTGCTAACCTGTGCCTGCAGAGATAACCAACCGCAGCGAACACAATAAAGCAGCGCGACTCTCTTCAGTAGCACTGCTTTTTTCGTTCTGCCTTTGGTGCACTTTTCAATCACCACCATCAAGAGGACGGCTAAAGCGCAGTGGGCCGCCATCAGCCTGAGATAGCCTCACCGACAGCATGCCGCCGTTGGGCAATTGCCATTCGAAGAAGTCATCAAAACCGGCAATCGTTACGGCGCGGATCACCTTGGCGACCACACCGTGCGCCACCAGCAATATCCGCTCCCCTTGCATGGTCGAAGCAAGTTCCGTGAGTCCCAGTGAGACCCGGGCAATCACCTCATCAATGGTTTCACCACCGGGAGGAGCTTCAGCCCAGCGCCGGGTGATATTGCGCGCCCACAGTTCGGGATAGCGATCCCTTGCTTCTGCCTGCGTCAGCCCTTCAAACAGGCCGACATCCCTCTCACGAAAGGCTGACACAAGCTCCACAGGCAATCCCAACTGGCGAGACAAGATGGCAGCACTCTCCCTTGTTCGCAGCAGAGGGGACGCCAGCAGCCGATCGAACGGGGCCTGAGTGGCCGCTACCTCGTCAGCCAATCGGGCAATGTGCCTCTGGCCACTCTCATTAAGCCCGATATCCAGTGCACCCTGATACCGTCCTTCCGCATTGGCTTGCGTCTCGCCATGGCGGATCACCACCAGTTCCATGGTGCACTCCTCTTTCCTGCTATCTGCTTAGTGATTAAACCGCATACGACTTCCCATTCGGATAACGAGACGACAATCCCCATTCATCTGCGCACCTTAACAACTATTTTAAATCGAGCAAGATTACCTCGCTCGCAGTATAAAACATCCGCCGAACTACATACTCTCATCCGTAAACAAATAGATACATACGACTTTTACATCCAATATGTTCATTTTTCTCTCTGTGAAATAAATGTCGCCAAGGTGATACCATGCATTGATAGATGGGAAGAATAGACACACTCATCATAAATACGAGAAGGATGGCATCATGGGTGTGCTCTGCGAACCCATCGTTTAGCAAAACATCACTCAACGCTTTTTAATATTGCTGCGTAGCAAGGTTAAAACATTAAATCCAGCCATCAATAAAATTTAATATGGATCGTTTACGTCACTTTAAATGGAAAAGAAAAGCTGGCTGACAAATACAGTTCCCCCTCCAGATTGACGGTTCTTTTTTTAATCGCTGCACATATTGCCCCCTGCGCAAAAAATATATTAAAAGGGGGCTGAGCCCCCTCTCCTTATCAATGGATGGACTGTCTCTTTATTGGGTCGTCACCAACGCCCAGGGGCCACCTTTGGCGGGATCATCCCCTTGCGTCCACCATTTTGCCTGATAGACGGCGCCCTTGTAGCTCACCTTGCTGCCAGCGGTATAGACCTTGCTGGCATCCCAGGCAGGCTGACCATCAACCGGCGGGTCAACCGGATCGACCGGGGCGGGATCGAGCTTGGCGACGATCCGCACTTTCGGCCAGTTGGCGTGGGAGCCGTAGAAGTTGGTCACGCACTTCTCGTAATCACCCGGCACCAGCGCAGAATAAGCGGTCTGAAAGCCCACCAGCTCGCACTCGAAGGAGTAACCGCCCGGGCGATCCGGATAGTACTTCCAGTTGCCATCCCAGTTGGTGTAGAGCACGTCGGTAGCACCGTTGAGATTGAGGCTGCCATAGGGAGTCTGCTGCCAGCAGGTGTTCTTCTCATCCGCCTTGATCGGGATCTGGTAGTGGTTGGCCAGCCCTTCCCAGTAGCGGATGCGATTGACAGGCTGCCCCTTGTCCTTGTTCTGTTCACCACACTCGATACCGCCGTTGATGACGTTGATGGTGGTACCGAAGCCATAGCCGATACCGGCGTCAGCTTCCCGTTTGGAGGGTACCCAGGTACGATCAATCACGTGTAGCATGGCCGGTTTCGGGGCCTGCGGGGTGAGGAAAAACCAGATGGCAGAAGCGAGGTTAAGCCAGGAGTCCGCCACCAGACCCGGGTTGTTGAGCAGCACGGAGGCATCGCCATCAAACATCGCCTCGGAGAAGGCGCCGTAGTTAAAGTGGTAAGAAAGCTGCTTGGCGCCGCGGCCGAAGTACCCCTGACCCGTGCTGCATGGCCACTTCTTGTTCTGCCAGTCGTTCTGGCCGCAGCCTGTGGTGTAGCCGGTCTGTCCCTCTGACCAGCCCATCTCCCGCACATGCACCAGCGCCTGCTGCCACTCCTCCAACCCCAGCGGGTTATCGGAGACGTTCTCCTTGGCAATATGGCCACCGGTCTCCTGAGAGAAGTGCGCAAAGGCCGTCACAATGGATTTTTTACAGATCGCATCAGAATCACGCCCGTCAGTATACTCACCACAGAACGCAGGGAATTTACCGATGGCTCGCAAGAAGCGGACATAAGTATATTCCGGCGCTGCCATCTGGGTTAAATATTCCCATTCAGATTGGGGAAATACTCGTTCAACCCGTTTTACGTTGTCAGGATTGCTTGCCAGACCCGGTTCAATGGCATCGACTATTTTATTGGATCGGGTCGCCAATGCCTTGGCCCATATTGCATACATGGGATTAGCCGTCTTGGCTTTTTCCATGGCGGCCAGATCCGGGGCCGCAATCACATATCCTCCCGCATTTTGCGGGTCGGGTTGAATATTCATGGCTGCACTCATTGCGGCATAGCTTGGCAATGCGCAGGCGGCAGCGATCAGCCAGGCACAACGCTTGGGTTTGAACATGTTTATCGTCCTTGTTTGAATTAATGCGTTCCAAGAGTAGGTGTTTCAACAACTAAATTCACGATGAGAATTAAGAAATAAGCAGAATTTGTGAGCCATTTCACCTTGTGATGTTCAGTGCAGCTGAAACAAAGAAAAGGAACCCAAACGAAAACACCAGAGCGTGATCTGTCGCCCATTTTTAGAACAGTTGAGACGGCCAGGTGACCAGCCATACGGTCATTGTTCGTGATGAAAAAAAATGGCTGGCAGGCTCAACCTGTCAGCCATCATCAATGTTCAAGAAAAATGCTCAAAATAGCCGGATGTCAGGCACGCACGGCACGGATCAGGATATTGCGCGGGGTCATGGGTTTGGCACAGAACTCCCCCACTTCGACCCGATAGCCCTGCTCTTGCAAAAAGAGCGCGCGATCCAGCGCCAGCCAGATCTCGAGGGGACGGCGAAACAGGTGGCGCACCAGTTCCATGCGGGCGACATCACCAAAGCGGCGCTCCCCGTGTTCCAACCAGGCGGGGTAGTCCAGCCCGGCGGGCAGCACAATCCCTTTGCGTTCAGCAGCCCAAACGCAGAATGCCTCAAACGTGCCGGTCAACAGGCTCTTTTGCATATTGGGCACCGGCAGATACTCATCCACACCGCGCACCTGACGCTGCAGGCAGTCAAACCCGAGCCGCCACACCACTTCCTGCTCACGCAGGCGGGCGATCCGCGCACCGCCAGTCACCGTCTCCTGTAGCGGCAACTTGAGATCCGCCTTGCTCAACACCAGCTCGCTGGCATTGGCCGCGGCCGACAGCGGGCGATAGTGGCTGCTGCGGATCAGGTGGTAACAACAGGGAGAGATGGTCACTCCGCGGGCACCGCGCTCGGCCACCCGCTCCAGCAGATGTGTGTGCAGCTCGCCGCAGGCATGGAGTGCCATGGCATGATGTTCGGGGGCGATCAGCACCGCCGACTCGGGGGCAAAGGCATCGGCGCAGGTAAAGGTCATATTGGCGCCATCCCGCTCGGCCAGCAGCCGACCTTCGTCACAAAGCTGCCCTTGCAACTCCAGACTGAGGATCGGAGCCTGTCGATGAAGTGACACCAGCCGCCCAAGATGCCCCTTGCCGGCACACCACTCCAGATAGGGGCCCTGATGGGCCGGCAGACAGGCGGTGAACGACTCGATCTGGGCCTGCTTGCGCCCCGGCATATGCAGCGCCATCTCCTTGCTGCAAGTGATGGGCTCAGGGGTAAACGGGGCAAGCTGGCTGAGTTGCTGCAGCTCGGCGCCCTCGGCAATCCAGGGGGCAAGAAGACTGCTGAGTGCATCCATATCCGCATCGAGCTCTGCCAACTGGCCGAGCGTCAGCCCATTGAGCAACGCCGCCAGTTCGGGCGCCTCATCGGCAAAGGCCATGGTCAGATGATGATATGGCTGATATTGCCACCAGCGTCGGTAGCAGGTGAGCAGTCGATCCAGTTGTTGAAAACGTTGAGCCAGCACGAATGCCCCTGCCTTGCAGTCAAAAAGGAGGCTCATTCTAGCGATCCCGCTTCAAATTGCACTCTCAATACCAAACGATCAGCGCCGCGCAACAGCACCGCCGACCCTGCGACCCAGGGCAGACCTGACAAAGTGCGGGGTTTTATGCTATATTCCGCCCCCTCTTTCACGCGCCCCGCCCAACGCGGGACGCTTTACACTATCTATGGGACCAACAACATGACCATCAACGCCATTCTGCAAGCGCGCGCGGGCGCCAAGTGTGAACTGTGCAGCGCCGAGCAGGCGCTGACCGCCTTCGTGGTGCCTCACTCCCCCGCCAACGACGATGATCACAGCGTTGCTATCTGTGACACCTGCCGTGGTCAGCTGGAACAACCGGATACTCTGGTGGTCAACCACTGGCGTTGCCTGAGCGACAGCATGTGGAGCCAGGTGCCTGCGGTGCAGGTGATGGCATGGCGTCAGCTGAAAGCACTCTCCGGCAAGGGTGAAGTGTGGGCTCAGGATCTGCTGGACATGATGTACATGGAAGACGAAGCCAAGGCCTGGGCTGAAGCTGGTATTGCTGACGAAGATGACGACAGCGTACCGACCGTTGACTCCAACGGCGCCGTGCTGCAAGAGGGCGACTCAGTCACCCTGATCAAGGATCTGGACGTGAAAGGCGCCGGTTTCACCGCCAAGCGCGGCACCCTGGTCAAGGGCATCCGTCTGACCAACAACCCGCTTCATATCGAAGGCAAAGTCAACGGCGTGCAGATCGTACTGGTTGCCGCCTACCTGAAAAAGGCCTAAGCCAAGGGCGATTGCTCGGCTGTCTACTGCCAGAGCACAAGTACGACGAAAAAGGATGGCGTCACGCCATCCTTTTTTATACCCGCTTGCCGCAAACGGCCAACCTGAGCCCATAACAAGCCAGCCAAAGCAAAAAGGCACATCCGGATGGACGCGCCTTGTTTACATAGCCGATGCCGTTAACCGGCAGCGGAAACGGTCACTCAGGAGGAGAGTTTGCCATCCAGCTCTGCAATCTTGGCAGACCAGTAGGCCGGGCCGGTTTCGTGGATATTGTTGCCTTCGGAGTCGACCGCAACAGTCACCGGCATATCTTCCACTTCAAACTCGTAGATCGCTTCCATACCGAGATCGGCAAAGGCCACCACGCGCGCCTTCTTGATAGCCTTGGCAACCAGATAGGCGGCGCCGCCCACCGCCATCAGATAGACGGCCTTGTGCTGCTTAATGCTCTCGACGGTTTTCGGGCCGCGTTCGGATTTGCCGATCATGCCGATCAGGCCGGTTTCACCCAGCATCATGTCGGTGAACTTGTCCATCCGGGTGGAGGTGGTGGGGCCAGCCGGGCCAACCACTTCGTCGCGCACCGCATCAACCGGGCCAACGTAATAGATGAAGCGGTTGGTGAAATCGACCCCTTCAGGCAGCCCTTCGCCATTTTTCAGCATGTCGGCGATACGCTTGTGGGCGGCGTCGCGACCGGTGAGGATCTTGCCGGAGAGCAGCACGGTATCACCGCTCTTCCAGCTGGCCAGTTCGGCCTTGGTGATGCCATCGACGTTGACGCGGCGCACGTTGCCACCCGCTTCACGGGTGATCTCCGGCCAGTCGCTCAGTTTCGGCGGGGTCAGCTCGGCGGGCCCTGAGCCATCCAGCTCGAAGTGAACGTGACGGGTGGCGGCGCAGTTGGGGATCATCACCACCGGCTTGGAGGCGGCATGAGTCGGCGCAGATTTCACCTTCACATCCAGCACGGTAGTGAGGCCGCCCAGACCCTGGGCACCGATCCCCAGCTTGTTGACCTTGTCGTAGAGCTCGACCCGCAGCTTCTCTTCGGTGGTTTGCGGGCCACGGGCGATCAGCTCCTGAATGTCGATGTGCTCCATCAGGGCCTCTTTGGCCAGCACCGCCGCTTTCTCGGCGGTACCGCCGATGCCGATGCCCAGCATGCCGGGGGGGCACCAGCCTGCGCCCATGGTCGGCACGGTTTTCAGCACCCACTCGACGATATCGTCAGAAGGGTTGAGCATCACCATCTTGGATTTGTTCTCGGAGCCGCCGCCTTTGGCCGCGATGCTCACTTCCACCTTGTTGCCGGGGATCATGTCGATATGGACCACGGCAGGGGCGTTGTCTTTGGTGTTTTTGCGACTGCCGGCCGGATCGGCCAGCACCGAGGCGCGCAGCGGGTTGTCAGGATTGGTGTAGGCACGACGGGTTCCTTCGTCCACCATCTCCTGCACTGTCATGTCGCTGTCCCACTGGACCTGCATGCCAATTTTGACGAAACAGGTCACGATGCCGGTGTCCTGGCAGAGCGGACGATGACCTTCGGCGGACATGCGGGAGTTGATCAAGATCTGGGCCAGCGCATCTTTGGCGGCCGGGTTGGCCTCACGGTCATACGCCGCTTTGGCAGCCTGAACAAAATCCAACGGGTGGTAATAGGAGATGTACTGGAGGGCATCTGCGATAGAATCGATGAAATCCTGTTTTTTTATAATGCTCATATCATCCTCACTGGTCCTTGTCTCTGCCACAGAGCAGGGCAAGGGCTTCCATATGATGGGCCGTGCTGACGTGCTGGCTAAAAACTATCAACCAGCAAAAAACGAACGACACGGCAGTTTTTTCTTAAGTCACCGACACCTATGATACGCTTGCCCACCAGCACCGACTAGGGTTCGGGAACCAAACTGTTGCCTGTGTAACATAAAATGACGCCAACACTTCATATCCATCATCTAGACCATAGTGCTGAACTCCATCAGCTTTTTGCCCGCCTGCAACATCAGCCGTGGGCCATGTTGCTGGAGTCGGCGGGGCCACTCGGTGCCGATAACGGCTTTGATATCATCACTGCCGATCCGCTGGCGACCCTCGAAACCCGTGGCGAGGTGACCACTCTGCGTGTCGGAGCGAATATCAGCCAACACCACGAAGATCCCCTCGCCCTGCTGGCCCATACCCAGCAACAGCTGCTGGGGGAGCTGGATCTGTGTGCCACTCACCTACCCTTTATTGGCGGCGCCCTCGGCCTGTTTGGCTATGATCTCGGCCGCCGCTTCGAACGACTGCCGGTGCAGGCCGCCGTCGATATCGCGGTGCCGGACATGGCGGTAGGCATCTACGACTGGGCGCTGCTGCGCAATGTGGCGACCGGCGACTGGCAGCTGGTGCACTGGGGGGATGAAGCAGGCCTTGCCAACCGGCTGGCCTGGTTTGAACAGCAGCAGGCCAAACCGGCCCCTGCTTTTGCCTTGTTGGGGGCGTGGCAGAGCAATATGAGCCGTGCCGAGTATGGCGAGAAGTTTGCCCGCATTCAGGAATATCTCGCCGCGGGGGATTGCTACCAGATCAACCTGACCCAGCGTTTCAGCGCCCCCTATCAGGGGGATGAGTGGCAGGCCTATTGCCTGCTGGCAACCGCCAACAAGGCCCCCTTCTCAGCCTTTATCCGCCTGCCGGAGAGCGCGCTGCTGAGCCTCTCCCCCGAGCGGTTCCTGCTGCTCGATGGCCGTCATATCGAAACCAAACCCATCAAGGGCACTCGCTCTCGCCACCCCGATCCGGCCACCGATCGGCAAGTCGCGCGGGAGCTGGCGCAGGCGGACAAGGACAGATCAGAGAATCTGATGATCGTTGATCTGCTGCGCAACGATATAGGTCGGGTCAGCCGGCCTGGCTCGGTCAGCGTGCCTCATCTGTTTGCGGTGGAGTCGTTTCCGGCGGTACATCATCTGGTCTCCACCATCCATGGTGAGCTGGATGCACGCTGGCAAGGGGTCGATCTGCTGCGCGCCTGTTTCCCTGGTGGCTCCATCACCGGCGCCCCCAAGATCCGCGCCATGGAGATCATCGAAGAGCTTGAGCCCCAGCGCCGCAATGCCTATTGCGGCAGCATCGGCTACCTCAGCCAGCATGGTCGGATGGACACCAGCATCTGCATTCGCACTTTGATCGCCGAAGCGGGTCGCCTGCACTGCTGGGCCGGTGGCGGCATCATCGCCGACTCCGACGCCGACAGCGAATATCAGGAGACCTATGACAAGGTTGCCCGCATCCTGCCGCCGCTGTCGGCGCTGTAATCCTCCCCACTGTCAGGCCAACGCACAGGAGAGCTCCCCGCCATGGATCGCCACGAACTGCTGACCCGCTTCCAGTTGCAGCGACCCGCCCCGGCCCATCGCCTCGCCATTGGCGGGCTCAGTCCGGCGGCGGTGTTGATCCCGGTGGTGATGCGCGACGAGGGGCTCAGCGTGTTATTGACCCGGCGCAGCCCACGGCTGCGTCATCATGGGGGGCAGATCAGCTTTCCCGGCGGGCGACAGGATCCCGGTGACGAAAACCTCATTGCCACGGCGCTGCGGGAGACCGAAGAGGAGCTCGGCATTCCGGCACGGCTGATTGAAGTGATCGGCACCCTCAACCCGCTCAATACGGTGTCACGATTCGAGGTACTGCCGGTACTGGGGCTGCTCGATGGCAACTATCCCCTCATCCTGAGTCCGGATGAGGTGGATCACGCCTTCGAAGTGCCGCTGACCCATCTGCTGGATCGGCGCAACCACATCCCCCTGACCCTTTCCAGAGGGGGGAAAGCACACACCATCTACTGGATCCCCTGGCAACAGCACTTTATCTGGGGGGCTACCGCCAGCATGATCAACCAGCTAGCCCAGCATCTCGCAAAATAACAATTTACCTACATTTGGCTGAGCGAGATTTAATCATTAACACTAAAATAACGTGCCAATTGATAAACAATAATTGAATTTTTCTTGTTTTGATCACATTCCCATAAGAAAGTGCGGTTTTTCGTGCCGTAAAGATGAATTTGATCAACATTTTTGATTAGAAAAACCGTATCCTTGCGCCGACTTAATAAGAACCACACATTCGGGGTGAGATAGATGTCAAACACAGTCACTGGCACGCAGGGAGTTGCGGCGTCAACAGAGCAAGGGATCCGCTCTACTCAAACCACTCGTTGGGAAAAACGCGACTCTACCTGGGTCATCAGTCTGTTCGGGACCGCGGTTGGCGCGGGGATCCTGTTCCTGCCGATCAACGCGGGTATGGGCGGTTTCTGGCCGCTGGTCGTCATGGCGCTGCTGGTAGGTCCCATGACCTATCTGGCACACCGTGGTCTGGCCCGCTTCGTGCTCTCCTCCAAAAAGCCAAATGCAGACATCACCGAAGTGGTGGAAGAGCACTTTGGCGTGGGGGCCGGTAAATTAATTACCCTGCTCTACTTCTTCGCCATCTACCCCATCGTGCTGATCTACGGCGTGGGTATCACCAACACCGTGGAAAGCTTCATGGTCAACCAGCTGCAGATGAGTGCCCCGCCGCGCTGGATCCTCTCCATCGTGCTGATCATGGGCATGATGTCGGTGATGCTGGCCGGTGAAAAGCTGATGCTGAAAGTGACCGAGCTGCTGGTTTATCCGCTGATCGCCATTCTGGCCGGTATCTCTTTGTACCTCATTCCGGACTGGACCGGTGCTGCGCTGGAGCAAGTGCCCTCTGCCAAGGATTTCGCCACTACCCTGTGGCTGACCATCCCGGTACTGGTCTTCTCATTCAACCACAGCCCGGCCATCTCCAGCTTCTCCCTGGCTCAGCGCCGCGACCACGGTGATCAGGCTGTCGAGAAAGCCGATGCCATCCTCAAGCGTACCGCCATGGTGCTGCTGGGCTTCGTGATGTTCTTCGTCTTCTCCTGCGTTATGAGCCTGACACCGGCTCAGCTGGCAGAAGCCAAGGCTCAGAACATCGCCGTGCTCTCCTATCTGGCTAACCAGCATGCCAGCCCCATCATCTCCTACTTCGGTCCGTTGGTTGCGTTTGTCGCCATCGTCTCCTCCTTCTTCGGCCACTATCTGGGTGCCCGTGAAGGCCTGAAGGGGATGATCGTTCAGAACATGCGCAAGTCTGGCAAAGAGCCGAACGCCAAGAAAGTCGAGATGTTCATCATCGCCTTCTTCATCCTGACCCTGTGGGGCACTGCCATTGCCAACCCCTCCATCCTGGGCATGATTGAATCCTTGGGCGGCCCGATCATCGCCACCATCCTGTTCATCATGCCGATGTACGCCATCAAGCGCGTACCGGCCATGGCGAAATATCAGGGCCATATCAGCAACGTATTTGTCGCTGTGATGGGGATGATCGCCATCTCCGCCATCCTCTATCAGCTGGTCGGTTAATCCCCTACCTGCCGCTGATAGCAAAAAGCCAGCCGAACACTCGGCTGGCTTTTTTTATTGCGTTGTCCCGTCCTGAATAGTCTTGCCACTCATCACGCAGTTATTGCAGCCACAGCACCTGAACTCACACAACAACCAAGGAAACAACCCTTATCCGGCAACCACATCATGATGTTTCAGGGCTTCGCACCGAACCTCGACCAACAAAAATGCCAGTCGGGTAAGCGACTGGCATCTCTTGATAAACACGCACTATCTCTGGCTGATTAGAGTGGTTGCGCTTCCAACAGGAACGGCGTGATACCGGTGATTTCCGGAATACCGAGCACCAGGGTGTCTTTCTGACCATTGCTACCCGGTTTCATGGTCAGATATGCAGTGACACTGGCGTTGCGATCGGCAAATTCGCGCATCCTTTTTTCCCAGAGCCCCTCATAAATTTTTCCCTCTTTGATATCAGCAGGCCCTGTCAAGGTATTGAAACTGCATGACCGATTGTTCCAACCAGTCAACGTCAGCTTGTTCAAACCTTGAGTGTTGGCCTCTGTCTCACCGCTTACAGAACACCCTTCTTTAAACAGGATGGTCAGCTTGATCCCCAAGCCATTGTTGCTGCGCTCGGTTTTGAAATCTTGAAACAGTGCACTCTCCCCAAGGTTGTACCAGGAGTCCGCGTTGATAGGCGCAGTGACCATCGGCTGCAATGCCACTTGGCCGCCCCAATTCTGAATAGTGAGTGCAGAATCGATTTTGGCTTTGACGGGTCGATAATCGAGTACCCAGAGTGACTGGCTGCTTCCCGCCGTATCTGGCACAGACGCCACCTTGACCAACCCATCGACATTGGTATTGGACTTTTGCTCAGCCGAGTCGAAGGTACTGGGTTGGCTTTTGTTCACCAGCAACGACAACGTCAGTGGGTAACCCTCACCTTTATTCAGAGAAGAGAAGCCTTGAGGGAAGGTATAAGTGCTGACTGTGGCACTTCTTTTCTCAGCAATGTTCATCGCCCAACCCGTGCCCTCTGTGGACGCCGGATAGACAAGACCGACCGCACGATAACTGTCGTTGACCGGACGGTTGATTAACTGCCCCTGAGCGTCCATCAGGACGGGGAGATAGACGCCAGCCACCGGCAGCGCCCTCGGTTGCGGCTCCGGTGGCGTGGTACCACCACCACCACTATCTCCGCCACCACCACCGCAACCAACCAAACCTAATGCACCAATAATTGCCCACGAAAGCGTAGTTTTTTTCATTATTTAATCTCGTTTTTTAGCCTGAACCTTATTATTCCGCAGCTATTTTAACGGGGCAGCACCCGCACTGTCTGTCGGCTATTTGTAACCAAACATTTCATCAAAATGAATGTTTTCTTGCGCACTCCTCTCCTCAACACATTTAGGCCCGCTGATATAAAAAGCCCCTCACAGAGAGGGGCTGAATCGAAAAATCGAGCTACCGGCTCACGCCTCGCTGCTGGGCAGCGCGGAAGGTTCCAGCAGGGTTTCATCTTCGGCCATGCAAGCTGCGGCGGTGAACAGCACGTCGGTGGAGCTGTTCAGCGCTGTCTCGGCAGAATCCTGCAACACACCGATGATAAAGCCGACAGCAACCACCTGCATTGCGATGTCGTTGCTGATGCCAAACAGGCTGCAGGCCAGCGGGATCAGCAGCAAGGAACCACCGGCGACACCGGATGCGCCACAGGCACTGATGGTGGCGACCACGGAGAGCAGCACAGCCGTTGCCATGTCCACTTCCATCCCCAGGGTATGTACCGCCGCCATGGCGAGCACAGTAATGGTGATGGCCGCACCCGCCATGTTGATGGTGGCACCCAGCGGGATGGAGACAGCGTAGGTATCTTTGGGCAGACGCAGTTTTTCACACAGCGCCATGTTGACCGGGATGTTGGCGGCAGAGCTGCGAGTAAAGAAGGCGGTCACGCCGCTCTCTTTGAGGCAGGTCAGCACCAGCGGATAGGGGTTGCGCTTGATCTTCCAGAAGACGATCAACGGGTTGACCACGAAGGCGATAAACAGCATGCAGCCGATCAGCACCACCAGCAGTTGGGCATAGCCAAACAGGGCGTCAAAGCCGGTTTCAGCCAGGGTGGAGGCAACCAGACCCAGGATCCCGAGCGGAGCACAGCGGATCACCGCTTTCACGATGGCGGAGACACCGTGAGACAGGTCAGTGATAAGCGCCTTGGTGCTCTCGTTGGCATGGCGCATGGCGATACCCAGACCGATAGCCCACGCCAGGATCCCGATATAGTTGGCATCCATCAGCGCCTTGACCGGGTTTGTCACCACGTTGAACAACAGGGTCTGCAGCACCTCGGTGATCCCGCCCGGCGGGGTGATCTCGGCAGTATTGGCCACCAGATGGAGGTTGGAGGGAAACAGGAAGCTGGCAATCACCGCGACCACGGCCGCAGAGAAGGTACCAAACAGGTAGAGCGCCAGCAGCGGGCGAATATTGGTCTTCTGACCCTGCTTGTGACCAATGATGGCCGCCATCACCAGTACGAATACCAGCAGCGGGGCTACCGCTTTCAGTGCACCAACGAACAGATTGCCAAGCAGACCTGCCGTTTTCGCCCACTCGGGCGCAAACAGTGCCAGCAAGATACCGAATACCAGACCAACCAGGATCTGGCTGACCAGGCTGGTGCTATTGACCAGCCGAAGGAGGGGGTGTTGTTGTGTCATCAAAAAAGTCCCTAAGCACCGTAGTGCATGAATCATGAGTCCTGTCTGCAACCACTCATCGGGAGACCCCTGTCGCCCGGATGTGGTGTCTGTGGCCAGCCTTCTGTCGGGCCGATCCGCCAGTCACCGGATTGCATGACGGAATATCCCATTCACCATCTTTTTTTTCCAGAGACTCACCAAAAAATATCCCGTTTCCATCACAAAAAACCGCAACAAAACCTTAACCACAGCGCAACCACCCATTTTTGTACGTTTTATCGACACTCTCTGCCCTTACCCTCACGACCATTCCTGTGTCACCCGTGACCGGCATCGCTGTGCTATCATCCCCCATTTGCCGCGGAGCCTTGCCATGATCCCATCCCTGCTCAACCAATATTTTGGTTTCTCCGCACTCAGGCCAGGTCAGGAAGCGGTGATCAGCCGGGTACTGGCTGGTCAGAGTGCCGCCGCCATCTTTCCCACCGGCTCCGGCAAGTCGCTCTGTTATCAACTGCCTGCCCTCGCCCTACCTCACCTGACCCTGGTTATCTCGCCGCTGCTGGCGCTGATGCACGATCAACTCGCCTTCCTCAAAAGCAAGGGAATAAGCGCCGCCACCCTCGACTCTAGCCAGAGCCCGGAGGAGAGCCGACGAGTGATGCAGCAGGCGCTGGATGGCCAGCTCAAGATCCTGATGATTTCGGTAGAGCGACTCAAGAACGAGCGTTTTCGCCGCTTTATCCAGCAAGTGCCGATCTCGCTGCTGGTGGTTGACGAAGCCCACTGTATTTCTGAGTGGGGCCACAACTTTCGCCCCGACTACCTCAAGCTGCCGAGCTATCGCCATGACCTGAAGATCCCGCAGGTGCTGCTGCTCACCGCCACCGCCACACCGGCGGT
Organism: Aeromonas sp. s12; assembly: GCF_040907925.1. Classification (NCBI taxonomy): domain Bacteria; kingdom Pseudomonadati; phylum Pseudomonadota; class Gammaproteobacteria; order Aeromonadales; family Aeromonadaceae; genus Aeromonas; species Aeromonas sp. s12. The sequence continues at coordinate 72,577 of NZ_JBFOCT010000022.1, read as the reverse complement.
TATTCAGGATATGCAGACCAAATTCGGCATAGCGCCGGAGGGGGTCGTGGTCACAGGTTTCTACCGCCCCAATCTTGATCTGGCGGTCATTCCCCTGGCGCCCGACGCGCGGGATAGCTGGCTCGCACAGGAGCTGGCCAACGCTCCGGCGGCCCCCACCATCGTCTACGTCACCTTGCAACACACCGCAGAAGCCTGTGCCGAGCAACTCATTAGAGAAGGGATCAACGCCCGCGCCTATCATGCCGGGCTCGACTCGGCGCTGCGCAGCCAGATCCAGCACGACTTCATGGCGGGCAAGGTGGATTGCATCGTCGCCACCATCGCCTTTGGCATGGGGATCGACAAAGCGGATATCCGGCGGGTCATTCACTACGATCTGCCCAAATCTATCGAGAACTACAGCCAGGAGATTGGCCGCGCCGGACGGGATGGCCAACCATCGCGCTGTATCGTGCTGGCCAACCAGAGCCAGCTGCCGGTGTTGGAGAACTTCGTCTACGGCGATACGCCGGATTTGAGTGCCATCCTCCAGCTGCTTGCCATCATCAAGCAGAGCGGGAACGAGTGGGAATTCACCCTGCTGCGCCTATCCAACGACACCAATATCCGCCAGTTGCCCCTTAAAACCCTGCTGGTCTATCTGGAGATGGCGGGCATCATCACCCCGGCCTACAGCTACTATGCAGATTACCGCTTCAAGTTTGTGCTGGATAAAGGCGAGATAGTGAGCCGCTTCAATCCGGAACGCCGCCAGTTTCTGGAGCAGCTGTTCGCCTGTGCCCCGCAAGCCCGCAGCTGGTGCACCATGGACTTTGACGCCCTCTGGCAGGGCTATCAGGGAGAGCGACAGCGGGCGGTTGCGGCGCTCGACTACCTGCAGCAGCAAGGCTGGATCGAGCTTGAAAGCAAACAGATGACCGAGGTCTACCGGATCACCCGTCAGGGGTGGGACTGCGAGCAGGAGGCTAACGCGCTCCATGCGCTCTTCTTGCAAAAAGAACAGAGTGAGCTGGCCAGACTGCAAGCCATGCTCGACTTTTTCACCTCAAGTGAGTGCCTGAGCCACCGCCTCGCCCGCTATTTTGCCGATGAGGTGGCGCCGGTTCATTGTGGCCACTGTTCGGTTTGTCGCGGCGAGGTGGCACATCTTCCTCCCCTGCCCCAACTGGCCATGCCAAACGAGGCGGGGATCCGCGCCTGGTGCGAGCCGCTGATTGCCAAGACAGGTTCCGTGGATGCTCGTGTTCTGGCCCGTTTCCTTTGCGGTATCGCCACTCCGCTGACCAGCCGGATCAAAGCCAAATCGCTGGCGGGCGCAGGCCAGTTGGCCGCGCACCCGTTTGCCCGCGTCCTGGCGGCAGTGCAACAAGCCTACCCTTGCTAGATGAGTGCTGGTGGCTTTAATAGCCACCAGCAGAAACAAGCGTTTAAAGACGCAGAAAAAGAAGACCCTCGCGGTTGCGAGGGTCAAGCCAACGGAAACGTGCTTAAACAGAGCTTGGTGAGGCAACAGTCAACTCTCTTGCTAAAGCGTCTTGCTGCTCACACATCGCCAATCTAGGGCACTCGAAATGTAGCGTCAATGTAAAAATTAGAGCCAAAACTCCAAACAAAGTGATTTACGTTAACGTACACGTAATGACGTTTTCATTCATAACCCCGCCAACCCGCAGCCCCATTGCCTTTCGTCAAACCCCTTAATCTTTTCGCAATAAGTTCCCTCTTTCCCATAAACATTTATTTTTTATGTCTTTGACATTTACCTCACTATCGTGGCAAAAATAATTTAACAGTCAGTAACATAGCGGTGTTGTTGACTGACCCTCCCCGCACAAGGATCGGGCAGGTTTCTTCAGAATTTAACCTATCAACCGTGATGGATTACTGGAGTCTGTTGACTAGGCTTTAAAAGCGCACAACACAAAAGCAGTCATCCACTTTTTTCAGGGTAAGCGACTATAACGAGGGCAAAGTTATGGGCATATTCGAGCATTACCAACAGCGATATGAAAAAGCGAGAGAAGAGGAATATACCATCCAGGAGTTCCTGGATATGTGTAAGCAGGACAAAGCCTGCTACGCCTCCGCAGCCGAACGTCTGCTGACCGCCATTGGTGAGCCGGAGATGGTAGACACCTCAGCCAACCCCAGACTGAGCCGACTCTTCTCCAACCGCGTCGTGGCACGCTATCCCGCCTTCAAGGATTTCTACGGGATGGAAGAGGCCATCGAACAGATCGTCTCCTACCTCAAACACTCCGCCCAAGGGCTGGAGGAGAAGAAACAGATCCTCTATCTGCTGGGCCCCGTTGGCGGCGGTAAATCCTCGCTGGCAGAGAAACTCAAATCCCTGATGCAGAAGGTGCCCATCTATCGCATCAAGGGCTCACCGGTCAACGATCACCCCTTCTGCCTGTTCGATATCGAAGAGGATGGGGAGATCCTGGAAAAAGAGTACGGCATCCCGCGCCGTTACCTGCGTCCCATCATGTCCCCCTGGGTGGCCAAACGCCTGCACGAGTTTGGCGGCGACATCACCAAGTTCAAGGTGGAGAAGGTCAACCCCTCCATCCTCGATCAGATTGCCATCGCCAAAACGGAACCGGGCGATGACAACAACCAGGATATCTCCTCACTGGTCGGCAAGGTCGACATCCGCATGCTGGAGCACTTCGCCCAGGATGACGCCGATGCTTACTCCTACTCAGGTGCGCTGTGTAAAGCGAACCAGGGGGTGATGGAGTTTGTGGAGATGTTCAAGGCGCCTATCAAGGTACTGCACCCGCTGCTAACTGCAACTCAGGAGGGTAACTACAACGGTACCGAAGGGCTCTCAGCCCTCCCCTTTGACGGCATCTTGCTCGCTCACTCCAACGAATCCGAGTGGCAGCAGTTCCGCAACAACAAGAACAACGAGGCCTTCCTCGACCGGGTCTACATCGTCAAGGTGCCTTACTGCCTGCGCGTCTCCGAAGAGGTGAAGATCTACGAGAAACTGCTGATCAACAGCGAATTGACCGAGGCCAAATGCGCCCCGGGCACCCTCGAGCTGCTGGGACAGTTCTCGGTACTGTCACGGCTGAAAGAGCCGGAAAACTCCAGCATCTACTCCAAGATGCGGGTCTATGATGGCGAGAGCCTGAAAGACACCGATCCCAAGGCGAAGAGCTATCAGGAGTATCGCGACTACGCCGGTGTGGACGAGGGGATGAATGGTCTCTCTACCCGCTTTGCGTTCAAGATCCTCTCCCGCGTCTTCAACTTCGACCACGCGGAAGTGGCCGCCAACCCGGTGCACCTCTTCTATGTGCTGGAGCAGCAGATCGAGCGCGAACAGTTCCCGCAAGAGCTGCACGATCGCTACCTTGAGTTCATCAAGGGCTATCTGACCCCGCGCTATGTGGAGTTCATCGGCAAGGAGATCCAGACTGCCTATCTCGAGTCCTACTCCGAGTACGGTCAGAACATCTTCGATCGCTACGTCACCTACGCCGACTTCTGGATTCAGGATCAGGAGTACCGTGATCCCGAAACCGGCCAGCTGTTTGACAGAGCATCCCTCAACAGCGAGCTGGAGAAAATTGAAAAACCCGCCGGGATCAGCAACCCGAAAGATTTCCGCAACGAAATCGTCAACTTCGTGCTGCGTGCCCGGGCCAACAATGCAGGCCGTAACCCCAACTGGACCAGTTACGAGAAGCTGCGCACCGTGATCGAGAAGAAGATGTTCTCCAACACGGAAGAGCTGCTGCCGGTTATCTCCTTCAACAGCAAAACCTCGGCCGAGGAGCAGAAGAAGCACGATAACTTTGTCGAACGGATGATGGAGAAAGGCTACACCCGTAAACAGGTGAGACTGCTCTCCGAATGGTATCTCAGGGTACGCAAGTCATCCTGACCCTGACTGTTCAAGGGGGAGTTATGGCGCATTTTATCGACCGCAGGCTCAACGGCAAAAACAAAAGCGCTGTCAATCGGCAGCGCTTCATCCGCCGCTACAAGAAGCAGATAAAACAAGCGGTCTCGGATGCTGTCTCCAAGCGCAGCATTCAGGACGTAGACAAGGGTGAGAGCATCAGCATCCCGACCAAGGATATCGGCGAGCCCCATTTTCATCAGGGGCACGGCGGTAAACGGGAGATGGTGCATCCCGGCAATGATCAGTTCGTCTCCGGCGACAAGATTGACCGCCCCAAAGGAGGGGGCGGTGGACAGGGTTCCGGCGAGGGACAAGCATCCAATCAGGGGGAAGGGGCCGATGATTTCGTGTTCCAGATTTCCAAGGATGAGTATCTCGATCTGTTGTTTGAAGACCTGGAGCTGCCCAGGCTGCAGAAAACCCAGCTCAATCAGCTGATGGAAGTCAAAACCTACCGTGCTGGCTACACCTCAAACGGGGTGCCCGCCAACATCAACGTGGTGCGTTCCCTGCAAAATTCGCTGGCACGTCGCATGGCGCTGCAAGCAGGCAAGAAACGCCAATTGCATGAACTGGAAGATCGGCTGGCCCTGCTGGCCACCGATCCCAACGAACACTTTGCCGAAATCGCCCTGCTCGAGAAGGAGATCCGCGAGCTGAAGCGGCGGATCGACGCGGTGCCGTTTATTGACACCTTCGACCTCAAGTTCAACAACTTCGTCAAACGGCCCGTCCCTTCCAGTCAGGCGGTGATGTTCTGTCTGATGGACGTCTCGGGTTCCATGGATCAGGCCACCAAGGAGATGGCCAAGCGTTTCTATATCCTGCTCTATCTGTTCCTGAGCCGGACTTACAAGAACGTCGAGGTGGTCTATATCCGCCACCATACCCAGGCCAAGGAGGTGGACGAGCACGAGTTCTTCTACTCCCAGGAGACAGGCGGCACCATCGTCTCCAGCGCCCTCAAGATGATGAATGACATCATCAATGAGCGTTATCCCGCCAACCAGTGGAACATCTATGCGGCGCAGGCATCGGATGGTGACAACTGGGCTGATGACTCACCGCAGTGCCGTGAAATTCTGGCGCGGGACATCATGCCAAGGGTGCGGTACTACTCCTACATCGAGATCACCACCCGTGCCCACCAGACCCTGTGGCACGAATATGAGTCGGTAGCCAGCCAGTTCCCCCACTTTGCAATGGAGCACATTCGCAAGGTCGAGGATATCTATCCGGTGTTCCGCGAGCTGTTCAAGAAACAAGCGGCGTGAGGAGGTCACATGATCGAAACAGAAAAACGTGTAGCGCCACTGGATGACGGACCAGACTGGAACTTCGATCTGCTGGAGACCTATCACCAGGAGATCGCCCGGGTCGCCCGTTTCTACAAGCTGGATACCTACCCCAACCAGATCGAGGTGATCACCGCCGAACAGATGATGGATGCCTACTCCAGCGTCGGCATGCCCATCGGCTATCAACACTGGTCGTTCGGCAAGCGCTTTATCCATACCGAGCGCAACTACAAGCGCGGCCAGATGGGGCTGGCCTACGAGATCGTCATCAACTCGGATCCCTGCATCGCCTACCTGATGGAGGAGAACACCATGCCGATGCAGGCGCTGGTGATGGCACACGCCTGCTACGGCCACAACTCCTTCTTCAAAAACAACTACCTGTTCAAGGCCTGGACCGATGCCTCCTCCATCATCGACTACCTGCTGTTCGCCAAGAACTACATCACCCAGTGTGAAGAGAAGCATGGCATCGAGGCAGTGGAGCAGCTGCTCGACTCCTGCCATGCCCTGATGAACTTCGGGGTGGATCGCTACAAGCGTCCCCAGAAGATCTCGATGGCCGAGGAGAAGCGGCGTCAGAAGGCGCGGGAAGATTATCTGCAAACTCAGGTCAACGAGCTGTGGCGAACCCTGCCCAAACAGCATAAAGCGGCTGGCGTGGAGGACAGGCGCTACCCCGCAGAGCCCCAGGAGAACATTCTCTACTTTATCGAGAAGAATGCCCCCTTGCTGGAGCCCTGGCAGCGGGAAGTGGTGCGCATCGTGCGCAAGATCAGCCAGTATTTCTATCCGCAAAAGCAGACCCAGGTGATGAACGAAGGGTGGGCCACCTTCTGGCACTACACCATCCTCAACCACCTCTATGACGAGGGAAAACTGAGCGATCGCTTCATGATGGAGGTGCTGCACAGCCACACCAACGTGGTCTATCAACCGGCCTACAACAGCCGCTACTACTCGGGGATCAACCCCTATGCGCTGGGGTTTGCCATGTTTACCGACCTGCGCCGCATCTGCGAGAACCCGACCGAGGAAGATAGATATTGGTTCCCCGACTATGCCGGTAGCAACTGGGTCGAAACACTCCACTTTGCCATGCAAAACTTCAAGGACGAGAGCTTTATCAGCCAGTTCTTAAGCCCGAAAGTGATGCGGGACATGAAGTTGTTCGCCATTGATGACGACGATCTGAAGAACTATCTGAAGGTCTCCGCCATCCACAATGACGAGGGGTACCGTCAGGTGCGCAATACTCTGTCGGCTCAGTACAACCTCAGCAATCTGGAGCCCAATATTCAGGTCTACAACGTCGCCGTGAAGGGGGATCGCTCCCTCACCCTGCGCTATGTGCCCCACAACCGCATACCCCTTGGCGACTCACGCCATGAGGTGCTCAAACACCTGCATCAGCTGTGGGGATTCGACGTGGTGCTGGAACAGGATAACGGCGATCTGCCTGCAGATATCATCGGCCGCTGCCCGGAGCGCAAACCTGGGATCTGACCCGCAATCAGATATCTCTACGGCCCACTTCGGTGGGCCGTTTTTTAATCGGTTGTTTCTGCCAGCATGAGCGCAGCCCAAGCAGTACAACCCGAACAAACCACAACATAGAAAGAGGCCCGCATGGGGTGCGGGCCTCTTTGTCTTGCGGTCAATCTGCAGCGGTTATCAGTAGAAGGTCTGCTGCTCTGCGGCCATTGCCTTGAGGCGGGCACAGGGGGCAAACCGATCGCCGTGGCGCTTCTGGTAATACTCCAGACGGCCAACCAGATGATCGATCCCGAGCGTGTCCATATAACGGAACGGGCCGCCGAGGAAGGGCGGGAAACCGATGCCGAAGATGGCGCCGATATCACCATCACGAGCCGAGGCCACCACACCGCTATCCAGCGCCATGGCCGCTTCGTTGAGCATCAGCAGCACGCAGCGCTCGGCGATCTCCTGACGGGCCAGCTTGGCAGACGGCTTGATGCCGAGCACGCCATAGACGCTCTCGTCCACCGTCTTCTTGCCCTCTTTGCCAGTCAGCTTGTTGCGCGGTGCCGCCTTGCCATAGAGGTAGAAGCCCTTGCCGTTCTTGCGTCCCTTGCGATCATTTTGCAGCAGCTTGTCGAACGCCTTGGGCGCCTGGAACTGCTCGCCGCCCAGCTCTTTTTCGAGAATAGGGGAGATCTTGGCCCCTACATCGATCCCCACCTCATCGAGCAAGGTGATGGGGCCAACCGGGAAACCAAAGTCCAGCAGTGCGCTATCCAGCACCTCCACCGGCTCCCCTTCCAGCACCAGTCGCGCCGCTTCGTTCATGTAGGGCGCCAGGATGCGGTTGACATAGAAACCGGCTTCGTCCTTCACCACGATAGGCGTTTTACCCTGAGCACGGGCAAAGGCCAGAGTGGTGGCGACTGTCTCGGCACTGGTGCCAGCGTGGGGGATGATCTCCGCCAGCGGCATCTTGTCCACCGGGCTGAAGTAGTGCAGCCCCACAACTCGCTCCGGGTGCGCCGCCTCTGCCGCAATCTGGTTGATGGGCAAGGAAGAGGTGTTGGAGGCAAACACTGTGTGCTCACCACACTCGCGCTCCACGTCTTTCACCATCTGGTGTTTGAGATTGAGATCTTCAAACACCGCCTCCACCACTATGTCCACCCGGTGAAAACCGGAGTAGTCGAGGGTGCCGGTCAGCAAGCTCATCTGCTTTTCCAGCTCGCTGCGCAGGATGTGACGGCGCTTGAGCTTCTTGGCCAGAATGTCATAGCTGTAGCGCATGGCATTGCCGATCCCGGCGCTTGCCACATCCTTGATCCGCACCGGCACTCCCGCCTTAGTAGCGGTGACGAACGCAATGCCGCCCCCCATCAGACCACCGCCCAGCACGGCGGCATGGGCCACCTTGCGCGGCTCGGCCCCCTGATAGGTGACCTCTTTCTTCATCTCGGTGGTGGCAAAGAAGATGGAACGCAGGGCGGCAGACTCAGCAGTCATCACCAGCTCGCCAAAGTGGCGGGACTCGGCGGCCAGACCGGCCTTCATTCCCTCCTCCACGCCAATGCGCACAACATCCAGGATCCGCTCCGGCGCCGGGTAGTTGCCACGGGTCTTGGCTTTAACCCCCTTGCTAGCCTGATCGAACAGCACCTTGCGACCCAGTTTGTTGGTCTCCAGCACCTTGCCCTGCAGATCCCGTTTCAACTGATGGCGCGGTTTGCCCTTCTTGGCCAGCTTGATGGCAGCATCCAGCAAGATTGACGGCGGCACCACATCGTCCACCAGCCCCAATTTCTTGGCTTGTTTGGCCCGCACCTGCTTGCCGGTCAGCATCAGATCCAGCGCCTTGGCCACCCCGATGAGGCGCGGCAGACGCTGGGTACCGCCAGAACCCGGCAGCAGACCGAGCTGAACTTCCGGCAATCCCAGCAAAGATTTTCCGTGATCGGTCACCACCCGACCATGGCAGGCCAGCGCCAGCTCCAGCCCGCCACCGAGGCAGGGGCCGTGAATGGCGGCGATCACCGGAATGGTCAGCCCCTCGATCTCGGCAAAGATCTCCTGCCCTTCTCGCGACAGGGTCTCGGCATCCTTGGCACTGGTGCAGGCGGCCAGCATGGTAATGTCAGCGCCGGCGATGAAGGAGTCCTTCTTGCCGGAGGTGATCACCAGACCGATCAAATCCTTGTTGCGTTTCACTTCGGCCAACACGGTGCGGATCTCCTCCACAAAGGCGGCCTTCAGGGTATTCATGCTCTCGCCCGGCACATCCATGGTGAGGATGCCGATGCCATCTTTGCGAACATCCAGGGAAAAAGTCTTAGCGCTCATCATTCAACCTCCAACACCATAGCCACGCCCAATCCACCCGCCGCACAGGCGGTGTTGAGCCCCAGTCCCCCGCCGCGACGACGCAGCTCGTGCAGGGTCTGGGTGATCATCCGCGCACCGGTCGCGGCAAAGGGGTGGCCATAGGCCAGCGAACCACCGAGGACGTTGAACTTCTCCATGTCCACCTCGCCGATGGCCTGATCGCGGCCCAGCTTGTCACGGGCAAAATCGTGGCTGGCAAACATCTTGAGGTTGGCCAGAGTCTGGGCGGCAAAGGCTTCGTGCATGTCGATCAGGGTCAGATCGCTGAGCGTAATGCCGGCTCTGTCCAGCGCCAGCGGCGTGGCATAGGAGGGGCCCATCAGCATGTCTTGCCAGACATCGATGGCCGAGAAGGCGAAGCTGCGGATATAACCCAACGGTTCGAGTCCCAGCTCTTTCGCACGACCTTCCCGCATCAGCAACACGGCAGCGGCGCCGTCAGTGAGCGGGGTGGCATTGGCAGCAGTGACTGTGCCATGGACTCGGTCAAACACCGGCTTGAGCTTGGCGTAGCTCGCGAGATCCGCGCTTTCACGGATATTGTTGTCCCGCTCGAGCGGCGACTTGTAGGGCGGCACATGGGCGGTAAACACCTCGCCACTGAGCTTGCCATCGGCCCAAGCCTGCGCGGCCAGAGTGTGAGAGCGATGAGCCAACGCATCTTGCGCCTCGCGGCTGATCTGGTGGCTCTTGGCCATCTGCTCGGCCGTTTGCCCCATCGAAAGTCCCGTAGAGTATTCCGCCACCGCAGGCGGTACAGGCAGCAGATCCTTGACCCTCAATGTCCGCAGAATATTGAAGCGCTGCTGCAGATTGCGCGCCTTGTTGAGATCCACCAGGGCGCGGGCCAGCTTCTTGCTCACCCCGATGGGCAGCACGGAGGAGGAGTCAGCCCCACCGGCGATGGCGATGTCTACGGTACCGGCCATGATGGATTCGGTGACGTTGGCCACCGCCTGGAAACTGGTGGCGCAGGCGCGGGAGACACTATAGGCATCGGTATTGACGCTCATGCCGGTACCGAGCACGATCTCGCGAGCAATGTTGGGGGCTTCCGGCATCTGAACCACCTGACCAAACACCAGCTGGTCGATAAGCTTGGGATCGAGATCGGTACGGGCAAGCATTTCGCTCACCACCAGTTTGCCGAGATCGACTGCAGGCACGCCATGAAAGGCGGTGGCCTGCTTGGCAAAGGGGGTACGCAGCCCCGCCACGACGGCAATCCGTTCGCCCTGGCGAGTCGTCAGTTTCAATGGCTGTTTCATCCTGGCTCCTTGGTTTAAAAGGCAGAGGTCTGACCTCATTGCGCCACATCTTAACAATCCAATCACAAGTTTCATACAGCTGATTGAAACTAAATTAAGCACGGCAAGGCCCCTTTGCTCGCCCTTGGGGAGCAACTGGAGTATAAAAAGATCAACTTCCATAAAAACAACGGGTTTATCGCATGGCAGCGGCGGAGTTCAGAGCGCTTAGGGACTATCTTGGCAGTCAGATCCTGGGGCAGGAGGAGCTAATTGAAGGGCTCCTGATTGCCCTGTTATGTGAAGGACATGTGTTAATCGAAGGGGCTCCCGGGCTGGCCAAAACCCGCGCCGTCAAGGCGCTCGCTGGCGCCGTCGAAGGGCGCTTTGCCCGTATCCAGTTCACCCCCGACCTGCTTCCCGCCGATCTCACCGGCAGCGAGGTGTTTCATCCGCAGGATGCCAGTTTTGTATTCCAACCGGGCCCCCTCTTCAACCATCTGGTGCTGGCGGACGAGATCAACCGGGCGCCGGCCAAGGTGCAATCAGCGCTGCTGGAGGCCATGGCCGAACACCAGATCACCGTGGGCAAAAAGAGCTGGCGGCTGCCACCTCTCTTTATGGTGGCCGCCACCCAGAACCCTATCGAGCAGGAAGGAACCTATACCCTGCCGGAGGCACAACTCGACCGCTTTCTGCTCAAGCTGATGGTGGATTACCCGAGCCCTACGATGGAGCTCGCCATCCTGCAGCTCAATGCCAGCGGGGAACAGCTCGGCGCGGCGCCGGTGACCCTGAGCCAGACCACCTTGCAACGTGCTCGCAGCGAAGTGCTGGCGGTCACCATGCAAAGCAGACTGGAGCACTATCTGGTGGAGCTGGTCTGCGCCACTCGCCCGGGCAGTGGTCTTTGCCCAGCCCTTGAGCCATTGATTGCCGTGGGGGCCAGCCCTCGGGCTACGCTGGGGCTGGCTCGCTCCGCCCGCGCCCGAGCCTGGCTTGCCGGACGAGATTATGTGCTGCCGGAAGATATCCAGCTGCAAGCCTATCCGGTGTTGCGCCACCGCCTTATTCCCAGCTATCAGGCACTGGCCGACAATCTGGATAACGATATCCTGATCGCCCAACTGCTGGATCAGGTGCCATGCCCCTAGATCCCAGTCTGCATCCCGATATCGCCCTGTCGCTGCCACGGTTGCTCAATATCCGGCTCTGGGCCAAGGCCAGGAAGCCACCTCACGCAGGCAGAAGCAGCAGCGAACGCGGCAAACCGGGCCGCTCTCCCGGACTCACGTTTCGCGAGCTGCGCGCCTATCAGGCTGGTGACGAGGTACGCCATATCGACTGGCGAGTGACGGCGCGCCTCGGTCGTCCCTATACCCGCCTCTATAGCGAGGAGCTCGATCAGGCGCACTGGCTGCTGCTCGATCTCTCTCCCGCTATGTATTTCGGCTCCACACGGCAGCTCAAGGCGCGTCTGGGGTGCGAGCTGGCAGCAGCCCTGATCTGGCAAGGGGAGAAGCAGCAAAACACCCTGATCTGCCACGGGCTTACCCCCCATCACCAGAACCAGCGCGGCAGCGTGCTGCCTCTGCTTGAATCCCTCTGCCATCACTACCAGCAAGGGCTGGCACGTCGGCCCCTTTCTCACTCGCTAGCCGACACCTTGTCTGGCGTGGAGTTGCCTCACGGAGCCAAGCTGACGATCATCACCGATCACAGACCCTGCGAGTCGGCGCTCTGTAAGCAATTGCAGCTGCTCTCCCGGCGCCACGATATTCACTATTGGCAGATCCGCGACCCCCTCGAGGCCGCCCTTCCCTCTGACGGCCAGCTGCCAGTGGCTATTGATCGGCCAGGGCAGCACTATCAGGGCTGGCTGGATGGATGCCATGCCGGTTTCTCCCGCCGCTACCGGCAAGCCGCCGAGCAGCAGCTGGCCCACGGCAAACAGTTGCTGTTGCCATTGGTGCAGCGCCTCTATCTGCTCGATAACAGCCAGACGCTGCAACAGCAGTGGCAGGAGGGGTTATGTCATCAGGGATGATTTCGCCCGCAGAACTCGACAGCGCCAGTCCAGCCTCCGACGCCATCACTCCACCGCTGGCTGCCCTGATGCGAGACATCCACCCGGGGCCGGATCTGATTGAACAGAGTCTTGACCCCAGAGTGCTGGCGCTATTGTGGCTATTGATCACAGCGTTATTGCTGCTGCTGATCGTCCTGATTGCCAAGAGGGTGATACGTTACCGCCACTGGTGTCGTCAGCTGGAGGGAGATCCGGCACTGCTGGTGGCACGCATACAGGAGGCCCTACGTCATGAAGCATTGCAACGCTGGCCCGAGGCGCGCCAGCTTCAGGGAGAGGCGTGGCTCGCCTTCGTTGATCGTCACGGTGGCAGCGATTTTAGCCAGTTCTCGTCTAACTGGAGCAGTTGGCTCTATGGCAGCCAGAACCCGACTCGCGAGCAGTGCGAACAGCTTCGGCAACATTATCGCCGTTGGGGTCAAACCCTCTTCTTGCAACGATCTCCCCGCTCGGGGCGTAAAGCCGCACTGAGGCATCCATGATCCTGGCCTGGCCCTGGTTTGCGCTGGCGCTGGTGCTCCCCTTGCTGGTGCGCTTCGGCTTGCCGCCCCTGCGCCACGGCTATCTGGCTCACCCCGGGTTTGCGCTGCTGCGTCCTCAGGCCGGATTGTCGCTCTGGCGCGCCATGCTGCTCTGGTGCGCCCTTATCCTCGCCCTCTGCCGCCCCCAGTGGTGGGGGGAACCGGTGATCCAATATGAAGGGAGTCGGGATCTGCTGCTGGCGGTGGATCTGTCAGACAGCATGCGCACCCCTGATATGCTCGATAACGGCGAGCAGCAAGCACGGCTGACGGCGGTGCGCCAGCAGATCAAGGCGCTGATCGCCAAACGGGCCGGAGACAGGGTGGGCCTTATCGTCTTTGCCGATCACGCCTATCTGCTCTCTCCCCTCACTCAGGAGATCCCGGCGCTGTTGACCTTGAGCGACGAGCTCGATTTTGATCTGGTCGGCCGAACCACCGCCCTTGGCGAAGCCATCCAGCTGGCACGTCAGCATGGGGATCCGGGTCGCCCCACCGCCCTGCTGCTGGTCACTGATGGCCGCAATACCGCAGGCAATGCCGACCCGCTGCAGGAGGCCAAACTCGCCGCGGCACAGGGAATAAGGATCTACACGCTGGGGGTCGGGGCCGATCCCGATACCTTTATTCAACCCTACGATGAGGCGGGCAGCGGTCAGGCCGATCCCAGCAGCGAACTGGACGAGCCGCTCCTGAAAGAGCTGGCACAGACAGGCCAAGGGCGTTACTTTCGGGCACGCACCCAGAGCGATCTCGATGCCATCAACGTGACCCTCAATGCCCTTGAACCTGCCCCCATGCCGATTGCCCAGTACCAGCCGGTGATCGAGCTCTACCCCTGGCCGTTGGGACTGCTTTGTGGCTTGTTGCTTCTGCCGTCAGGGCACGGCAGGCTGGAGTTTCGCATGGTGCGTAGCTGGCTGACACGAGGTGCACGCAGATGGATCTGATCTTGCTCCGCCCCCTGTGGCTGATCGCACTCATCCCCTGGCTCTGGCAAGGGTGGCGCCAGCGTCGCCAGCCCCCGCTGCTCGCACCTGCGATGCAGGCTTATCTGCTGCCAGCCTCCCGTCCTCAGCGCCCCTGGCTCTGGCTGGCAACCCTGCCCGTGATTTTGGCCCTGAGTGGTCCCGCACTGCGCGGTGAGCTGCAACAGCAGCCTGCGGCGCCGCTCGATATCTGGCTGCTGGACTTGTCACGCTCGATGACCGCCACCGACCTCAAACCAGATCGGGCGACCCGGGTCAGATGGCAGTTGCAGCAGCTGCTGAGCCACGCCAAGGGCGAGCGCATTGCGCTGATCCTCTACGCAGGCGATGCCTACCTCGCCATGCCGCCAACCCGGGATCATCAGGCCCTCGCGTTACTGCTGCCCGATTTGCGCCCCGATATCATGCCGCTGCAGGGCAGCAATCCGGCACGGGCGGTGGAACTTGCCATGAAGCAGCTGGCCCCTGGAGAACAAGCGCGTCTACTGCTGATCACCGACGACCTCACCCAGAATCAGATGACCCAAATCGCCACCCTGTGGCCCTGCCAGCAACGCCTTCTTTGCCGCGACACCCAGTCGGCACGCCTCGATATTCTGCTTGCCAGCAGTGGTCAACCGGCCCCCATGCCCGCCATTCCGGCCAATGAGTTGGGGTTTGCCGCCCGCATGCCCGCGCAGTTGCCCGCCCCCGATAGTCAGGCCATTGCCGCCATGGCCAATCGCCTCGGCGGTGAGCTGCAATGGCTTGATAGCGATGTCCCTCACTTTGCACCGCTGCCCACCACCACCTCGGCCCTCACCCCGGCGCCACTTGATCTTGGCCCCTGGTTGCTAATCCCCTTGTTACCGCTCGCCTTGCTGGCCAGAGTCGGCGCTCGGTTGATGATCGCACTGATGGTGGGAGCACAGCTGCTTGCGCCGCAAGATCTGCAAGCAGCAGAGAAGGGAGATCTGCAAGCGATGCAGGCTTATCAAGAGGGGGATTTTCAGCGGGCCGCCCGCTCCTTCAACGATCCCGTCTGGCGCGGCAACGCCTGGTATCGAGCTGGTGCCTACCGGCAAGCCATCGCAGCCTATCAGGAAGCAGCGAGCGCCACCGCCCACTACAACCGCGGCAATGCCCTGTTGCAACTGGGGGAGTTTGCGGCCGCCAAAGAGGCCTATCTGGCCGCTCTGGCACTTGAACCCGGCCATGAAGATGCGCTCTATAACCTATCTCTGTTACAGGGCGCAGCGGCGGCTGCTCCCGATACCAGCAACAGTAAACAGCCCGAACCATCCGCAGATCAGCAGGTAGCAGCAATGCCCCTGCCACCCTCTCCCCCTGTGTTGCTGCTGGAGCAGCGACTGCGAAAAGAGGCGCTGCGCCGGGATCTTATCAAGGTGGAGGAGCCCTGGTGACGCGGGCAGGATGGGGGCTGTTGCTCGCACTCGCGAGTCCACTTTGCTGGGCTTTGCCCCCTCGGGCAGAGCTGCTGCCGGGGGCCGATCCCAGCGATTGGCTGCTGATCATCGAAGCGGATGGCGAGCGCCAGAGCAGCGAACTGGAGATCACCCCCTTACAGCGCCAGTTTGCAGTGGGCAGAGTGACCATGAGCCGGGTCACGACCCCGGTACAACAACTGACGCGCTGGCAGATCCCGCTGCACCAGAGCGGTTCACCTGCAAATACCGAGGTGGTGATTACCCCGCTCAAGCTGGGAAATGAGTTCACCCCCTCGCTCACCCTACCATTGAGAGAGGCGAAAACAGCCGCGCTGCCACAGCCCGAGGCACCCTCGCCCCTCGAGATGCAGGCCAGCCTTGATCATCAGGGCCCGCTCTATCCCGGCCAGCCGGTGATCTACCGGCTGACACTATGGCTGCCCACCAGTATGCAAAACCCGGCGCTAAGCGAGCTTAGCTCTGCCCACTTCACCATCCGTCGCCTCGGTAGCGACGAGTGGATCGCCCCCGTTCAGTCAGGTCTGCCTGGCCGGCTCACCCGCAGCTGGCTCGTTCAGGCAAAAGCGCCGGGACTCTGGTACCTCGACTCGCCCCGCTTACAGGGGCAGCTCACGCAGCAAGGGAACAAGCCGCAAAAACTCTCGGCCCGCGCGGCACCACTCGAGGTGAGGGTCGACAAGGCACCCGCCACGCCGGTGGCCACCCGGCTGACCCTGAGTCAACGGCTTGAACCGGCCTCCACGGGGGAAGTGGGTGAACCACTGATCCGTATCCTCACCCTGACCATGGAAAATGGTGACAGCGGCCAGATACAGCTTGCCCCCCTGATGGCACATCAACTGCCAAACGGCATACAGGCACATCCCGATGGCGAGCAACAGCAGGAGCGTTACCGAGATGGCAAGCTGCTGTTTGAGCGACAGTGGCGCCAGACTCTGGTCGCGGAGCAGAGCGGCGACTACCAGCTGCCCCCCATTGATCTGCCCTGGTTTAATACCCAAAGTGGCCGGATTGAGCAGGCCAGCCTGCCTGCCATCACGCTGACGTTTCAGGCAACGACAAATCGGCAACCTGATCAGCAGACATCGCAGATGGCACTGCGAGAGAGCCTTTGGTGGGTCGTGCTGGCCATAACGCTGCGTGCGCTATGGCGCCACTGGCCCCGCTGGCGCGCCTTCTATCAACTGCAACGTGCCCTTGCCCAACACCAGCCGGATGCCAGTCGCAAGGCGCTGATCAAGTGGGCGACCATGCGCTGGCAGGTCTCCTATTATCAATTAGGCCAGTTGTCTGACGCTGGGCATAATCGGGTCGGCAACACGCTCGCCGCACTCGAGCGAGCCTGTTTTGCACGGCCCTCTTCTGGCACCCACATCGAGTGGCGCGCTCTGGCGCGTACCCTCAGGGCCGATGAAACCGCCGGTATTGCGCATCTGATTTACCTGCTGGCGCACGGGAGTTCCCGCTCACGCCGCCACGCCCCCTGACAAGGATTGCCCTATGGCACTGCTGTTTTTTAGAAAAAAACGTGCTCAGCAGCATATTGGTGGAAATGATCCGGCCACTTCGCCGGTCTCTGATCCCATGGCTGACAAACAAACCAAATTTGAAGCACTGGTTCATGCGCTGCATGGCGATCTCTACCGGTATGCCTACTGGCTGACCCGGGATCCCAACGTAGCGGAAGATCTGGTGCAAGAGACTTTCCTGCGTGCCTGGAAGGCTATCGACACCCTGCAGGATGACAAGGCGGCCAAAGGGTGGCTGATCACCATCCTCAGACGGGAGAACGCCCGCCGCTTTGAACGCAAACAGCTGGAGCTGGTGGATCTCGACGATCACCCTCAGCCCCAGCACGATGCGCTGCACAGCGAACAGGAAATGGAGAACGAGTGGTTGTACCGTCACATCGTCCGGTTACCCGAGGAGTATCAGGAGCCACTGCTGCTGCAAGTCGTGGGAGGATTCAGTGGTGAGGAGATTGCCGAGATGCTCGGCCTCAACAAGAACACCGTCATGACTCGACTGTTTCGCGCCCGCAACCAGATCAAGGAGGCGATGGAGCAGAAGAACCAAACAAGAGGACACGGACATGGATGAACTCGAATTTCGCCGCAATGCCATGATCCAGCCCCACGATCAACTGCCGGATTTTCTCAAAACAGCTGAAGCCAGCCAAGCCAATCGGAACTATCTCGACGAGATGAAGCAGTTCGACAGAACTCTCAAGCACGCCATGCAGGTTAAGGTCCCCGCCGGACTGGCCGAACGGATCCTGCTCAGGCAAGCCATGCTGCATGACAGTGACGCGCCAGATGATATGCCGCCATCCCGCCCCCTTGGCACGGCGCCGGTCAAGATCCGGACATCAACATCCTGGCGCCAGATCGCCCTGGCTGCATCGGTCGCCTTCCTGCTGGGAATGAGCACCCGCTGGATCACGCTGCCAGAAACGGCTCCTGCGGCCCTCTCCCTAGCACAGGTAGCGATGGCTCATGTCTATGGCGAAGAGCCCTTTATTGAAGGTGTCGATGAGCAGGTCAATCTGCATAACATCAATGCCAAGATGGAGAAGTATGGCGCCACCTTGAGCGGGATGGATGGGCTCAAGGTGACCTATGTCAATCACTGCTCGTTTTATCAGGGACCAGCCTTGCACATGGTGATCCAGGGAAAGATGGGGCCAGTCACTCTCTTTTTAGTGCCCAAACATGTGCCATTAACCCTGCAACAGGCCACCTTTGAAGATGGCACCCTCAAAGGGGAGATAGTCCAGCTCAAAGGCGCCAATATGGTACTGATTGGCGAGATGAAAGAGCCACTTGCCCCCGTTGCCAACGCCCTGCAGTCACGTCTGCAGTGGGACATTTAACATCGCTAGTTAACAACCTCAGATCCATCCTCAATAGCAGGCTGCGGTCACGAGCCGCAGCCTGTTCCCTCCCTGTTTACTCCCCTTTGTCACTCATTTGCCTCAAGATTTCGAAAAATTGACAAAATTATTTTTGTGACGGAGATCGGCAATCCAGGTCAATAATCCACCTTTAGACCCTCAAAATGATGAATTAAACAGCAAGTTAAAACAAATGATTAACACATCGATCACTTTTATGTATTCTGCTGTCACTGGTCTGATTTCTTACCTCCTACCAGATCCATAGAATCACGCCAGAATTGATTGGGAAGAAGCTGAAATAAAAACGGATTTTGTCGAGGTTTGCATTGAACGTGCAGCCAATATCGGCAAAAAAATCTGCCTACAAGAGAGAACACCATGACGACAACTATTTTCAAGAAGAGCCTGATTGCCGCCACCATCGCGCTGGCCACCGGTCAAGTCCATGCTGCGGCATTCCAGTTGAACGAGCACTCGGCCTCCGGTCTGGGTCGCGCCTATGCCGGTGAAGCAGCTATTGCCGACAACGCCTCCGTGCTGGCCCGTAACCCGGCGGCCATGACCACCTTCGACAAGATGGCAGTTTCTGTCTCCGGCACCTACATCAAACCGGATGTGGATGTAGATGGTGCTGTTTACGCTGGCGCGAACAAAATGGCTCCAGCCAGCGAAAGTGGCATTGCTCCGGCAGCCTTCGTTCCCGCCTCCTACTTTATTCAGCCGCTGAATGACCAGTGGGCCTGGGGTATTGGCATCTTCTCCAACTACGGTCTCTCCACCGAATACTCCAAAACCTTCCCGGCTGGTGCCGGTGCAGGTGATACCGAGTTGATGACCTTCAATATCAACCCGAACATTGCCTATCGTGTCAACGAACACTTCAGTGTCGGTGCTGGTATCAACGCCGTTTACGGTGCCGCCGAACTCAACCGCTATGCCGGTCTGCTGGGCCCGCTGAATCCACCTAGCCAAGGTGGCCCGCTGCCGACCGATACTCGTCTGGCTCACTTGAAAGGCGACACCTGGGGCTTTGGCTGGAACGTTGGTACCCTGTATGAAGTCAATGAAAACCATCGCTTTGCACTGACCTACCGTTCACAAGTCGATATGAGCTTTGACGGTGATTTCCAAGGTGCAAGCTCACTGAATCGCACCGTGGATGGCAACCTGAAGCTGGATCTGCCTGCACAAGCCGAGTTCGCTGGTTACCATCGCCTGAGCCCGCAGTTTGCTGTTCATTACTCTGTAAACTGGACTGACTGGAGCGCCTTCCAGGAGCTGAAAGCAACCAGCAGCCAATGTGCTGGCGGCGTATGTCTGCAAAAAGATGAGAAGTTCAAAGATTCTACTCGCTACTCCATCGGCGGTACCTGGTATATCAACCCAGCATGGGAAGCTCGCATGGGCTTTGCCTATGACAACACCCCGATCGAAGCTGACTACCGCAGCCTGAGCATTCCCGACTCAGACCGTATCTGGTACAGCGCCGGTGCCACCTACCATATCAACACCGATATGAGCGTTGACTTTGGTATGGCTTATCTGGACGGTAAAGAAGTTGACGTCAACGAAGGTCTGCGTAGCCACTCCGACAGCCTGCGTTGGAAAGGTACTTCCCACGGCAACGCCTTCTTGGCTTCTGCCCAGTTCAACATGAAGTTCTGATTATTGATAGAATTGAAAGAGCGCCGTCAGGCGCTCTTTTTTTATCCGACAAAACCATCTCAGCGCACACATGTAGCACACACGTGTTTATTTTTCTTTTCTAATCAATCTATTAGAGTGCATCCTTCCAGCATTTAATCTTGTTTTATCCAGATACTGGCCATTACCGTTGCCTTACTGGTCATACCATATAAAATCCTGCCTCCATTCATATGACCGATTGAACCTTCGGGTAACAGCAAGGATTTTGCCATGCATCCCATCATCAAACCGTCCGCCATCGCCCTGCTGGTGATCGCGGGTCAGACTCATGCCGCCGGGTTCCAGCTGGCTGAACAGTCCGCTACAGGCCTGGGACGCGCCTTTGCCGGTGAGGCCGCCATCGCGGATAACGCCAGTGTGCTCTCCCGCAATGCAGCAGCCATGACCCGCTTCGATCAGATGGCGCTCTCTGGCGGAGTCATCTATGTCAGTCCTGACGTCAATATTGAAGGTAACACCCGCTTGCCGACCAAAGCCGGTATCGTCACCTCCGACGCCAGTGCACACGATATCGCCGCCGCGGCCTGGGTTCCCAACGCCTATCTCATCATTCCACTCAATGAGCAGTGGCGCCTCGGCTTCTCGGCAACCTCTTACTACGGCCTTGGCGTCAAGATGCCGGATAACTACAGCGCAGGACACTTTGGCAATGTCTCCGATATCAAGACCATGGACCTGGGTACCTCACTCGCCTACCGCATCAATGAGATGTGGTCAATTGGTGCCGGGATCTCTGCTATTCAGGGCGAAGGCGAAGTCGGTGGCACCTTCCCTTCTCGAAACCTGATCGCAAAACATTTGCAAGGGGATGGCTGGGCATGGGGCTGGAATGTAGGCACCTTGCTGGAGTTGTCCGAACAAACCCGAATTGGCCTCTCCTACCGTCACGATGTCACTTTGACCCTCTCGGGAGATGCTATCGTGGGCCGACCCAATGCAGATGGCTCCGTTACCGAGATCAGAGATACCGGCAGTCTGGATCTGCCATTACCCGCCACCGCAGAACTTGCTGCATTCCATCAACTGACTGACAAGCTGGCTCTCCACGGCAGCCTAAACTGGACCAACTGGAGCAAATTCGTTCAGTTGGAAGCTGATCTCAACAATTTGCAGAACATGCACATCAAGGATGAGCACTGGGAAGATAGCTGGCGCTACGCCATCGGTATGACCTATCAGGTCACTCCCAAGTGGCAACTGCGCTCCGGTGTGGCCTATGACGCCAGCCCGGTGCCAGCCGATCGTCGTACCATCTCCATCCCAGATGCCGATCGGCTCTGGTACAGCCTGGGAATGGGGTATCAGTTCACGCCCAACCTGACCGTGGATCTGGGGCTGACCCTGATCGATGGCAAAAAGGTGGATGTCACTGAAAAAATGGAGCTGCAACCGGGTAATCCGATGACGACCTCCACCTTCCAGGGCACTTCCGAAGGGGATGCCTGGCTGGCTGGTGCACAATTGAGCTATCTCTTCTAAATTCCTTCCCTGCAAAAAACGCTATGCCAATTATTGCCTTACTCAATAAGGTGAACACTGGCATAGTGTTCTGCAACACCATAAAATCAACCCAGTACCTTTACTGGAGCAAGGCATGTATTCCTACGTAGCAAGACAGCCGATCCTCGACAGAGACCTCAAAACTCATGCCTATGAGCTGCTCTTTCGCGATAGTCTGAATAATGTCTTCCCAAGCATCTCCTCCCAACAGGCAACGTCACGCCTGGTGGTCGAACAGTTCCTGCAACAAAATATCGATCAGCTGTTGGGGGGCCGCCCCTGCTTTATCAATTTCCCCCACTCACTGCTGCTGGAGGGATTGGCAGAGTGCCTGCCGCCCGAAAAAGTGGTGATTGAGATCCTGGAAGATTCCCCACCGGATGATGCCCTGCTGGAAAAGGTGAAACAGCTGCACAAGCTGGGATATCAACTGGCACTCGATGACTTCACCATGTCACCGGATTGGGAGCGCTTCCTCCCCTTTATCCACATCATCAAGTTTGATCTTCGTGCCACCCCCCTGATGCAGATCAAAGTGTTTATCCAGCGGCATCAGACGCTGGGGCTCACCTATCTAGCGGAAAAAGTAGAGGACAAGGCGGAGTTCGAGCGGGTCAAACAGCTGGGGATCCAGCTGTTCCAGGGCTTTTTCTTCAGTCGACCCGAGATGGTCAAGCAAGCCACCATGGAGCCGGCGCAAGTCGTGGTGATGCAGTTGCTCAACGTGGTCAACGAGGCAGAGCCTGATATCAACAAGATTGAGCAGCTGCTCGGTCAGGATATCTCCCTCTCTCTCAAGCTGTTGCGCTATGTCAACCATCTCAAAGGCCACACCAACCCTATTTCGTCATTTCGCCAGGCTGCCATCTATCTGGGCAACACCCAGTTAAAGCGCTTTGTTTCGCTGGTAGCCGCGACCAGCGCCGGCAAGGGCAAGAGCGCCGAGCTCTACCAGATGTCGATGATCCGTGCCCGATTCTGTGAACTGCTGGCCCACGCCCACGCTCCGAGCCAGCAGGCACAACAAGCCTTTATCACCGGTCTCTTCTCCCTGCTGGATGTACTGATGGAGCAGCCGATGGACAAGCTGCTCGGCACTATCCCTCTTATCGACGATATTCGGCTGGCGCTGCTGGAGCGAAAAGGCAATCTCGGTTTCTACCTCGCGTTTTGTGAAGATTACGAGAGCGCCAACTGGTCACGGGTAACGGCCAGAACAGCCCGCCTGGGGCTGAGCGAGGATAAGGTGAGTCACCTCTATCTGGCCGCCACCACCTGGGTCACGGAACAACTGCTGGCGATGGAAGCCACCAATTAATTCGTCTCGTCATTCACCTCGACCGCGATAGCGGTCGCCTCCCCGCCCCCGATACAGAGCGCGGCTACGCCTCGCCGCAGGCCCCGTTGCCGCAGCGCGGCGATCAGCGTCACCAGAATACGCGCGCCACTCGCCCCCAACGGATGACCGAGTGCACAGGCCCCACCATGCACATTGACCTTGTGATGAGGGATGCCGACCCCGCTCATGGCCAGCATGGTGACCATGGCGAAGGCCTCGTTGATCTCAAAGAGATCCACCTCTTCCACCGACCATGCAAGACGCACCAGCAAGCGTGAAATGGCGCCAATGGGCGCAGAGGTAAACTCGGCAGGCAATGCTGCATGGCTCTGATAACCGACGATCCGTGCCAGCACTGGTACCTGCCAGGCTTGCGCCGTGGCGCCATCCATCAATATCAGCGCCGCCGCACCGTCCGAGATAGAGCTCGAATTTGCTGCCGTAATGGTGCCCTCCTTGCCAAAGGCAGGCTTCAGGGTCGGGATCTTCTCCGGTCTGCCCTTGCCGGGTTGTTCGTCTTCAGCCAGCAACAAGCGCTCACCGCGATAGACGCTTGTCAGCTCGGATGCAAACGCGCCGGCTTGCTGCGCATCGCGCGCACGCTGCAACGACGCAAGAGCAAACTCATCCATGGCACTGCGGGTCAAACCGGCCTGATCGGCGCTGCGCTGGGCATGTACCCCCATCAGCTGGCCATCATAGGCATCTTGCAAACCATCGAGGAATAGGTGGTCCAACACCTTTTGATGCCCCATCCGAAAGCCACTGCGGGCATTATCCAGCAGATAGGGGGCACGGCTCATACTCTCCATCCCCCCCGCGACCACTACCCTGTTGTCACCAAGGCGGATGGTATCCGCCGCCAGCATCACTGCTTTCATGCCGGATCCGCACACCTTGTTGACCGAGGTAGCAGGCACACTATCTGGCAACCCTGCTTTCAACAACGCCTGCCGGGCTGGCGCTTGCCCCACGCCCGCAGCCAGCACATTGCCCATAAATACTTCATCGACCTGCTCCGGACGCAGCCCACTTTGCTGTAGTGCCGCCTCAATAGCATAGGCACCCAACTCAGGCGCAGTTACCTCTGCCAATGCCCCCTGAAACGCCCCCATCGGAGTCCGTTTTGCCGCCACAATTGCAATATCCATTTGCCTGCCTCTGTTTGTTACATGGCCATAACATAGGGGTTCTGACGCGATGGAACAAGAGTTGCAGTGCAGTTTACGTTTAGGTAAGGTGCAGACAGGATTTAGTTCGCCAAGAAGTCTGTATGAACAACAAGGATGAAGGACGGCGCTTCAGCATCAGTGAGCTGGCCCGGGAATTTGATATTACGACGCGCAGTATCCGTTTCTACGAGGATCAGGGGTTGCTCAATCCCGCCCGAGAGGGACAAACCCGCATTTACAGCAAGCAGGATCGGGTTCGCCTCAAGCTCACCCTGCGCGGCAAGCGGCTCGGATTCAGCCTCGCCGAGATCCGCGAGTTGTTTGATCTCTATGATGCCGACAAGAGCAGCCGCACCCAATTACAGACCATGCTGGGACTGGTTGAGGAAAAACGGGAGACACTGCAACAGCAGATGGAAGATATCAGGATGGTACTGCTGGAGCTTGATGCCGCCGAGCAGCGTTGCCAACAAGCCCTTAGCCAGCTGGGATAACCGCCTTGCTGGCTTATCAGGTAAGTCCCTTCAGCCTGCTCACAAGATGCCAGATAGCAAAAAGCCACTCCTGAGAGTGGCTTTTCTTCAACCTGACGGTTCGCTATTAAACGCGAACGAAGTCCAGGTGGATCAGCTTGTAACGTACCGGGTGACGCTGGATAGCTTTCACTTTTACGTTAACTTCTTCACCGTTGATAACCAGAGTCAGTACAGACTCATAGAATTCCGGCTTCTCTTGAGCCAGGATCATTTTCTTGTGGTCAACAGTGATGGACAGGGCTTCTTTGCCTGCACCGTAAACGATGGCAGGAACTTGGTCAGCTTGACGCAGGCGGCGGCTCGCACCTTTCCCCAGGTCAGAACGGACTTCAGCTTGGAATACGAAAGACATAGTATGTATCTCTTTTGGATGAATTTATGGTGCTAACTGCGACCGGTCAGCACCTCGCAAAACGAGCGCGAATACTACCACGGGCCAAATTCGGATACAAGGTACCGACTCTGCATTTAGCGCCCCTGCTCCAACCGGGCGAATTGCTGCTGACGCTGGGCCGGGCTCAGGGCATCAAACCGCGCCAGGGTCTCGGCGCGCGGGCAGTAGAGTCCCTCCCCCGTTCTGACTCGAATGCTCTTGCCAAGCCGCGGCTTATTCTCTGCCACCAGCGCCAGCAAATAGCTGTAGGTATCGGCTCCCCGGGCACTGGATAACTGATTCGCTATACGCCACAGGGTCTCCCCTGCAGCGACCTGATGACACACGGTTTGTGGACCGCCGGCCGCAGGAGCCGAGAGGGTAAGCATGACGTCACTGCCTGCGGATAAGCTAGCCGTGTGGCTGGCGAGCGCCATATCGGTGCTCGCTACTCCCTCATCCCCTTGGGCACCACTCATCCCCGCAGTGCGAAAGGCCACCCCCAGCTGAACCAGTAGAGGTTCGCTCTCGGCGGGGTCGCAGGGTATATCAACACCACCGAACGCGTCTTGGGGTGTGCGGAACTCGGCGATAAAGGGCGCGACAGGTTGCGCGTGATAAGCAGGGGACCCACTCCCCTGCTGCACGATTGCACCAGCCGCAACAGCCTGCCCGGGGACAACCCCGTAAGCCATCTCGTCGATGCGCCGCAGCCTTGCCAGATAGGTTTTGGAGAGCTGTGCCTCCCCCTCGAACAGATCGAAGGGGGGCACCAACCTGGCTGGAAAGAGGATCTGCCAGCGACCCTGCTTTTGCTTTTGGGCCAGCGGCGGAAACTGATTGCCACGCCAGGCCACAAACATCGCAGGCGGCGTGCGCGCCAGCGGGTAATATTCCGGGTTCAACTGCACCCAGGTTTGTTCCGCGATGGGTTGATAACCGCTGATCACCACCTGCGCCACACTCAACCAGATCCCCAGCATCCTTGCCTCCCTGACTTGCGGTTTGAAGGGGCTACCTGACCGGCAACCCCTTCTCAGCACCCGCTATCATGCTGTTAAAACAGTTAGATAGCAGCTTAGCACTGAGCGATGGCGTTAAGCACCCGTTTATCGGAGACCGGATAAGGGGTCCCCAGATTCTGGGCAAAGAACGACACCCGCAGCTCCTCGATCATCCAACGGATATTGACCACCTCGGCCGGGATCAGCTGGGATTTGGGGATCTTGGCCAGCAGCGCCTTGTACTCCGACTCCACACTGTGCACCTTGAGCATGTAGACCCGATCCCGGTTGGGATCGATGGCGAGCTTCTCCAGGCGACGCTCGATGGCGCGCAGATAGCGCAGCAAATCAGGCAACCGCTGCCAGCCGGTCTCGGTGACAAAACCTTTGTGAATAAGGTTGCCGAGCTGCTGCTGGATATCCGACATGGCAAAAGCGGTGTCGAGCTGCATCTTCCCCTTGAGCCGCTTCTTGATCTCATGGGACAGCGTCAGCACGGCTTCCACCTGCTTGGCCACCTCCACCACCGCATCGTTGAGCTCGGCACGGACAAACTCCTTGAGCGCCTCGAAACCGGCCTCGTCCCAAGCCAGCCCTCCATGCTGCTCGATCAGCTTGTCGCAGCCACAGGCGATGCAGTCATCTATCAGCTCCGCCACCTTGCCAAACGGGTTGAAATAGAGCCCGAGTTTGGCCTTGTTGGGCAGCTTCTCCTGCAGATACTTGATAGGAGATGGCACGTTGAGCAGCACCAGCCGGCGCTGGCCCGCCCACATCAGCTGCTGCTGCACCACAGGGCTCTCCACCAGCTGAATGGCGACCGAATCCTTCTCGTCTACCAACGCCGGATAGGCTTTCACCTCGAAGCCGCCGCGCTTCTGGCTGTACTCCTGAGGCAATTCACCAAAGCTCCACAGAGTGAGGCCGGACTGCTCGATATCATCGTCCGCCACTTGCGACAGGGTCTCCTGCACCTTGCCACGCAGGGACTCTTTCAATGCCTCCAAATCTTTCCCTTCCGCCACCTTCTTGTGCTTGTCGTCCACCACCCGGAAGGTGAGTTTCAGGTGATCGGGCACCGCAGCCCAGTCCCAGGATTCGCGAGGTACGGTGACGCCGGTCATGCGGCGCAGTTGGCGCTCCATCTCGTCCAGCAGCGGTCCCTGCTCGGGGTTGATGCTGGCAAGCAGCGCATCGGCATAGTTTGGCGCCGGCACGAAGTTCTTGCGCATCGGCTTGGGCATCGACTTGATGAGGGCCACCAACAGCTCATGGCGCAGCCCGGGGATCAGCCACTCGAACCCCTTCACCTCCACCTGATTCAGGAGCGGCAGCGGAATATGCAGGGTCACGCCATCGGCGGCCTCCCCCGGCTCGAACTGATAGGTCAACTTGAGCTTGAGGCGCCCCTGCTGCCAGAAGTTGGGGTAGTCAAGATCGCTGATGTGGGCTGCGTCCCCCTTCATCAGCATCTCTTTTTCGAAGTTGAGCAGCTCGGGATCCCGCTTTTGCGCCTCTTTCCACCACTTGTCGAAGTGGCGGGCAGAGATCACCTCCTCCGGCAAACGGGCATCGTAGAAGCGGAACAGGTCCTCATCATCCACCAGGATGTCGCGCCGACGGGACTTGTGCTCCAGCGCCTCCACCTCGGCCAAGAGCTTGCGGTTATCGCTGAAGAAACGGTGACGGGTCTCGAAATCCCCCTCCACCAGAGCGCGGCGGATAAACAGCTCGCGGCACAGCGCCGGATCGATACGGCTGAAGTTGATGGTGCGCTCGTTGACCAGGGTCAGACCATAGAGGGTCACCTTCTCCTTGGCCATTACAGCGCCGTTTTTCTTCGACCAATGTGGGTCGCTGTGGTGCAGCTTGACGAGGTGGCCTGCCAGCGGCTCCACCCACTCGGGCTCAATCTTGGCATTGATGCGAGCGTAGAGGCGCGAGGTCTCCACCAATTCTGCGGCCATCACCCACTTGGGCGGCTTCTTGAACAGACCCGAGGCCGGGAACAGGTGGAAACGGCCGTTGCGGGCGCCAAGGAACTCGGGCTTTTCCAGATCCTTGTTGCCGATGTGACTCAAGAGGCCGGTCAGCAGCGCACAGTGCACCGTCTTGAAATCTGCCGGTTCATGGTTGGCTTTAAAACCCAGCTCCTTGACCGTCTGACGCAGCTGGAAATGGATGTCCTGCCATTCGCGCACCCGCAGGTAGGAGAGAAACTCCTTCTGGCACATGCGGCGGAACGGGTTGCTGCCAAGGAGATCCTGCTGCTCTTTCAGGTAATTCCACAGATTGACAAAGGCGAAGAAGTCGGAATCCTTGTCCTCAAAGCGCCTGTGCTGTTCGTCGGCGGCCTGTTTTTTCTCCATGGGACGCTCGCGGGGATCCTGAATGCTGAGGGCAGCGGTGATCACCATCACCTCGCTCAGGCAGCCAGTCTGCGCTGCGCTGATCACCATCTTCGCCAGACGCGGATCAAGGGGGATGCGCGAGAGCTGACGACCGGTCTCGGTCAGCTGCAATTTTGCCTCACGATCGCCCGTGGCGGGCAGCTCGCGCACCGCCTCCAGTTCTTTGAGCAGGGTCAAGCCATCCTTGATATGGCGTGACTCCGGCGGTTCGACGAACGGGAACGCCTCCATATTACCAAGGCCGAGCGCCAGCATCTGCAGGATGACCGAGGCCAGATTGGTGCGCAGGATCTCGGGATCGGTAAAGGCGGGACGGCTATTGAAATCCGCCTCCGAGTAGAGGCGGATACAGATACCATCCGCCACCCGACCGCAGCGCCCTTTACGCTGGTTAGCACTGGCTTGGGAGACCGGTTCGATGGGCAGGCGCTGCACCTTGGTACGCCAAGAGTAGCGGCTGATGCGGGCGGTGCCCGGATCGATGACGTAGCGAATGCCCGGCACCGTCAGTGAGGTCTCCGCCACGTTGGTGGCGAGCACGATGCGCCGTCCGGCATGTTGCTGGAACACCTTGTTCTGCTCGGCGTTGGAAAGACGGGCGTAAAGCGGCAGCACCTCGGTATCGCGCAGGTTGAGTTTGCGCAGGGCATCGGCAGTATCGCGGATCTCCCGCTCGCCGTTCATGAAGATAAGGATGTCCCCGAGCCCCTCGCGGGCCAGCTCTTCCACCGCGTCGAAGATCCCCTGCAGTTCGTCGCGCTCTTCCAGCCCTTCGCTCTTGTCACTGCTTTTTTTATCAACAAATAGCGGACGGTAACGTACCTCCACCGGATAAGTGCGGCCGGAGACCTCGATCACCGGCGCCTTGTTGAAATGGCGGGAGAAACGTTGCGGGTCGATAGTGGCCGAGGTGATGATCACCTTGAGATCGGGGCGCTTGGGCAACAGCTGCTTGAGATAACCCAGAATGAAGTCGATATTGAGGCTGCGCTCGTGGGCCTCATCGATGATGATGGTGTCGTACTGGGTGAGCATCCGGTCGTTCTGGATCTCGGCCAGCAGGATACCGTCGGTCATCAGCTTGATGTGGGTCTGCTCGCTCACCTGATCGGTAAAGCGCACCTTGTAGCCCACGTAGTGACCGAGTTCGGACTCCATCTCCTCGGCAATACGGGCCGCCACAGTGCGGGCCGCCAGACGGCGTGGCTGGGTGTGGCCGATAAAGCCCTTCACTCCGCGCCCGAGTGCCAGACAGATCTTGGGGATCTGGGTGGTTTTGCCCGAGCCTGTTTCCCCTGCAATGATCACCACTTGATGTTCTTGAATGGCCTTGGCGATCTCAGCCTGCTTCTGGCTGACCGGCAGGTTGTCCGGATAAGTGACCTTGGGCACTCCGGCCAGACGGGTTTGATAGCGCACTTCGGCGGCGGCCAAATCAGCGGCGATGGTCTCCAGCACGGCGGCCTGTTTGCCTTCAGGCAGCTTCTTGACCCCGTGCAGACGACTGGAAAGGCGGCGGGCGTCGAGATTCATGCAGGCAGAGAGACGGCGGCGCAGCGCCTCGATAGAGAGAGACAAGGTACGAATTCCTTAAATAGGTGCCCAGAGGGGCCATATCGATAAGCTGGGAGCGATCCTAAAGAGCGAACGGGGGCGGTGCAAGCCTTAACGTAGCGTTATATATGGGAAGACAGAGAGATTGGCCGCTCCTCAAACATCACAAAACAACCATTGTAAGATGGCATAACATGAATAAATCGCAGCATATGAAATAGCCAAGGCAAGCCGAAGCTTGCCTTGGGAGAGAGAAAAACAGGGTTAACCGTGGGAGTGATGGACAAAACAGGTGGTGAGCTGGGCGTGAATGGCCTGCATGACATTGTGGCGATTGATGACACCGAGCAGGCGTCCCTCCTCCACCACCGGATAGATCTTCGGCTTTTGTCCCATCATCATCTCCGCCAGGCTCAAAATGCTGGTATCGGGTCCCACCGACAACACCTCCTTGCGCATCACATCCTTGACCTGCGCCACCTGTTCGCAGTGATAGGCCTCCTTAAGCAGCACTGCGATGCAATCCTGCTCGGAGATCCAACCAATCAGATGGCCCTGGCCATCCACCACCGGGCCACCGAGCTGATGACTGTTCAGAAATTTCTCGACCGCAGCTTGCACCATCATATCGGCAGTGAAGGTGATGGGTCTGCTCTGCATATAATCCTTGGCTTTTAGCGATTCCATATCTGCTCCCCTACGGTAGTCCATCAAGCTGGCGTCTTGTGCGCCGGTACCGGCACCATGCTCGGCTTGTTCCAAGCATAGCTGGCTCACGGCAGTATGAGTCAGCGGCCAGCCTCTCCCTCAATTGATGGCATGATCCGGCTCGCGATCCGGAATGGCTGCCATCATCATCTGCGGCAGGTGATCGGCCAGCACCGCCACCACAGCGGGATCGACCCGCCCCTGATCCGCCAGTTGCTGCATAAAGGTCAATGCGTCACGGGCAGGCAGACCGCGGCGATAAGGTCTGTCCTGCACCATGGCCTGAAAAATATCGGCGACCCGCAGGATCCGCGCTTCAAGCGCCATGGCGGATACCGGCAGGTGGAACGGATAGCCCTCACCGTCTGGCTCCTCATGGTGATAGGCCGCCCAGCAGGCAATCTCCTCAAACCCTTCGATGTGGCGCAGGATCTGGTAAGTCTCGAAGCTGTGGGTGTTGATGATGGCCCGCTCCTCTTTCGTCAGGCTGGCAGGCTTGTCGAGGATCTCGTCCGGCACCCTGAGCTTGCCCAGATCATGCAGCAAACCGGCGATCTCCAGCATGTCACAATGGATGGCACTGACTCCCATCAATTCTGCCAGTGCCCGAGACAACCTGCTCACACCGAGTGAATGCGTCATCGTGAATGGGCTTTTGGCGTCGACAATGCCGGAGAAGATCTGCGCCAGCGCTTTTAGCTCCCCGTTGAAGGTCAGGCAAGGCTCCCGCACCTGCAGCATCTCCAGCATGTAATCATTGATGGAGCGAGCTTCCAGCTGCAGCCAGAATGCCTCAGAGCGAGACGCCTTGAGGAAGGCATCCACCAGCTCGGGGGCAAAGAACTCGTCACGGAAATCCTGCAGGCGTGCGCGGATCTCGTTGGTGTGCATCAACAATGAACCATCGCCATAGTAGGGCGCCGCCAACGCATCGCAGCGATCCACCAGAAAGATAAGATTGGCCTGACGGGCTACATTGGGGTCCACATCGGCCATCTCGCGCAACAGGTGCCAGTGGGTGTGGTGATAACGGATAGGCAGGGCCAGTGGGGCCAGCAAACGGAAATCCTTGAGCAGCTGATATCCCACCTCGCAGTGGCGCTGGGAGGACTCCCAATCGAACTCGCTGACCAGATGGTGATGGGTGATGGTCGAGGAGACACCGATATCATGCAGCACCCCCAGCTCGAACAGCAGACAGCGTTCGGCCTCACTCATTCCCAGCTCCCGGCTGCACTCGGCAGCCATAATCCCGACCCGTTTACCGTGGGCCACATCGCCAATGCCCACCAGATCCAGCGAGGCTGACAGGGCATACACCACCTGCCTTAGATCCACTTGCAACGAAAAGGGGGCTGCGCCCTGCGCTCTGTCCATGATCCGGGTCCCATGCGATGTTGTTGTATCAAACTGGCGCTGTTTTATGCCTCGCCTTCTATCAACTTAGTCAATAGCCGAGCCTTTTACCTTGTTTTTATAGGCATTTATGACCCTGACACCTTGAAAAGGCAAAGATTACAGCTGGATTTATTTGGCCACACCCATTCAAGTCATATGTATACGTTCAAAAATATGCGAGCAGACTTTTTAAATCTCGCGTAGAGATTGTGAGCAGTTTTAAAAACTCATATCTGAGCGAAACAATCAACACCCCAACTTTACTTAATTATGACTTCATCAGAATTAAAGAGTGCTCGGTTTGCCAGTAATAATTTTGAATAAAGGCACACCACAACGCCCATAACTACCACCATCCCAAAATTAATTAACCGAACTGTGAACTCCATCACCCATTTATTCGCCTTGTCGCCATCGATAACGGTAGACACCTCACGCTTTCTGGACACAGCTTCCCATGCTCGCTCGAGCCCACCCGATAGCCTGCGACCAAAGGGTTGGAGAAAAAATATCGGATAACCAGCGGTTATATTCGCTATAAGGCGACAAGGATAAACGGGATTTATAGAGTGAAACTGTTGAAAGCTGATTTCCAAGCGGCGGTTAACTCGGGCTATGCAGGTCATATCACTCTTTGCTGGTCATAACGACAGCGATAAAGGGGAATGTGCCCATCCGGGTATTCCATCCCCTCCAACAGCCTGCACGGGATGATATTTCCACCGCGTTAAACGCACGCTGCTTTCATCGCCCATTTTGTGTACCAATTCACATCAGATTAGGAGTGGAGCCAATAATGGCCATTCAAATAAACAAAATAGCCATGAGCCTTGCCTTAATGGCCACCGCTGGTAGTGCCACAGCAGCCGCCAAGCCCAATATTCTTGCCATCATGGGCGATGACATCGGCTACTGGAACATCAGTGCCTACAACCAGGGGATGATGGGCTACCAGACCCAGAATCTGGACAGGATCGCCAATGAAGGGGCCCTCTTTACCGATCACTACGGTCAGCAATCCTGCACCGCCGGCCGCGCCGCCTTCATTACCGGTGAAGAGCCATTCCGTACCGGTCTGCTGACCATCGGCATGCCCGGATCCACCCACGGTATTCCGGATTGGGCGCCCACCATCGGTGATCTGCTCAAAGAGCAGGGTTACATGACGGCTCAGTTCGGCAAAAACCATTTGGGCGATCAGAACCAGCACCTGCCGACCAAGCACGGCTTCGACGAGTTCTTCGGAAACCTCTATCACCTGAACGCGGAAGAAGAACCGGAAACCTACTACTACCCGAAAGATCCGGAGTTCAAGAAGAAGTTCGGCCCACGCGGCGTCATCAAATCTTCTGCCGACGGCAAGATTGAAGATACCGGCCCCATGACCCGCAAGCGCATGGAGCATGCTGACGAAGAGTTCCTCGAGTCCTCGCTAGCGTTCATGGAGAAAGCAGTCAAAGCCAAGAAGCCCTTCTTCATCTGGCACAACGCCACCCGCATGCACGTCTGGACCCGTCTGCAAGAGAAGTATCAGGGTAAATCCGGCGTCAGCATCTATGCCGATGGCATGCTGGAGCACGATGATCAGGTGGGGATCCTGCTCGACAAACTGGACGAGCTGGGGGTCGCCGACAACACCATCGTGATCTACACCACCGACAACGGCGCCGAGACCGTCAGCTGGCCGGATGGCGGCACCACCCCCTTCTACGGCGAAAAAGGCACCACATGGGAGGGTGGGATGCGGGTTCCGCAACTGGTTCGCTGGCCGGGCGTGATCAAGCCTGGTACTAAGGTCAACGCCATGATGGCCCATCAGGACTGGATGCCGACCCTGTTGGCCGCAGCCGGTGTACCGGATGTGAAAGAGAAGCTGGCCAAGGGCTACAAGGCCAACGGCAAACAGTGGCGGGTGAAACTGGACGGTTACAACTTCATGCCGTATCTCTCCGGTAAAGCCGGCACCTCCCCGCGCAACTCCATGCTCTACTTCTCCTCAAACGGCGAACTCAACGCCGTGCGCTGGAATGACTTCAAACTGAACTTTGCCACCATGGAGGGCAACATCACCGACGCGGCGCGTGTGACTCCGAACTGGCCGCAGATCATCAACCTGCGCGCAGATCCGTTCGAGAAGGCACCGCATGAGTCAGGCATGTATCTGCGCTGGATGGCAGACAACATGTGGCTGTTCGTACCTGCACAGGGGATCCTGAAAGAGTTCTTCGACACTCTGCCCAACTACCCGATGCAGCAGAGCTTCCAGATGAACCCTGCCAGCATTAGCTCCCAGAGCCTGATGCTCAAGGGCAAACTGGCAGAGCTGGATGCACTCAAGCAAAAAGTCGCCACCATCAAGTAAGGCGGTGACTCCAACGCCCATCACTCTCTGGTGGGCGTTTTCAATTTCCAGCCTGCTCGCCCCGAACCAGCTGGAAAGTGAAAACCCGTTGGCCCCTCCTAGCCCAATCTCTGTCTCGTTAAATGTACCCTGTGGAAAACCCTATGAACCCCTTGCAACAACAGATCTCGCAACTTATCGAACAGGTTGGTCACAGTGTGGTCGGCCAGTCCCATGTGATCCGCGCCCTGGTCATCGGCCTGCTGACCAATAGCCACGTGCTCCTTGAAGGTTTGCCCGGCACCGCCAAGACCCGCTCGGTCAAGGCGCTGGCAGAAGCCCTCAATACCAGCTTCGGCCGCATTCAGTTCACCCCCGACCTGCTCCCATCAGATGTAACCGGCACAGAGATGTATCAGGAGCGTGACGGATCCCACCAGTTGCGTTTCCAGCCAGGCCCCATCTTCAACAGCATCGTACTGGCCGATGAAGTGAACCGCGCCCCCGCCAAGGTACAAGCGGCGCTGTTGGAGGCGATGGCCGAAGGCACCGTCACCGTCGGTGACAAGAGCCATCGCTTGCCCGAGCTCTTTATGGTGCTGGCCACCCAGAATCCCATCGAGCAGGAGGGGACCTACCCGCTGCCAGAAGCCCAGATGGACCGTTTTGCCCTCAAGGTCTCGGTCGCCTACCCCGATGATGAGGCAGAGCTTGCCATTATTCGGCTGGTGCGGGCCGAAGAGCGCGGTACCCGCCAGCAGAACGAGGGGTTCGCCCCCCTCTCCCCTGAACTCATCTTGCAGGCCAGATCAGAGCTCTCGGCCATGACGGTCTCACCGCTGGTGGAGCACTACATCATTGCGCTGGTCATGGCGACCCGACACCCCGATCGCTACCCGGCCACCGGGCTGCAACAGTGGATTGCGGTCGGCGCCAGCCCCCGCGCATCCATTGCTCTGGACAAGTGCGCCCGCGCCTATGCCTGGCTGCAAGGGCGCAACCATGTGCTGCCCGACGATGTGCGTGCCATGGTGCCCAGCGTGCTTGGCCACCGCTTTACCCTCAGCTATGACGCGCTGGCAGATGGGGTGGATCACCAGCAGGTGGTGATGACTCTGCTCGATCACGTCGTCATCGGGTAAGCGATACCATGACACCTCGCTCCTTATCCCATGACAGGCTGACACAGGGCGGGCAACCGCCCAGTGGTGACCCCCGCATCCACTGCGACTACCTGACACTGGTCCGGCTTCAGGGGCTGGTCGGCCAGTTTTCACTGCTGCCCCGGCTAAACAGCGGCAACCTGCTGTGCGGCCGTCACCCGTCACGCTTTCGCGGCCGTGGACTCAACTTTGAAGAGCTGCGCCACTATCAGCAAGGGGATGATATTCGCACCCTGGACTGGAAAGTGACCCTGCGCACCGGCCGCCCCCATGTCCGTAGCTACAGCGAAGAGAAAGATCGTCACGTGATCCTCTGCGTTGATCAGCGCAGCGGCATGTTCTTCTCCTCGGTGGAGGTGATGAAGTCAGTGGTGGCCGCCGAAGTGGCTGCCCTGCTCGGCTGGCAAGTACTCAAAGAGAACGATCGGGTCGGGCTCGCCATTTTGCACTGCGATGGCGTGGCGTGGCTGCGCGGCCAGCGCTCCCGTGGCCACTGGTTGGCAGGGCTGCGCCAGCTCTGTGCCGCCAATCATGCTCTCTCGGCCACCAGCCGCGACGGCGAGGCGACCGGTCTGGCCCCCCTGCTGGCGATGCTGGGCCGCCTCAAGTTGAAAAATACCACCCTGATCTTTCTCAGCGACTGGGCTGGAGTAACCGAGGCCGACCTGACCCGCCTCGGTTACTTGCAGCAGCACAACGATGTGCTGGCACTGCACATCGCCGATCCCCTCGAGTCGGCTCTGTCGACCACAGCCGCTGACGCCAGCTGGATAGTCGGCGATGGCCAGTACCAGCTCAATATTGCTCCCCACCAGATCCCTGTGCTGGATCAGGGGCTAGCCCGCCAGCAGCAGCTGAAAAAAGATCAACTGCTGCGACTGATGGCCCTCAAGGGATTGCCGCTTATCACCCTCGACACCGGTGGCCACCACCTCGCCCGCCTCATTACCGCATTGGGAGGAGATCACTGATGAACCACAAGCTGCCCGGCACCTATATGCTGCGCGAATTGCAGGACGTGACCGTACCACCCACCATCAGCTGGCAACCGCAAACCGCAGGCTGGCTGCTGCTGGCGCTGAGCCTGGGGGCGCTGGCGCTGCTCTGGCTCTATCACCGGGCACAGCGCTGGTGGCAACAGCGTTACCGCCGTGAAGCGCAGGCGGCCCTGCGCACGATCAACTGGTCTGATGCCGGGGCCAGTCTGGCGCTGTTTCACCTGATCAAGCAGGTGTTGACCCACCTAGATCCCCGGCACGGCAAGCTGTTTGGCATGGCGTTGCTGCAGACCCTCGACAATGCCATGGCTGATAGGCAGCCCCGTTTTGCGACCGAACTGGGGGAACGCTGGCTGGTATCGCTGGTCTGTGATCAGGTGGTGCTAAGCGTGAGTGATCAGCTCTGCCTCGTTTCCCTCTGCAACGACTGGCTTGCCCACCACCAGACTCCAATACAAACAGCCTCGTTGGCGACGGAGGCTCATCATGCTTGATGCAGGTCTCGAGTTTGCCCACCCCCACTATTTCTGGCTGCTGCCCCTGCCGTTGCTGGTGTTTCGCCTTATTCCGGCCTATCGCACCCGGCAGAGTGCCATCAAGGTGCCCTTCTTCGACCTGCTGATCGATCTGCTGGATGAGCCGCCGCGTGAGGGGGCAACCCAGCTGACTGCCAGCTGGTGGCAGCGGATCGCCCTGATCACCGTTTGGCTGTTGGCGGTACTGGCACTGGCCAAGCCCACCATCTATGGCCCGCCTCAGGTGCGCGAGCGGTTCGGGCGGGATGTGATGATAGTGCTGGATCTCTCCGGCTCCATGGCCGAGACCGACTTCTCCCCCGACCCCGGCAAGTCCCTCAGTCGGCTAGACGCCGCCAAAGAGGTGCTTAAACAATTTGCTGCAATGCGTAAAGGAGATCGACTCGGGCTCATCCTGTTTGGGGATGCCGCCTTTCTTCAGGCGCCGTTTACCGCCGATCTAGACACCTGGCAAACCCTGCTGCAGGAAACCGATGTCGCCATGGCTGGCCAGAGCACCCATCTGGGGGATGCCATCGGTCTGGCAATCAAAGTGTTCAACAACAGTGATCGCCACGGGCAACTAGACCAGAACAGCGCCAAGCGGGAGAAAGTCGCCATCATCCTTACCGATGGCAACGACACCGGCAGTTTTGTCTGCCCGCGGGATGCGGCCCGGGTAGCCGCGGTCAACGGCGTGCGGCTGCATACTATCGCTATGGGGGATCCGGCCACCGTCGGCGAACAGGCTCTCGATCTCGATACCCTGCAACAGTTGGCGACCCTGACCGGCGGCCAGTTGTTTCAGGCTCTTGATGAGGCGCAGCTGACGCGCGCCTATCAGGTGATCGGTGAGCTGGAGCCACAACGCTACGAAAGCACCCGCTTTCAGACTCGCGAAAGCCTGCACCATTACCTCATCGCCGTCAGCGTCGTCCTCTATCTCACCCTCTTTTCCCTGTTGACCCTCAGGCGCTACCGCCTGCGCACTGCTCTCTCAGGAGACACGCCATGATGGATCCTCTCTACTGGCAACAGCTCTGGCTGAATGCCCACTTCCTGCGCCCCTGGTGGCTGCTTGCCTTGCTCCCCCTTGTCGCCATCCTGCTGCTGCGCTGGCACATGGATGAAGCAAACAACTGGCAACAGCGGCTGCCGCCCCATCTGCGCGAGGCGTTGACGCTGGGGGACACCGGCTGGAAAAAGAACCTGCCCCTCAAGGTGCTGGGGCTGCTGATGGGGCTCGCCATCCTGATCTGCGCAGGGCCGACCTGGAGCCGTGAACCCTCCCCCTTTGGCGAAGATCAGGGCGCCCTGCTGATCCTGCTCGATAACAGCGACTCCATGCTGGAAACGGATATCGCCCCCAACCGCTTGACGCAGGCCAAGCAGAAGATCAGCGATCTGCTGGCGACCCGCGATGGCGGGCGCAACGGGCTGGTGGTCTTTGCCGGCTCGGCCCACACCGCCATGCCGCTGACCCGTGACAGTGCCGTCTATGACCCTATCCTCGCCGCCATCCGTCCCGAGATCATGCCTAAAGCGGGCAAGCGCACCGAACAGGTGATCCCGCTGCTCACCGAGCTTCTGGCCGATGAGACCGGCAGCACCGTTTTGCTGGTGAGTGATGGCATCAGCCCCTCCGCCATCGCCCCCTTGGCTGACTATTTCCGTGGTCAATCCCGTCAGCTGCTGATCCTGGCCGCTGGCGACCCGGCCCTGAGTGGCAAACGCCCGCTGGAGCTTGCCTCACTACGGCGACTGGCCAGTGACAGCAATGGCGCCCTGCTCACCATGACGGTGGATAATCGCGACGTAGAGCGCATCAACCTGGGGATTGAACGCAACTTTTTGATCCACAACGACTCCCTGATGCCCTGGCAGGACATGGGTTACTACCTGCTCTTTCCGGTCGTCGCCCTGCTGCTGCTCTGGTTTCGCAAAGGCTGGCTGGTGCAGTGGGGTCTGGTGGCAGCCATCGGTCTCT
This sequence comes from Aeromonas sp. s12, assembly GCF_040907925.1. NCBI lineage: Bacteria > Pseudomonadati > Pseudomonadota > Gammaproteobacteria > Aeromonadales > Aeromonadaceae > Aeromonas > Aeromonas sp. s12. The sequence continues at coordinate 33,597 of NZ_JBFOCT010000022.1, read as the reverse complement.
CCCTGTTACAGACGACGCCTGCGCAGGCCACCACCTTCTCGCTGGCGCCCGCAGAGCCGACAGAGCCTGCGATCAATCACTGGGTAAAGGAGCTGAAACAGCAGTGGTTAAACCTCTGGCTCACCCCGGATCAGCAGGGGCAGTGGTACTTCCAGCAAGGTGACTATCTGGAGGCGGCTAAACACTATGAAGATCCCTTCTACAAGGGGGTGGCCTACTACTATGGCGCCGAGTTTGCGCTGGCCCAGTCAGCATTCCTGCAAGCCGACTCAGAACAGGCTCTGCTCTATGCCGGCAATGCCCTCGCCAGACAGCGTGAGTATCTGGCCGCCCGCCGGCTGTTCCGGAAACTGGCTGACGAGGCCAGCGACCCGAGCATGCGTCAATCAGCCGCCCACAACTATCAGGTGATGAGCGGGATTGTTGACGAGATCAACCGCGCCAGTCAGAGCCAGACCGGCACGCCGGATGGACCTGATCACTCCAGTGAACTGCCCGATGATGAGCCACGCAGTGCCAACGGAGCGGAAGAGACCGTGGTTTCATCCCTGATGGCGCGCGAAACCCTGACCGCAGATCAGATCCTGGCCAATCCGGCGCAGGCCGAAAAGTGGCTGCGCCGGGTGGAGTCTGATCCCGGTGACTTCCTGCAAGCCAAATTCCGCCTCCAGCTACAAGCGCAGCAAAAGGGCGCAACCGCCCGTCCTCGTTCTGCCACCCACAAGGAGCCTACCCATGTGCAACCGGCACAATAAACTCAGCCACTGGCTGTGCAGATATATGGTGACTGCTACCCTGCTCGGGGCCGTGCTGCTCACGGTCGAAGCACAGGCTGCCGAGGCCGCTGATGCGACTGATGCCACTCAGGTAACCCTCAAGAGCTGGTTGAAAGAGCAGGGGGAGGAGAAGCGCCCCTATGCCGTCAACCAACAGATCACCCTCTATCTGGAGCTGGCCACCAACCGCTGGTTTACCGCGGGTACCCGCATCGGCCAGTTCGAGCTGCCGGGGGTCATGGTCAAGCAGCGCAGCGAGCTGGCGACCAACTTCACCCAGCGCCGTGATGGCGAGACCTGGTCGCACCAGCGCTGGGAGCTGACGCTCTATCCCCAGCAATCCGGCCAGTTCGAGATCCCCGCCATCACGGTGCGGGCCTCAGTGGCGCGCCCTGAAGGGGGCTCCCGGCAGATCACCCTTACCACCCACCCTCAGCGTTTTGCCGCCGCTCTGCCCGACCCAGCCCTGACGGTCGGCGGGCGTTGGCTGAGCGCCAGCAATCTCACCCTGAGCCAGCGTTGGCAGCGCTCTGCGGATGACCATGCTGACGGCGAGCTGCAGGTAGGGGATGCTATCACCCGCACCGTGACCGCCAGCGGGCAGGATACCCTCTCGGTACTGATCCCGCCGCTGATCACTCCGCTTGCAAGCGGTGGGCGGGTACAGGCCTATCCGGCGCAAGCCCGACTGAACGATACCCAGGAGCGGGGGGAGTACCTCTCGACACGGGAAGATCAGACTACCTATATCGTGCAGCGCGGTGGTGAGTTGACCCTGCCCGCGCTGGAGCTTGCCTGGTGGAACAGCCAGACTGGCCAGCTGCAGACCCTGACCCTCCCTGGGCAGACCCTGCAAGTGCGCCACACTCCCGCCTCCTGGCTGGCGACCTACTGGCATCGGTTGCTTGGAGTAGCCGGTGGTGTAGCCCTGCTGGTGCTGGCGCTCCAGGCTATGGCCCGTTACTACCGTCACCACCCTCGCCCGCTCGGCTGGCAATATGGGGTCGCCATCTGGAGCAGGCAGTGGGGGGCGGTGCGGGTACTGGCCTATCGCTATCTGCGGGCCAAGAGGGGTTGGCTGGAACTTAGTCGTGTCAGTTCCGATCCGGTTTGGCAGCAACAACAGGTTGTATTCCAGCAAGACCCCCTTGATCGGGCTGATGCGCTCAGGATGGGCTGGCGCCTGCTGGTGCGCCTGCAAAGGCGACGGGGCACCAGTCATGGCAACATCCGCTCACAGTTGGGCCACATTGTCGGCTGGCAAGCGGCCCTGCCGGAATTGCCCCCCCTGACTGGCAAACCGACCTCAGCGGATCAGTCATCCAGCAACGCAAACAGATAAATAAAGTGCGCCACGCAGCAACCAACCCCTGCACTGGTTGTCCCACTTTTCCCACTTCATTACACTGCCAAAGTGGGATACCAGCTGGCTGCCACGCCACCTGACTGGTGTGGCAGGTTCTCCCCTCCGGCTACCCGGCAGTGCCAAGGCAGTGTGATTTTTCCACGAGCATGTAACGAGGCCTCTCTTGTTAGACATCAGAAGTACCGAGCTGAACCTGATCCCGATCTTTGTCGCCATCTATGAAGAGCGCAGCCTATCCCGGGCGGCGACACGCATGGAGATCAGCCAACCCGCCGTCAGCAAGGCCCTCAAGCGACTGCGGGAGATCTACGGTGATCCTCTGTTTAATCGCAAGGTCGTGGGGATGGAGCCCACCTCGTTTGCCATCGACATCTATCCGGCGATGGCGGCCGCGCTGAAAAACTTCAGCTCGACCCTCTCGACCTCGCGCACCTTCAATCCGCGCACTTCCCAGCGAGTTTTCTCCATCGCTTGTGTCAGACTGGTCAGTGCCCAACTGGTCCCGGCGCTGCTGTGCAAGATCCGGGCACACGCCCCAGGTATTTCGCTCGAGGTGCATCCCCTCTTTACCGAGGATATGGAGAGTGACCTGCGGATGCAGCGTTATGATCTCATCATCGACATGACCCAGAGCGGGCGCAGCATGCTCAAGAGCGAGGTGCTCTATGGCGAGCAGGTGAAGGTGGTGTGTGCCAGCAACCACCCGCGACTGGGCAGCAACTTGACGGTGGAGGCCTATTTTACCGAGGAGCATGTGGCGTTGGCCCAGTGGCAGGTCAGAGGCAGCATGATCACCGCCGAGCACCTGCCGCAAATGGCCAACCGCAATATCGTGGTACGGGTGCCGACCGCCATGGAGATGCTGCCCATCATTGCGTGCAGCGAGATCATCGGAGTTTTGCCCACCTCCATCATAAATACCTTTGCCGGCATGTATGATGTGCGGGTACTCCCCTTCCCCTTCGAGGAATCAGTATTCAGCCTGTCGGCCATCTGGCACCCCAGCCGGACCACCGAGGCGGGCCACCGCTGGCTGCGCCAGCAGTTGTTCGATGTGGTCAGCGAGCTGGGGCTGACCACCTCCATCGATCAGCCCTAACGGGTATCACGCACCAGTCGCAATCCCATGTCAGCCATCATCACCGACTGGCTGGCGAAATCACGCCGGAAATTTTCAGACAATTCAGCCTCATAGGCGTAGCTGCCGCCTCGCACCGACTTATGGGCGAGGTGGCTCTTGCTCTCCAGGGCATTGTTAGGGTTCTCTTGAGGACTGTGGCGATAGAAGGTCTCTTCATAGGCATCAGCCACAAACTCCCCCACATTGCCGGTCATGTCGTATAGCCCCAGCTCGTTGGGCTTTTTCAGCCCCACCGGATAGGCGCGATTCTTGGCGTTGCCGCTGTACCAGGCCACTTCATCAATCTGATCGGAGCCGCTGTAACGATAGCCTTTACTCAGCTTGCCACCCCGGGCTGCATACTCCCACTCAGCTTCGGTGGGCAGGCGGTAGTGAGCGCCGGTCAACTCATTGAGCCTTGTCACAAACAGATTGGCCTGTTGCCAGCTGAGGTTGTTGACCGGTACATCCGGCGCCTGGAAATAGCTGATGGAGGGGCCCATCACCGCCTCGAACAGGGCCTGGGTCACCTCGAATTTTGCCATGTAGAAGCTGTTGAGCGAGACCGTATGCTGTGGCCCTTCGCTCGCTTTGGCACTAGGGTCGTTGGAGCCCATCTCAAAACGGCCCCCTTCCACCAGCACCATGTCCGCTTCAATCTTCTGTCGCAGCGGATGGAGCGGCTGGTTGCCCTGTTTGACCGAGAGGGTGCAGCCAGCCACCAGCAGGGTGGTCGCCAGCAACGGAATTGCGCATTTGAACGGTATGATCGTCATAACCTGACCTGTGCAGTAAGAGAAGTGGCAGCCATCACTGGCCAGCGGAAACCGGCGGCGTGCTCGTCTTGCTCGCGCGCTTGCTATTGAGCTCGGCCAGCACCTCGGGGGGCGCTATCTTGCCAAGTTCACTCATGCAGGCGTTGCTCTTGGGGTTATCGTGGCGAAGGTAGATATCGCACACCGCATAGAGCTGCTCCGGCGCGCCGGAGATCCGGTAGGCCAGCTCGAACGAGCCGATGGCTTTCTCGAGATCCAGCGGCTCTTGCAGCACCCCGTTGAGATACCAGAAGTAGCTGTTATTGCCAGCGAGCTCCGCCGCCTGTGCCATGGTGACTGCCGCTTCGCTCTTCTGATCGAGGCGCACCTGGGTCAGCGCCTTGGCGTAATGGAGGTTGGCATTCTGTGGCAGCGCAAGAATCCCCTTGTTGAGCAAGACCAGTGCCTCGGCATCCCGTTGCTGGGCCCGCAAGTTGTCAGAGAGAGCAAGCCAGACTAGGGGATTATCGGGCTGATTGGCCAGCAGTTGTTCGTAGCTTGCCTGCGCCTTGTCCCACTGCCGGGTCCAGCGATAGAGATCTGCCTGCACCAGCTGCTGCGCAGGGTCCTGCTGCCGGGTGAGATACTCGCTCAACTCCGCCAGCGGCTGGCCAATGGCGCTCAGTTGCTCCTCATTCATGGCGCCATAATCGCGAGCCAGATTGAGGGTAACGGCGCGGCGAACCGCGGCACTGCTGTCAGCCAGCAGCGGTGAGAGCAGTCGCCAGCGGTGCACAAACTGATAGGGATCGGCGGCAATCACCGCCGCTTCGCGCACCAATGCGTGCTCATCACGCAGGCTTCTGGCCACCGCCACCAGACTGTTCTGGTTCGGATAAGCCGCCAGCTGGCGCAGGGCATCGGCCCGCTCCACCGCTGGCAGGGAGATATCCTGCGCACTGTAGGCCCACTGCTGGATCTGGGCGGCTGAGGGTGCAGTGACTGACACGGATGCGGTGAGTGCCCCATTCGCTGATGTGGTGACCGGCGGCTCAGGGCTGGCTACCGCCAGCGCTGCGCCAGACAGGGTCATGCCAAGGGCCAGCCACAAGGAGCCCATGGTGCCGGAGCGGGTGTGACGAAACTCGTGGCGACTCAACATGCTCTGCATCGCTTATTTCCTCTGACCATGTGTCATGACGCCATTATTCATCACCGCATCTCGATACTTGCCATGGGCCACCGGATAACCGGCACGGCGCAGGATATAGGCCATCGACTGATCGATATGGCTGAAAAACTTGTACCAACCGGCACAGAGGTAATTCAGACCTGCCTCCCCTTCGTGGGTGCGAATAAAGCGGTTCTTCGGGCACTCCCCATAGCAGGCAAACTGGTAGTCACACTGCTGGCACTGGCGGGTCAGGCTGCGCGATTTGGCAAAGCCGAACGCTTGCTGGGCGGGCGAATACGCCAGCTCACTGAGCGGCTGATGGTGGATATTGCCGATCTTGTACTTGGGATAGACATAGTGGTCACAGGCAAACACATCGCCGTTGGGCTCCATCGCCAGCCCCTTGCCGCAGATCTCCCCCAAGGTACAGAGGGGGTTCTTGCGTCCCATCCAGGTCTCGACACTCGCCTCGAAATATTGCACGAAGACCCGTCCCAGATCCCGCTGCACCCACTCATCGAAAATGGTGATGAGAAAATCCCCCCACCCCTCGGCCGAGACGCACCAGGGCTCGACCACCGAATTTTTGTGCCAGGGATTGAGGCGCTTGTCCCCCTGCTTGAGTTGCTCCTGCGGTTGCCAGGTCTGGGGCGCGGTGGTGCGAAAACTCTTCTGCTCGACGATGGGGATAAACTGCATCTGGGGCGACTTCACCTCATCACGCAGGAAGCGATAAACCTCCAGCGCATTCTTGCTGGTGAGGTTGTTGACGCTGGTCAGGGTGGCAAACTTCACCTTGTATTTATGCAGCAACGCCACCGCCGTCATCACCTGATTGAAGGTACCGCGCCCGGCTCGGTTGACCCGATAGGCGTTGTGCAGCAGCTCGGGGCCATCGATGCTCAAACCGATGAGAAAGTTGTTGGCGGCCAGAAATTCACACCACTCATCGTTGAGCAAGATGCCGTTGGTCTGCAGGTCGTTGGCAATCACCACCCCTTGCGGCTGGTATTTGCGCTGCAACTCGACCACTTTGCGAAAATAGTCGAGCCCGAGCAACGTCGGCTCGCCCCCCTGCCAGGAGAAGATGATCTCGGGGGTATTCTGCCCCTCGATATATTGACGGATATAGGTCTCAAGGGTCTGCTCATCCATCTGGGGCGAACACCCCTTCTTGTATTCCAGCAGATCCTGCTTGCTGAGGTAGTAGCAGTAGGTACAGTCGATGTTACACACGGCCCCGATAGGTTTGGCCATCACATGCATCCGCTTGGATGCCTTGCCGTTGAACTGTGGACCCTGAGTAATCACCATAACTGCACCACCTGCAAAATTGCTGTTTTGAGGCCTGCAGTCTAAAGGCTCCCGCTGTCACACGCTGGTTATACCCCTTATAACCAGCGGATATGTGTAGTGGTCTAATCATCCCGGACACCATTTTAGGTGGTACAGTCGCCACCATGACCTGAGGTGTCCAATGACAAGATTACGTCGCTCATTTACTGCCGAATTCAAACTCGAAGCCGCATCCCTGGTGCTCGACCAGGGATATTCTGTCCCCGAAGCAAGCCGTTCACTGGATGTCGGTGAAACCGTACTGCGCCGCTGGGTTCAGCAACTGCAATCCGAACGCTGTGGTACAACCCCCATCGGAAAAGCACTGACTCCGGAGCAGCAAAAAATTCAGGAGCTGGAAGCCCGTATCAACCGGCTCGAACGTGAAAAGGACATACTAAAAAAGGCGACTGCTCTCTTGATGGCGGACGATTAACCGTGAGCGTATGCAGCAGCGCTGTGAGTTGCGCCGTTTGTTCAAAGAAAGCCGGGACTCAGCGGGCAGCCGTGCCTTGATGTCGATGATGCGGGAGTTGGGGTATCAGATTGGCCGATTCAAAGTACGTAACCTGATGAAGGAAGCCGGGCTGGCATCCAAGCAACCGGGCGCTCATCGCTATCAGGTCGCGCGGTCTGAACGACCGGATATTCCCAATCTGCTGGCTCGCGAATTTGATGTCCAGCAACCCAATCAGGTGTGGTGTGGCGATATCACCTACGTCTGGGCCGGTGGTCGTTGGCATTACCTGGCAGCGGTGCTTGACCTGCACACCCAGCGGGTCGTGGGCTGGGCGATGTCTGATAAACCTGATGCAGAATTGGCAATCAAAGCACTGGAGATGGCCTATCAGCTGCGGGGTTGTCCGTCAGGCGTGCTGTTTCACTCTGACCAAGGCAGCCAATATGGCAGCCGGGCATTTCGGCAACGACTGTGGCGCTATCGTATGACCCAGAGCATGAGTCGGCGTGGAAACTGCTGGGATAACGCCCCGATGGAGCGACTTTTCAGGAGCCTGAAGTCAGAGTGGCTCCCGGCTATGGGATATATGAGCTTGCGAGAGGCGAAGCGGGATATCAGTTACTACCTGATGGATTACTACAACTGGCGGCGTCCACATCAACACAATGACGGGATACCGCCAGCAAAAGCCGAAGCTCGGCCTAACCAAGTGTCCGGATTTAGTTGACCACTACAGCTATCACTAGTTGATAGTCGGCCAAATAGCCTCTTATTGCACAATCTGGCTGGATAACAACACTTGCAACATCTGCTTTTGATGCTCAGCTATCTCATCCTCCTGCCAGCGACCCTTCTCTTTCATAAGCCTGATCATTGCGAGCAACTTGAGGCTATCAATCTGGTTGTTGGCAAGGCTCGCTTCAAAGTGCTCCTGCTTCTGTTGCGGCTGGAAGTTACTCAAGCGCGAGTTCTTGCTGTGGCTGATAAGGCAAAGGTTGCCAAACGAATGGAGTGCACTCTGCTCAACCGGTTTATAGCCATCCATCGGATGCTGGGGTGAGAAGTGCTCCACCGAGCTGCGGAAAGTGAACTCAAAGGGGCCAGCAACTTTGTCGCAATTCCGATCTCGTACCCACAGCAGATAGTCGAGGAAGTTGAAGACAAAGTTGTTCTCGATATGACCGAAGCGAAGTTTGGATGTAATCACCTTGTGCCAGCTCTCATCCACATTGATCGCGGGCAACAGGGCATTATCAAGGTAGAGCATCTGGTAATAGGAAGCCCCTTCACCCGGCGCCAAAAAGCGCTGGAAGACAAAGCGGCGAGCCTGACTCTCCAGATAGGACAGATAAGCCCCTGCCTCTACCGGTTGATCAGGGTGACAATTGTCGAACAGATATCTCAGTGCACCATTCAGCCAATGTTTGTAAACCAGGGTCGGGGTCGACACATGAAACGCAGACAGCAACATCAGGATCCGCCGGTTAACACCAGAGAAACCATTCTCATTTTCATCCTTGTCAAAGGTATTGATGTAACTGACGCTCTTTTCCGAATACCAGTGCAGCCGCTTCAGACTCCAACCATCCTTGCCATCGGCAAACTCGCGCTTGATGATGAACTGATCAAACAGATACTTGCTCTTTAACAGGCCATAGATAAAACGCTTAACTGCCGCTACTGGATCCGGTTGCCTTATCACTCGGATCTCAAACTGATCAACCAGTTGTTTATCATCAAGCGGCACCCCCTCCGTATCGCCCGGGTCGCGGCTAACGAGTCGCAGCACATGGAGCAAGAAGTTGGAGAAGTTGATGACGCTGTTAAAGCGTTCGGAGCCTGCGCTCTCCTCCTCCACCGTCTGCTCACCATCGAGCTTGTCATCCTGCAAAATGGCCAACAAGGTGCGCCCCTGGCTAGCGGCAGTGGCCCCGTTTTTATCGGCAGCGTTGGCCGTGTTAGGGGACCCTAGCAGATCAAGCAGATGGGCAAAATCACGGGGCACAAACTGGCCCCAGTCGCTCTCACCAAACAGACGGTGGCGCTCTTGCGGGGTAAAGCCGTACTGGATATAGCGCTCCATATTGGCGCAGGCATCCCATACCCGGGTCAGGATATGAATACTTTGGCGACGATGCTCTTCCTCGGGTATCTGGTTCAGCGTCTCCATCAGCCGCGCCTTGATCACTTCATGCTTTTCCAACTGCTCGCCGCGATTGTTCATCGCCTCGAAGAAGTGATTGAGATCGGTATCCTTGGGTACCTCAATACGAGAGACCTGCACATGCGTGAAGAGGTAGTCACAAAAGGCTGTCAGTTTAGCCCCCACCAAACCAAGATCCGCCATTGCCTTGCCAATCAATTCAAAACCGTTCACCAGACCTTCATTGAAGGCACTCCCCCGCAAATCGTGGGGGGCAACACCCTGCCACAAGCGCTCGAAGGTATGACTCGATATCGGGCGACTCTCAAAAGCGAGGTTGATGGTCTGATACCAGCTCATATCCACCGAATCTTTCGCGTGGTGTTTGAGCCAATTGGCCAGCAAAGAGAGGGTAGTAAAGCGCTGCTGACCATCGATTACCTCGAAACTGCCATCGTCCCGGGCAAACACCACCAAGGTGCCGATATAGTAGGTTTGCTGTTCCTTGGCTCCGACCGATTTTTGCTGATAATCCAGCACATCCTGCAGCAGTTGGGTGATCTCTCCCTCGCCCCAGGCATAGTTGCGCTGGTACATGGGCACCAGATAGCGGGCGCTGTCTTCGAGCAGTGCACGGATGGAAAAGGGGCAAACGCCTGCATCACTCATAATATTTCATCTCCCGAAACAGCCCGACCAGTTCATCTTCGGCGCCGTTGCGATTGTTCTTGTTCTCTCGACTGCTCATGCTAGGCAAAGGGAAGCCGTGCAGGTCTCCCGGCAGACGGGCATCACGAATGGCACGGATCAGATTGTGCTCCAGCACGTAGTTATCCATGGTCGCCAGTTGCACCACCTGCTGGCGAATACGGCAGCGATAGGCCCAGATAAAGCACTTCTCGATGGCCAGTGACAGCCCCTGGCTGCCGAACTTGTCGATATAGAAGATCAGGGCGCAGTCGAACATGGCCCGCACATAACGATCCCCGGTGCGGTGGCGACGCTCGTAGCTGCCCAGGGTCGAGAGCACCTTGCTGGCCATCGGCGTCAGCGTTTCGCCGAGCAGGGTGGCTGATTGCGTTTTGCCGGAATCAGACTCCTCGGCCACGATGGCGGCGACCCGCGTCTGGTAGTACTCGGCCATCTCGAAAAAGCGCCGACCATTGATGATCATCTGGTCGAGATGAAAGGGAAACGTCATGCGCTGGCCGTCAATCTTGCGCTGGTACTGGCTGTTGTACTCATCGACAAAGTGGTGGGCGATACGCAGCGACTCCACGTAAGGGAAGTGCCCTACCCGATCTAGGTTGACCCCCTTGAAGAGATCCACCTCCCCCTTGCCAAAGTAGCGGGCCGACTTGCCCTCGGCCCACTGGCGTACCCGATAGAGATAGAGAGCGAACAGATTGGCCAGCTCGTCGCTTGGCAGGTACTCCCAATGGGCGACGGCCTCGGCCTTGAGGTTGGCCTCATGGTCGGCAAACTCGCGCAGGTGAAATGCCTTGAGCAGATCGTGAGGAGCCAGATCGCGCCCCCGGGCATTTTGCGAATCGAAGAACTGGAACGCCTCCGAGATATCCTGCAGCACAAAGCAGACTACCTGACAGCGGTTGAGCAGAAAGTCGATTTGCTGCTCGTCAAACTCAGGGCGGGCCACCAGCCGACGCAACTCCAGATAGTTGCGTCTGAGGTTGAACTCCGAATCCCGGCTGGGGAAGTGCTGACGCTGCATAAACGCATCGATAGGTCCACGCAAGGCCTGCAATAGCTCACGCAGATCCTGACGTTGAAACCGGATACTCTTCTCTTTGCCACTGCGAGTTTCGTTATCCAGTACCTCGATCAGCGCCTTGACGGTCAACATCAGGGTCAGGGTGCGTTGCTGGCCATCGACGATATCAAGCATCTCGCCCTGCTCACTATCGGTGTGCTGATGAAACACCACCGAGCCCAGCCGGTAGGCGCTCTTGTCCTGATGGGTCGCCAGATCACTGAAGAGATCCGAGATATTCTTGGCACCCCAGCGGTACGGTCGCTGATAGCTTGGGATGGCCAGTTGGGGAATGGCCAGCAACTGGCGTACCGACTGCACTTGATTATTAATGCTCTCCATCATGCCTCCTGCGGTAGGCGGATGCAGCCGGTCAACAACCACTGCATCAGCCCCTGTTTCAGGAGGGAGAAGTAGAGTTCGTTCTTCTTGATAGCCATGAGTCAGGTATTCCGATAAGAGTCTGTGTACACCAAGGGTGCCTGGAAAACGAAAAGAGGCAGAGATTCACAACCTTGCCGGTTACGGAGCCAGAAATTGCCGACAAGTTTACCCATTTGGCCCCGTTGCAACCATGCCTGATATCACATCACAGTGTGATCGCCGACCGTTTGCTGCAAAAGCCATCATTTGTCTTCAAGCAAAGCTGGCGGTGTACTCTCGCCACGGCATATGAGTTGCCCCAGCGCGTTGGTTCGGCAGACGGTGCCATCAGAGGCACGCAGGTTACCGAGACTATCCTCACGCCACGTCACCCGTTCGCCGGTTTTGGCATTGCTGCCGCGCACATGGCCCAGTGCGTCTTTGCGGTAGGTGGTGCCATCGCTGCCCTTGAGGTTGCCCAACGGATCGGTGCGCCAGGTGATGCCGGTACCCGAGTCTTTGATGTTGCCCAGTGCATCCTCACGCAGAGTGCCCTGTTTGCCATCATCACACTGGTAAATAGTATTGCCCAGCGCATTCTCCCGATAGGTGCAGTCTGCAGCAAACACGATTTGCGGCGTTAGGCCCAGCAACAGGGCGATTAATGACAACGGGCGTGTCGCTAACCAAAAGCCGTGTTGGTTTCTCATCGCATATCCCCTCTGATGTGAACTCGGCTGACTATACCGGGCCAGCCGCACAGCTTCGATACTGGGGTTTTGCACATGTCGTGTTTTCAGGCGGATACAACTTTGACTCTAAAGAGTGTGAACAAGGAGCTCACTGCAATAATTTGAGCCGTGTTACTCTAGGCCAAATGGAACTTGCTTGAGGGATATCATGCCGATACAACCACCCCCTTCTACTTATCGCTGCCCAACATGTGGCTGGCACAAGACGGTTGTTCCCAAGAGCGATGTTATGGTACGTGGCCACACCTGGTTTGAGGCCTGTCCCGAGTGCCGCCATGCCCCACTGGAACAATCGTCGGCCACCATGGTGGAGCTGGCCATTGCAACGCTGAAGGGTGTCATCCGCAAGTAGCCGCTGCTATCACCACATGCTATTCCAGCCAGTTCTTCATCAACCTGATGATCCAGCAGCAGGACAGAGAGTCTGGTTGTCAAAGCTGGCTATTCATCTGATTGAGAAGGAGATCGTCGTTGAATTTTGAACAGTTGAAAACTCGTCACCGGACTCTGCGTGAACACTCTCCCAGCAACCTCAACCTGCGAGTTCATCGTGCCTTAAGCTGGCTGCAACGTGCTGAAATGGCCGAAGATGAAGATGGCCGCTTTATCTTTCTCTGGATTGCGTTCAATGCGGCTTATGCCACTGAAATCGATGACGATCGTCGCCTCTCTGAACAGGAGACCTTCAAAGGCTTTCTGGAGAAACTGTGCGATCTGGATGAGCACAAAAAGATCGAGCATCTGGTTTGGCAGGAGTTCTCTGGCAGTATCCGCATACTGCTGGATACCCCGTTTGTACTGCAAGGCTTCTGGGATTATCACAGCGGCAAAATAAGCGAAGCCCAGTGGAAGGAGCGGCTGGCACAAGGCAAGAAGATGGCAAACCAGGCCCTCGCCAGCAGCAACACCCCACAGTTGCTGGGCGTGGTGTTTAACCGCCTCTATACCCTGCGCAACCAGCTAATTCATGGCGGTGCGACCTGGAACAGCTCGGTCAATCGCAAACAACTGAAGGATTGTGCCAACCTGCTCGGCAAACTGGTGCCGGTGATCATCGAGTTGATGATGACCCATCCCGATACCCTGTGGGGAGATGCCTGTTATCCGGTGGTTGAGCTGGCTGGTTAATCAGCCGCAGGATGGCGGGATACGATGGCGCCGCGGCTTCAATCTGTCCGATCTGACAGATAGAAAGCCCCGGCTAACAGTCCATAGACCAACCGCACCCGCTCATCCCTGCCCAGCAGCACACCGAGTAACACTTCGCCGCTTGCCAAATCGTCACCATGCCAGAAGCACCAGAGGGCTGCCTCCACTACATCCAACCAGCTGGCATGGCCCAGCTGATTGCGTGACTTTCGCCGCCAGCTGCCGCGCACCACGGCGCAGCTATTCGGGGATGTGGCCGCAATATCGAGCCTCACACTCTGGTCTATGACGGGACTCGCTGGCACGTTCGTGCCTACTGCGAGAAGAAAGGGGAATATCTGGACTTTGTGATGAGTCGTTTTCGCGGCGAACCGGATCTGCTGGATGCCTCCCCTCACGGCCGGGAGCAGGATCTGGAGTGGAACACCCATGCGGTAGTCGTTCCCAATCCAGGCCTCAGCGAGGGTCAGCAGGCAATCATTGCCAGAGACAATGCCATGACAGGGAACCAGCTGTTGATTAACCAGCGCATCCCTTTGATGCACTACGCATTGGAGCGGATGCAGGTGAGCTACAACGGAGAACATCAACAACATCCCCTGCTCTACCCGCTGGTACTGGCCAACCGGGAGGAGCTCATCCAGCAAGGCTGTACCTTCAAGCTCAAGAGTGCGGATTTGCTGACACAACACAGCTCGTCTGACAGACACAAGAGTAACAGCGGGTAAAGGGAATGAAATTCAAAAGAAAAATTCCCGAGCAATGCTCGGGAATTTTTAGATAAGAAGCGACCGCGTTAGGGTCACGTGTCAGCACACACTTTACTGACAAGCGCCTAGCAGCTTCCAGGGACCACCTTGGTCCGGCTGGTTATTGATGTTCCACCACTTGGCCTCATAGATGTTGCCGACATAGGTCGCCTTGTCACCGGTGTTGTACACCTGAGTGCTGTTCCAGGAGGCCGGACAGGCACTACCCTTCTCGAAGCTCACTTCAAGGCGGTGATTGGCCGCCAAGCTGGGGAAGGTATAAGCGCTCGCCACCGGCTGGGCCGCGCCATCGACGGTGATACTCTTCACTCGATATCCGGGATCAGGAATGAACGCAACTGTCAGTGCACTTCCCCCTTTTGCCTGAATAATACCTGCAGTATCCGGTGCAGGAGAGATAGAGCCACCGGTGCCGACGACACTAGCACGAATGTCAAACATCACGGGAATATCGATCGTCACCTCTTTGTACTGACCGCTGAAGCCGGAGAAGTTCCGTTCAGAGAGACTCTTCACATCGGTATTGCGCAGGATAACGATCTTCGTGTCACCCTTGGCAAACGGCTCGAGCAAGGTCAGCTCGGTGTTGGCACCATTTTGAGTCAACTTTACAGCAGAAAATGGCACTGGCTGATTGCTTGGAACGGTCAGCACCGTTTTTTGCGGATTGAAGCTGTTCACCACCTGCGACATATTCCAGCCCCAGGTTTTGTGATCAAGCGGCACGATAAAACCCAGACGATCAAAGCTGCCGGTCACGTTGAGGAACATATCAGGCGACAGGTCGGCCAACGTCAACCCCATCAGCTCATACGAAGCATAAATGCCGCCGTCATCGGCTTGGGGACCAATCACCACCGAAGAGCTAGTCTCATAAGCTTTGAGATGCTTGAACCCAATCCCCGACGAACCCTCGATACGATCCACCTTGGGGTCAAACTGGGCGACGACCTGCTTGCCTGAATTCCACGCCAGCGTGTACACCATAGACTGAATGATCACTTGTGAAGGATTGGCCAGTACATCGCCAGCATTGATGTTGTTCAGAATGATTTTTTGTCCGGCCACATCTATTTCAGCGCCATTTTTCCCCTGAGTGACCACCATGGACGCCAGAGGTGATTCGCTGGACCAGCCACGTAGCACGATCTTATCCTTGCCGATAACAAAGTCGGTAACCGTGGTGATAGAGCCCTTCTGCTCATTGAGTAGCAGCTGGTTTTTGCCACCCCCCAAGATAACGGTGTCATTCCCCCACCCCGCCATCAGAACTTCATCGTAAGGGGAGCCTTGAGTGACGCTGTCACCCGGTACATCAAACAGCGTGTTGTAACCGCCAAACTTATGCACATATTTGGTGATACAAGTTCCCTGCTCGTCACACGTGATCTTGTCTTTGGTCAACAGCTCGGCGGTTCCCCACGCTCCACGCAAGTGAGCAGCGGCCAGGATACCGGACATAGTTGCCTTGACCGTTACCTGCTGCCCGTTATCATCCGTATCGGTCCAGCTTTTCGACAAGGCCTGTGCCCAGGTCATATTGGCATCTTGTAGGAGCTTGCTGATGACCTTGTAGTTGAAGTGCATGACATCCCGGATCACCAACTCCTGTTTATCGGGCTTGATGAAATCGGTGAAATTGTTGACCCCGTTCTTTCCGATAAAATGCCCTTGCCAGCGGTTAATATCCGTTACGTACACCTGATTACCGCCTGATCCCGGGATTTCAGCCAGCGCCTCGGTTTTACAACCGATCCAGGTCGAATCGGGCACGAACATATAAAAGCTGTCGTATTCCTTACCTGCAATCTGTACTGTCGGCGGGCTGTAATAGCCTCCATCGATCAATACCGCTTCACCCAGCTGATACCCGACAAAGCCCCACGCATTCATCGAGCTGTACTGCATCAACTTGAACATGCCCGGGTCATGAGGGGTATTTTCGTTATAGATGCTGCCAAGACCCAGTTTGGTAAAGTACTGCCTTATCGTTGTAGGCTCTTGCACCATACTCCCTGTGGCGCAGTCCCTGACGAGTCGACCCGGCTTGGTGACCTTAGCGTAGGTATAAACGGGGTTATCCAGATTATCGAGGTAAAACTGACTCAGTGCCGGATTGATACCGGACTCAAAATTTCTGAGACTATCGAGAAACTCTTGCATTCCCCCAGTTGAGGCAGATGCCGTGGTCGCAATAAATATGCTACCTAATAATGAAAGACTTAATCCATGTTTCATCGAGCAACTCCTGATTAATAATATAAGCCTATCTCACCAACATAAAAAGTGATGTGTAAAGAACATAATTAGTGTTTATATATCGTCGAACTAGAACTTTATGGGCGAGCCAAATTCTGGCATGGGAGCATTAAAGAATTTGGCAACACTGGCCCCCACATCAGATAGGGTATCGCGAACACCTAACTCAAGCCCCTTTAATTCATGGCTGAATAACAATATTGGCACCATTTCTCTTGTATGAAGAGAATGTCCGATAAAGGGATCGTTGCCATGATCAGCCATAACAATCAAAAGGTCGCTTATGGACATAGCGTCTAATATCTTTGATAATCCGGCATCAGCTCTCTCGAGCGTATTCCAGTAACGCCCAGCATTTTGTTGGTGACCAGAAAGATCCGTTTCCTGAACATTGAGGCAGAAAAATGCATTATCTTTCCGAACAACATCCCGCAGCAATAAATCAAACAGTGTATCGGTATCGACTACTCCTGGATATGAAACACCGTGTTCATTCTCTACGATATCGGCGACCTTACCATATAAGAACGTCTTGATTCCAACCTGATTAAGACAGTGTGGCACTTGTGTCGATGGATCGACTCCATAGCCAAGGTGAATAACCTTAAATCCGTTATTATAGGCTCCAGAACGTGGAGCGTTGACCCCAATAAATGCTATATTTCCGTTTTTATCTGGTTTGGTTTCTATGGCTGAATAGATGTCATCCATTGAATCAATCAGTCCACCAAACGCTATGTTTCGTCCAGCATCATTATATTTCCTGACTACTCTTCCGATTTTCACGACGTCATCGAATGATATCAAGTTCAAATTGGCTGTAATGTTATAAACCTGTCCCAACTCGGCCTCAAGGTTATCCCCGATCACGACACAGCTGTTGACCTCCAGTAGGGCAAGCGCATCGCGATATATTCGGTTGACCTGGTATCCTGCGGCAATCAACCCTGCCTCTATCTTTTCGATATATGTACTAAAGGGGGCTTGTAGCGGTGCTCTCGGTTTGGTCCCCATGATCTCTTGATGCCCCATAAAGGTGTCACACCCTTCATGGCCCAGCATTGACTTACCCCAGTTTGCAGCCTGGCTACGTTGCATCACTGAGTTGACGGGATACACCGTATTCAACAATCCAAGCCGTGCCAACGTCGGCAGATGTTTATCTGAAAAATGCTCAATGAGCTTTCTTGCTGTATTGGCACCGTGATCCTGTGGTCGCTCGGCCAGTACATCCGGCATTTCGCCGATACCAAAGCCATCGAGGACGACAACAATAAACCTTGCCATAATCCCTCCCTTACAACTCTCGCCCTTGCGAATCATAGAGTCCGATGATTTTCGGGGTCCCTGTCGATATTCCTGCAACCAGCGCAACATCACTCCTGGTCACAAACACCTGGGAGCGGAAAGCCATAATAACGGGTGTGCCGACGGGACACGTTCCCGCCAACTGGATGTGGTAATCGATGCTGCCATCATCACCTGCCACAAATGGCATGAAGCGTCCGTGTGGATCTGAGCCATCCATTGCCAGTGCGCCACGAATACGTCCACGCCGATAATATCCACCACCATAGCAATAACTATTTCCGTTATGCTGATGAGATATCTCGCTCAAATAAAGCATTGCAATCTTTTCTGGCTGATCCCCATTCTGATTTGATGGAATTGTACCGGTCAAAGCATGTCCCGGTTCGCCATGCGTCCCACCTCGAGAGGCAATTAGCGGTATTGTTTCACAACTAGTTGAAGACGGAACATTGACCTGTGTTATCCGGCAACCCATTCGCTCAGCCTGCTCTTTGGCAATCATCGTTGTCCTGAAATTATGTGTGGCCACGGTCACATCTTTATCTTCATCATAGAGAAAGCTGGGAAAATGAGTGACCCCCGCTATAGCGATATTCGGTAGTGCTGACAATGATTGGATAACCTCATCCAGCTCACTTAGTAAAAATCCAGACTCCTGACTGGGATAAATAATGTCACCATGCTGACAAAACTTGACCATAATCTTTTGAACTACATTCGCATTAACTGCAGCAGATGAAATCTCCTTGGCCTTTTCAATAGAATAAACGGTTATAATCTCTGGTTTGGTGACACTCACCAATTCATGGACTATCCCAGTAGGTGGTTGAACCAAATGCCCAACATGACTAACATTTATTCCCAGATCTGAATAATGGCGTGCTTCTTTGAAATCAACACAGACAATACCATCATAACCTAACTCATCGATCAGCAATTTTGCTAAAACGGGATTACGTCCAAATTGCTTCGTCATCGCATAGAGTGTGATCCCATACTCATCTGCAGTTTTCTTGATCACCCTCGCATTTTCAACAAACTGGTCGACATCAATAATATAAGTGTCAGGCAAAACCTGGTTGGATTTTAATAATTCAGCTGCACACTCTATAAATCTCGGATTTTGTCTTTTCAAAGCATCAAGAAACATCTTCGCTCACCTTATAAATGTAGCTTACCCGGCCCGATAGTTTTCAGGCTGTCAAACCGGGTAACCCTGGGGTCAGATATTAAAAATTCCGACGATATGGAAAATATTGAGTGCAACACCAGTTAATATGGCAGCGAGAGCCGGAGCAGCAATTTTTAGTACAGGACGGCCCATCACCTCATTGAGGAAGAACAAGATAGTGAAAATGGTAATCCCGGTGGTCCCACCCATTTTCATCACCGCCAGTACCCCACCGATCAGGAGTGCAAACTCCATCAGCGTGTTCATCGAATTACGGATATTATCCGAAGCATTACGAATAGACGGAAATTGTTCCAGGAAATGGCCGATCCGACGCAGCAAGAATACTTCCGCACAAATGGTCAGGGCCCCCAGCACCGCAGCAACAGGTACGTTAGGTGAGAGATAACCAACCACAAACACAAAAGTCATCCCGACCACACCATATACACCAGTGGCCAGTGCAGTGGTCGCAATCAGAGGTACGAACCCAAGCCCGCGCATGAATTCAGAAAGAGCAACCTGGTTGATTGCCGTCTGCTGCGCGACAGGATCGGTCAACTTGTAGGCATCGGCAAGCGGATAGATAGAGACTTCAGAACCAGCAAAATAACCAGCGTTGACAACCACAGCTACCAGCGCACCGGTTGCAGCTAGGAACGGCAGGTTTTTCATGATGCGCTTGGTGCGTTCTTCAAACAAACTGTGCATACCCGACATATCAGGCGGCGCGATACCATTTTTCTTATCGTTGATGTCTTTGTATATGGCAGTCCCCACCAGCATCATCATCCCAACGAAAATTTGCAGGGACTCAGGATAAATAGTGGTAATTTTCATCGTGGCCAGCCGAGCCAGCACAATAACTGCAGCCGAAATAGCACCAGCTTTCCAACCGAACTGATAAAAGATGGCGAGCAGCGGAAACAGTGCAAAAGCGGTCATCACTGGCGTACCCAATTCACCTAACGCGCCAACCGCATCGACAGGCAAGCCTGTCAATACAGCATTCACACCGGAAAGAGAGGTAACAACCAGAATCCCCCACAAACCGCCAGCTAATGCGGCTTGCCAGCGCCGAGCCATCATCACACCAAGAATGTCGGTCGGTAAAAAGAGCAACCAAGGGTTTAGAAGACCAGTGGAAAGCGTAAACGAAATACCGACTGAGGCGACGAAACCAATCGACAAGCCAAACGCCACGGATCCCGCATCACGCCGCGACATATTTCCTTCGACGACTTGGGGTAGAATCGGCCTGATTCCGTCATGAAATACCGATGCACTCATATTGGCCAACAGAGCTGTCATGGCACACAACAGAGTGACTAACCCTAATTGAATAATGTCCATTTTTGTGCCCTCAATTGGCGGCAAGCTTGGTAATTAATAAAGGAATGGCATGTTCGACATGTTCCACTGAAAGACCAAACGCCACCTTGCCCTCTTGAATAAACTTCTCCACCTCTTCGGACTTAGCTTTGATGGAAGGTTTAGCAATAGTGCAACTTTTCGGATAACCGATAATAGCGATAGCGATTGATAGTGCAGCCCCAGCACCGGTATTACAACACCCGATGTAATAATCCAGGACTCCCGCTTTTACCTTCATGGCGGCATCCATGTCATTGAGAATATGACATTCAAACTCCCCCGGTGCAGCTTGTTCAATCTGCGCCTTTATCTGCTCACGTTGCAATCCAGCAATCCCTATTTTTTTCATTTTTATATCCAGCCTCATTTAAAAAAGTGGTAAGGGGTAAGACGTAACATTTTTTCTATTTGAGTTTTACTAATACCTGACTCAAGTAACTGTGGAATAAAACTTTCCACCAGATAACAAAATCCAAGGCCTCCATTTTTTTTAAGGTGTGATTTTCTAGTTATATCCATAGATAGCATGACTCTATCCAACAAATTCCTGCTAGCCAATTCTTTCAGCATGTTGATTCTCGACGAATCAGGGAAGTAACTGTTCTTGCCGATAGTGTCAAACTGAACATGACAACCCTGTTCGATCAACCACAAGATGTCATCCAGAGTATTTTTAAGATCGCAATGACCGATAGTGACCCTTTCCATTGCGACCGCATACGACTTGAATAACTTCACCTGTTCTCTTGCCATGGTGCTCATGGAAAGGTGGGTCGAGATTGGGCGGCCGGTCTCATAATGCGCCATTGCTGCAGCTTCAAAGACTTTTCGCTCCGTTTCGGTAAATGCGTTCTCGCTACTACCAATTTCTCCAATGACACTAGCTTTAAGTGAACTGTCATCGATACCCACCGTGATTTCATGCACTATCTCACCGCATATCTCGCGAGCTGACATACGGTATAGCTTCTCGGGGAAGAAACCTTCGATGTAATAACCTGTCGACATCAGGATATTCATGCCGGTATCATGCATTATATTTTCAATAAAATGAGGATTTCTCCCCATAAAACGATTTGTCATCTCGATGATATTAAGCACGCCATACTGTTTGAGTGCAATAAGCTCATCCCGGATCGACGCATAACTATCAAGAAGACAATCTTCATCTCTTTTCTGTGAAGATAGGTCAATGTGCAGATGTTCATGACAATAGGTGTAACCATCGAGGCTAATCGACATTACATACCCTCCTGACATGAGTAGTGCAGTGATAAAAGATTACTCAACATAAATGACTTTTCACTCTCCGGAGCTGTCGCAAGATCAATTTTATCAAGCAGTCTTTTGTTGAGCACATCAATATCATGGAAGAATGGATCTTCCTGTACTTCATCAAACAGGGTTGGATCCATGCCTTGCTCTATTGGTGTTCCTGACTTAATCCGATCAAATGCCCTGGCCAGATGGACAATCATCATCTGGAATTGTTCGTTAGCATCACCAACTGGAAAGCTCTCCCTGAGGTCTTCCATTACCACTAAACATGCGTTTAATGCATCATGACTGATCACATCGGCTGACCGGAGTAACTGTAATCGCGCTATCACTGCATATCTCCATATTCAAATATTAATAACTTGGTATCAACTTCCCTTCAATTACTAAACGCTGATGGACCAATAGTTGATGAACATCAAGTAACTTACTAATTAGCTCGCTGACATGCTGGCTCTGGCGACCGACAAGAATGACCGCCTGGGATGCTTGGCGACATTCATCAATATGCTGGAGCGATTTTTCGCACAGCCCCGATACATTCATATCGATGGCCTCGGGCAACCACACGACCGCATCTATCTGCCCGGAAACGAGATAACTCAAGCTGTTGGAATAGTTGATCTCGACAATTTCAATTTCTTTTTCTGCAAACGCCTTCTCGGTCAGAATTCGCTGATCAGGAGATGCCGGATCGACCCCCACGCGTTTGATAGTCTCATATTCGTTTTCCCGATAAATCAAGC
Source organism: Aeromonas sp. s12 (assembly GCF_040907925.1). NCBI lineage: Bacteria > Pseudomonadati > Pseudomonadota > Gammaproteobacteria > Aeromonadales > Aeromonadaceae > Aeromonas > Aeromonas sp. s12. The sequence continues at coordinate 11,524 of NZ_JBFOCT010000022.1, read as the reverse complement.
GATGCTCGAGTGAATAGGACTCAGCCCCCAGATCCGCCAAGATTTTAACGCTACCACCCAATGTTCCAGCAGCAAGCTTGGACATAATGGCTAGGTCATAGACACCCTTTTTCAAGCATTCGGCACGGACATCAGCGCCGCGCATATGGGCAAAGTAGAGTGGTAGGCTGCCAAGTTGCGCCTTCAATCCACTGGCCAGCCCCTCGTAGTGCTTTGTATAAGGCAGCGGCATGGCACACACCACATGGCTGATGCCGGAGTAACGGACAAGCTTTTGATAATCGAGTTGCCGAATATAAGTGCCATTACGCCCCTGCTTACTCAAGCTGACAGCCTTGTCATTTTCCAGCGTGGTAAACGCCTTCTGTATAAATCCAACCGATACACCAATCTCCTCTGACAAGGAATCTATGGTCCTCAGACGGTCGTCAGGCCGTGTCGTCATGAGATACTTTGCAAGACATATCACTGCCATGCCTTCTTTACTGATGTATGCGTTTGTCATCGTCTTTATCTTCATTATTTTGAATAAATAATACAGCATAGATTTCATCAAAAGCCAAACGATTGCTCAATTTTGTGAGCGCCTTCATAACAAATCGGATAAGAGAGAAGCTTCCAGGAGACAATGAGAGCAACATATGCTCTACAAAAATGCCAATAATGACGCCATAAAAACAAAAATAACATCATGATTTAGTTGAAAAAAATTAAAATAAGCCTGAAATTATAATCAGATGAACTAACTTCAACTTCGGTGTTTGATCCTATAGAACTGTCTCCGAGAGCATCAGATAGACAAGTCAAAACAATCATAGGCGTTGTTTCCCAAACCAAGCAGCAACTGCCCCCAGCCTTTGGTGACTGCTACACTCGGGGCTGTCTAACGGGAAAAACCCTGAGTGTTCAGTTTGTTTATGGCGCTTACATACGCCATTACTTCTCCCACTTGGCCGTTGTAGTTACGCAGACTGATTTTCCCCGTCAGCAACTGCTTGAACCGATATATCGCCGTCTCGGCCAGTGAGCGACGGTGATACCCTGATATCTTCTTCCAGTGCGCCAGCCCTTCTTTGTGCATCACCAGCACGGCTTCATTTCTTGGGTGCCCCTTTTTCCAGAGCCCTGCATTCTTGCGAGGCGGGATACAGGCTGTCGCCCCTTTGCGCAAGATATGCTGATGGCTGGCTTTGCTGTCGTAGGCGTCATCCTCATAAACACGTCCCAGCTTGCGCCGCAGTGGGTTGAGCAAGGTGGGCAACACCTCGGTATCATGGACATTTTCCAACGAGACTTGTGCTGCCACGATATTGTGAGTGGCGGGGTCCACTGCCAGATGCAGCTTGCTGCCTGACTCGCCGCTTCTCGGCGCCGTGTTTTCTGACCTTCCAATCGCCTTCACCAAACACCTTCAGCCCGGTTGAGTCGATACCTGATCGGTAACCTTTGCTTTAAATGGCTGCCGATACGCCACCGTCACCGTGCTTACCCGCTTGCTGGCACCTCTATAGTCCGACAGACACAGCGGCACATTCATCAACGCGAATAAGGAGTAGAGTATTCCCTGAGTGGCCAGCAGAGTGAGGTTGAAATTCCCCTTGAGCATCTAAGGTGCAGATGCTCTGGTCGCTGTAGAGCTGGCTGCGGTCCCGTCGCCCGTGATGGTCTTGGTGAAAATAGTTGTGCATGGCATCGGTATCAACCCAGAAGGTGAGTGAACCACGGTTAATCAAAGAATTGTTGTATTGAGGCCAGTTGGTGATGGGATGAAGCGACGTGCCCATGATGCAGACTTGAAGAGGATGGTGGTGATCAGCTCATCGAGTCCTCAGTTAGTTCCATTCAAGCTGCATCGATTTGGGCAACAACGAACGCCACTCTAGGTATCAAACAGTGCATTTGCGGTGAAATGAAATCGAACTCAGTAGACCAACATCAGCCGTTGTCAGCTGACAACGGTCTGCATCAGCAGCTCACCTCGAACCTGTTCCCCGCAAAGCCTCCATAACAGCATAATGCTACTTGGCAACAACGGAAGGTTTTACATACTCAAATAAAAACGGGAGGAATACCTCCCGTTTTTTCCACCCTTTTGGTTTCAGAAATTTGAGATAGTAGGCCGATATTGATCAGCCAATGCTTGCCTTCTGAAAATCATACTTATCGTAGATACTTTTTAACTGGGAAATTTTATCCTTTAGCGTGATAGATATAGACTTGGTTGTTTTGATTACAGCTGTTAGTTTCTCAGTCGTCACAGTTTTATCATCAGAAACAAACGCTATCTCAACCGTTTCTTTCACCAGTGATTCGATGTCTGCGCCACTATAACCCTCAGTATCTTTGAGAAGTTTGAGTACATCAACTTGTTCCCCAAGTTTTCCACGTTTTTTAAGATGTATCTCAAAAATTCGACGCCTTTCTTCTGCTGAAGGAAGATCGACTAAAAAAAGCTCATCGAATCGCCCCTTTCGCAAGAATTCGGGAGGCAATGCAGAGATATCGTTTGATGTGGCAACCACGTAAACAGAACTTTCTTTTTCCTGAAGCCACGTTAAAAATTGCCCAAACAGTCTAGTAGTTACATCGTTACTACCGCTCTGCCCACTGAGACCCGAAAAAGCTTTTTCCAATTCATCAATCCATAGCACACAAGGAGATACAGCTTCCGCAGTTTTGATTGCGCGACGCATATTATTCTCACTCTCACCTACATATTTCCCCATCAATTTACCAACATCAAGACGCAACAATGGTACATTGAACTGGCTAGCTGTAGCTTTAGCAGTCAAGCTTTTACCGCAACCAGGCATGCCAACAATAAGAAGCCCCTTTGGTATATCAATACCAAATCGACGAGCCTCACCCAAATTATTGAATATATGAGATTTGTTGTGAAGATATCTTTTTAGGTTGTCCAAACCACCGATGTCGTTGAGATTAGAATTGAAGGACAAAATTTCTAAAATACCAGTTTTTTTTATAATCTGTTCCTTCTCATCAAGAATCAACTGTTTGTCTGCTGCCGTGATTAGTCCTGAGCGTTGATAAGCAAGGTTAAGAATTTGCCTAATTTCGAAATCACTCAATCCTTTAAAGGATACGCATAATTCATTGATATCCTCAAGGGTAATTGGAATATTGAATCCATTGGCGTAATCTTGAATGATACTTTCAATGTCATCAGGTCCTGGCAAGGGAATATCGAAAATAGTAACTATTTTTTCCAGTTCAGATGGAATTACGAGTTCTGAACATACTAAAAAAACAGTGACATATACGCCTTCACGAAACATCGTACGCTCTGCAATTGACTTTAGTCGAGCGATGATAGCTGCATCAGCACTTTCGGGACGGAGCTGGCGGTGCACATCTTTTAACACCAAAAAAACATTTTTTGGTTCATTGTCATCAAATGCTGATAGAAATCCATTCAGGTTATCATAACCGGGTAGCGTTCCAACCGAAATCTTATGTAAGAAATCGATATGATGTCCGGCTTCATTATATTCATATATCTTAGTTCCCTTCTCAGCAATACTTGCTATAAGCGAATCAACTGAATGGGAATCGAAATGGTTTATATAAATAATTGGACGTAAAGCAGCAACATACGCAGCTAGTTTGGTCGAAAAATTAGTGTTATCTTCCTGGCTCATACTTAAACTTCCATATAAACAAGTGCATGAGTTGAACTATTGCTCTTATAGTCAATACCATCTAAGATAGGGAATTTACCATTTACGTCATCTACTTTTAGCTCTTCACCACTTTTGCCAAAGTTACGTACAAAGTTCCCATTAACCATTTGAATAATAAGATAGCTAGTCCCTTCAGGTTTTAAATCTTTCCAATAACCTTCTGTGACCCCGGCAAAGCTTTGAACGTGAGGTAGTGCAGGATTCGGCCATGCACTACCAATATCTTGCTTAACTTGCGAAAGTTCTTTCGCAATGTGAGGCCGCATATCCGTATTAGCTAAAACTGCCAAGATAACTAATGGATGTGTTTTAATAAAGCGTTCGTAAAATGCACGCGCATCAAGGATATAAAGCTCAAAGTAATGTGAAAATATTTCAGCTATGGCCGACTTAATAAATGGATAGTCTGCACTTCGCTCTTCAATACTCGAAAGAAGTTTTGTGTAGTTTTCATGGTATGTGCGGATAATTTCTCTTATTTTTGCATCCGAACTTTCATGATGCTCAAGGCGCTCGATATGCTTCCGACGAAAAGCGAATGGATACGCGGCCATTTCAATCTGTTGATTTGTAAAATTACCATGAAAAATTTTGCATAATTCTTTCGCCGCCTCTACATCGTCTTCTGATATTGTTCTTAACTCAGAAAACTCTTCAATCAGATCTCGTGATTCGAGCCAACGACTCAATAAGCCATTTCGATAGAAGGCAAGAACATCCTCAATATTGAAGTTCTCTCGAAGCTCATCCAAATTCCGGATCGGTTTTCCATCAACTATTAAATTAAATTTGATTGTCTTTGTCATTTTTATTTCACCCCACCATTACTAACAGAAAACACTAATGAAAAAATTACCAATGCTATTAGCTACACTTTTTGAACCTTCAAACAGGCGTGATGCAGCGGTTTTAACACTATTAGCCACAAATTTACTGATAATTTTGCCACCTTCCCAAATGGCACGTCCCACAGAATTGCCGGCAATCCCACCCACAACTCCCCCTACAATGCCCCCTATCACGGCGCCTATAGGTCCTAGTATTAAGCCTACCTTGGCTCCTATTGTTGCTCCCTCTGCGCCTAGTGCCAAAGAGCCGATCAAACTGCAAGTTGTATCACCCGCTCTGTCCAATGCCTCTTCGCCGCTGATTTTTCCAGATGCTAAATCTGCAAGGATTGTAACATTTTCGATCCCGACGCATACTGCGTTTGCAATTTGGCCAGCGGGTGTGCGGCTTAGAGTTGCTCCAAGCCAGCCACTTCTACAGGCAACAACCATACCGCCGGTTACAGCAACTGTTAGCCCAGAGCTGACTCCCGACTTTAAGGCACTTTCGGCAAACTCTATAACATCTTCCTCAATGCTGTTGTTAGCCTTCCCTCTTAGAGTATTCCAGATTCGTCGACCTAGAATACGCGCACCTTGAAAACCAATTGCCAACATAGCTGCCACACCAGCCTTCTGCCCTATATTCTTAGCAATAGCTTTACTATTAACATCATTCCATTCGTATTGTTTGGCATCCTGCTCTTTTTGGATTTTACGCTGACGTTCCTTGGCATCGATTTTGGATAAAGGCTTTGACTTTACGCCTTCATGTTCAATAATTTCTGTGCTGTTATTGATTTCTTTCCCTTGACCTTCTGGTACTAATTTTCTTTGCCCCCGATAGTCTCCCTTCTCAAAAAGCTCTTTGGTTGAGTCCGCATTAGCACCGTATTTTGACTGGTAGCGTTTGACTATTTTACCATTTCCATCTCGGATAACTATATCGACTGAATTCTTACCATATGTTTGACCTGGTGCTGGCTTAAGTACTTCCGCACGGTAACTACATCCCTGTGCAGCAGCTTCCAGATTAAAACTTTCGACATGGTGTTGCTCGGCAATGAAACCATCAAGATGCCATGATTGGTTAATCTCACCATCCCTTCTATACATCAATTTAATATTGTCATTATTTGCCTGCTCTATGGCTCTGTCGATTTCGGCAGCGTAACTTCCAATATCATTAACCCCCTGAGCCTTAGCACCGTTTTCTATGGCTGTTTTAAGATAGCTACCACGGGATAGTCCTCGCTCACGATATTTGATAAGTGTCTTTTTTTCTTCCTCAAACATCTGGACACACTCAACAATTATCAGCGCTGTTTTGTTTCGTTCATCACTATCTTTCCATATAGTTGGATACTGAGAAAACTTACTATCAAGCCAAGCTATATCTGGAGTCTCTTCTAACTTATTGCTATAGGATTGTACAAATGACTGAACTACTTCACCTACTTTTAGGCGATTCTCGCCGACCAAATCAATCGACAATGCCTTCTCGATATTATCCGCACTGTCATCTGGATTAAGAACATCTTTTTCGATCAGATTTACAATCGAGTGTATGGTTTCTGTAGTGTTTTTAATTTCATTATCTTTTGTTTCAATCATTACTTTTCACTCCTTTGAGTTTTCTAGACGAAACGATGAAAATATAACCCAGGCAAATGAAGTAATTTCACTATAACCATGAAAATACTCCTTTTTTTGTACTTTAAGCATTGAGGAATGCTCTCGCCTCGATGGTAGTCACCGACGTAATCACAACCACTACAACGCTTTGTGTCCAATGTATAAATACTGTGACCACTCTCCCCTTTGCAATTGAATATTATTTCGGTATCACATATAGTTGCCCCCGAACACAGACCAAATAAGTAAACAATGAATGTGTCTGTGCGACTTATGCCGGAGTTGCCACTAAATTCGCGGCTCGCAAAGCTGAGTTGCTGACTCACGCTGACCTCATGCTAGATACCAATTAGGGCAAACTATCTCACATTAAGGACCTGTTCGCACCTGATCTTGATAAAGGCATTTTTTGCGTCAACAAAACTCATGATTGCGGTCAGGATAGGCCTGTAATCCGGAGATTAAAGTGACGGAGCAGTTCGTCCCTAAATGGGCTGAACCTCGATTAGTCCCCTAGGTAAAAGGCTCCTGCCAACATGCCATATACAATGCGCACTCGGATATCTGCCTTCGGTAACACACCAAGCAGTGCTTCACCCTTTTGCAGTGTTTCGCTATGCCAAAAACACCAGAGCGCAGATTCGACCACTGCGAGCCAATTACTTATGCCGAGTTGATCTAGTGATTTTCGACGCCAACTCCCACGCAACACAGCACCGCTATTTGGAGATGTTGCTGCCAGCGCCCGCTGCTCCATAACGCTTACCGTTAATCCATGCAGCTTGGCCTGACGGCTGCCACGCCCTCCTCGCAGCAATTTGTCGAGTAGCAGCGCCAACAGACGAAACGCATCCTGATCTTCAAAGCTGGCATCCTCCCCCAGCAAATCGGCTGCACCAGTCATCAGTTGCTCACGCCCCAGATAGATCGGCTGTGACGTGCAATCCAGCCGATGTTGCTCGACATGGATAGCCAATGCCGTCACCACCGCCAGTGGTGAAGTCTCACCCTCTTGGTGACGCGTGCCTTTGGCAAGCAGAACGGTCAGCTCCCTAGCTCGCTCGGCTGACAGTAGGCAATATATCCCCCTGACCAGGGGCATGGCCGCCTGATCCGATAACAGTCTTGAGTTCATAGCGCCTCAGTGACGATCGCGTTTGAAGTGGGTGGTTTTATGACCGACGGTGACAATCTCACCGTCTTGCAGTACCAGATAGTGACCGCGCAGCCGCTGGCAGCATTCCTCTGGCACTCCGTACCGGCTTGCAGCATCGTCACGCTTTTGCGATCGAGATAAACCAGTTCGCGTCCCTGGTGATAAGAAGAACGTCCGATGCTCAGCAGCAGCTCTACCAGCTCGGGAGCAATACCGCGCTGCTGCATCCGGCACGCGGCGTGATGACTGTATGCACTAACCAGCTTCCCGTTCATGACATGTTCCTTTGGCGCTCATTTAGATGGACTCATTATATGTATCCTGTATACTCATGCCGATACTGGTTACATAAACATGTCGCATTTTGGAGCACGTATGGCACCCAAAGAGCTCACCTGGGATCAAACCCTGCGTTTTCGTCTACTGGAGATCGTCTTGCAGTGGGAAGGGCGGCTGACCACCAATCATTTGATGACCGCCTTCAATATCGGTCGTCAACAGGCATCGCGGGACATCAACCACTACCTGACCCACTACTCACCGGAGGGGCTGGTCTATGACAGAAGCCTGAAGGGATACAAACCCACAGAGCACTTTGTCCCGCGCTTTAGTGAGGGAAAAGTGGATGAGTACCTGATGCTGCTACACCGTGAAAAGCAGCACCAGCGCCAACATGAAGCGGGCCTGTTAACGCTGCCGCTGATGGATTTGCGCTACGGCCATATCGAGATCCTGGATGTGCCAAACCGCCATATCGACCCCAGGATTGTGCGCGGTTTGGTGCAGGCGGCCCGTGGCCAGCTGCGGGTCGATGTCGACTACGTATCCCTCAGTTCAGAGGAGCAGAGTGGCCGCAATATCGTGCCCCACACTCTGGTCTATGACGGGATCCGCTGGCACGTACGCGCCTACTGCGAGAAGAAAGGGGAATATCTGGACTTTGTGATGAGTCGTTTTCGGGGCGAACCGGATCTACTGGATGCCTCCCCTCACGGCCGGGAGCAGGATCTGGAGTGGAACACTCAGGTGACTGCAGTAGTCGTTCCCAATCCCGGGCTCAGTGAAGGACAACAAGCCATCATTGCCAGAGACTATGCCATGACGGGGAACCAGCTATTGATCAGCCAGCGCATCCCTTTGATGCACTATGCACTGGAACGGATGCAAGTGAGCTATAACGGAGAACATCAACAACATCCCCTGCTCTACCCGCTGGTGCTGGCAAATCGGGAGGAGCTCATCCAGCAAGGCTGTACCTTCAAGCTCAAGAGTGCAGACCTACAAATGCGACCAAGTTAACCCTGCGCCATGATGTCCGACTTCTCCGCACATCCGGCAAAGAGAGATAGAAATAAGAAAGGCTCCCGACATGGTGGGAGCCTTGACTGTAATAAATCGTTTAATCGGAATTCGTGTTTTGGGGACGCCCGTAATTATTCTCGGCAACACTCATAACATCTGGGTGCTTTGGCGACCTACCATGCCAACGCAGCTTGACCACTTTGCCATAATGATGAAAAAAGGTATTGGTACAAGGCTTATCAACACATTTAAGCCGGCGAACCAACCCGCAGATAACCAAAGTCAGCAATGAGATCGGTCCTGTCGAACCACCGCCACCGTTGTCACCACCATCGTTGCGACCATCATCAGTGTTGGCACCTTGCACAGTGATAACGATTGGCTGGGTAATCACATTACCGCCAGTACCGCTACGCAGGCCTAGGGTAAAGCTCTTGGCACCGACGAACGCTAGGTCACGCGCTGTCACGCGCACTGTGTAGGTCGGGTTGCCCGTAGCATCCAGAGCAGTCTGTCCAGTCGTCGGGTCAAAGCGCACCAGTTGCGAGATACCATCGTTGTAGTGCTGGCCCACAACCGCGCTGCCAGACTCGCTATACAGCTCTACAGAGAGACGCTTACCGGCAGCATCAGTGCCAGAGGCAGTGATGGTAACATCGATGTACGGCTTCGCATTAGTCAGGGTAGTGCTGTCTACTTTCATTGTGAAAGTGCGATCAGCAACGTCTGCACTCGGCATGACGCCTGCACCAGTGCCTTTTGTCCATCCGTAGTAAGCGCGGAGGTTGCCATCAGGCATCGTCAACAGGCGAGCGGCATCAGGGCTGTCAGGGTTGTTGTAGAAGTTTTGGAGTAAATACCTCTCGCTTGGACCGTAAGGGTAAATATCCCCTTGATCAATGGCAGAAGGACTGCCACCGAACATGTTGTTCTTGGTCAGATCACCGTAACCACACATCAGACGACCAGCCCAGATGCCTCCTTGGTCGCAGAATCCTTCTGCACCTTTACGGTTGTAAAGATCTTCTGCGCCGAACAGGTGGAATGCTTCATGTGCGTAGGTATCAGGGGTGGTGTCATAACGGCTCACCCAGAAGTCAGGGCCAGCAGAAGCCATCCCATCAAACTTGCCATCTGGGCCGCCCTTTGTGGTGATCCACATATCGGCACCAGAGCTGTGCACAGCAAAAGTCAGGTCTTGAATGTCTTGCTCGTTGTTGCAAATGCCATCCCAGAGTGGTGGTGCTTTGATGCCAAAATTAGGTCCATAAGAGTCACGGACAGCTATGACTTTTTCATAGAGAAGCACGGTTGCAGGACCGTAATCGCTTTTGCAAGTCGGATTTAGGACGGTATCGCTCATAACGAGGATCTGCTTCACCTCGAAATGCAGGTTCTCAGGATTGCCATTTTTGACGATGCCGGTGCGCTGACTGGTGTAATACTCGTCCATAGCCGCTACACGCTAGTGAATGGTGTTAAACACTTTTTCGGCACCATCTTGATCAACGATGGATTTAGGAACCATTACGTTTACATCAATAACCGTAGTGGTCATCACCGCATTGCTTGCAACCAAGGTTGCAGCCATAAGGAGTAGCTTTGACATCAATAGTTTCTCCGGAACTAGTATAACCATATGAAACCGAAAACAATACTCCAACGAATCCAATTTGCAATGCGTGACATGATGTTTTTAAAAAAACGTCATGATTTGTGAACGGATTCACAATCCCATGAAACACAAAGACTTTATTAACTCTCTGCTTAACCCCCACTTTATTACCCCCTCGTGGCTAACCTATTCAATCGCTTTTTCCGGGAATTCAGATAATAAGTGCGACACTCATGGATGAATGGCGAGAGGTGGCCAACTGCTGATTGGTGGTACCCTTCTGCTCGCCAAAGTAAAAGCAGTATCACCATGAGCTATCAGCAGTTGACCGAGGGGCAACGATACCAGTTATCGGTGCTTCGCGCACAGGGGATGTCCATCCTTGCCACCGCACGCGCCATTGGCGTTCATCGCTCCACCCTCTACCGGGAGCTGCGTCGTAACGCCGGGCCGCAGGGCTACCAGCCAGACAATGCGCATCAGCACGCCACCCACCGACGGGCCAGTGCGGCCAAATCTCGGCTATCTGCCGATGTCATCCAGTTTGTCGAGCTGACACTCGCCTGGTGGTGGAGCCCGGAGCAGATAAGCGCGGTGGGCAAGCAGATAGGCCTCATGGTGAGTCACGAGTGGATATACCGCCATGTGGCCGCCGACAAAGCCCGGGGTGGCCAGTTGTACCGCCATCTGCGCCAGGGCCACAAGCGCTACCGCAAGGGGGCGAGCAGCCTGCGTTCTCCCATCAAGGAAGCCCGCTCTATTGATGAACGGCCGGCTATCGTCGATAGCCGGGAGCGGCTCGGTGATTGGGAGGCGGACACGGTGCTGGGCAAGCAAGGCACAGGTGCACTGGTCACCCTGGTGGAGCGCAAGAGCCGGCTCTATCTGGTCAAGCGGGTCGCGAGCAAACAGGCTGGGGTGGTGCGGGATGCGATAATCGAGATGTTAACTCCCTACATCGAGCAGGTGCATACCATCACCTTTGACAACGGCGGCGAGTTTGCCGAACACAAGGCGATAGAGGAAGCGCTGGGTGCCGAGACTTACTTTGCGCACCCTTACTCTTCGTGGGAGCGCGGTCTGAACGAGAACAGCAATGGGCTGTTGAGGCAGTTTATCCCAAAGGGAACAGACCTGAGAGAGGTCACGGACGAGGATGTCAGGAGAGCGGAGCAGTGGCTCAACCTACGACCTCGGAAATGTCTCGGATTCAGGCAGCCTGTCAAGGTATTCGAAGAGTACCGTCAGGCGGCATAGGCGAGTGTCGCACTTCGAAGTTGAATTCGCG